>NC_003551.1:0-338993 GCF_000007185.1 Methanopyrus kandleri AV19 | reverse complement strand
TGGATGCCGGGGAAGTCTAACCGTGTTCTGCGCCGGTCACGGGAAGTCCTGTTAACGGTGCGGATGTTGTTCCCGCCCGATTGGTCGGAGGAACGTGTTCTGGACGGTGTGTACGCAGCACTGGACGCGCTTCGAGAAGTCGTACGGGAGATTCCCCGGAAGGAAATCCTCCGAACGTGTGACGTGGTTCTCGATCAGCGAGAGCTTCGGGAGCGGCTGGAGAGAGGTGAGATCGAACATCGAGGGAAGCGAGTAGTGGCCTTGATAGGAGACGGGGCGCGACCCGCTCGCAGGTTGACGGACGTCCGTCGACATCACCGCATAGCCGGTCCCAAGCCCGAACCTCACATCCCGTTCGAGGTTCCTGAGGACCCCGATGCGGACCTAGTCCCGCTGGAAATCGAGCTCCCCCGAACCGGTGAGCGAAAGCGCTTCCTACCGATTTACGAGGGAGAACTGTTCGCCATCGCCGGAGCCAACGCACAGGGCAAGACTACCCTGGTCAACGCCGTGGAGGCGGGTCAAGACGATCATGCACCAGGAGACGGTCGTGAGTACGTGATCACGGTTCGGCGCACCGCCAAGGCTGAGGCGGGCATCAAGAGGATGAACGGTGAGGACGTGAGTCTGTTTTTCCGGGAATTACCGCCCGGATACGAGGGGACACCTGAAAACGTCCGTGGCCTCGCCAGCGGTTCGATGAAGATGGCCGCGGAGATCCAGCGGGCCCTGGAGGAAGGAGCCAAGATACTCTTCATCGACGAGGACAAGGCCGCCGTGAACCTACTGGTGCCGGGAGTACTTACCAAAGAACTCGAAGGTATCCGCACTCTCGTGGAGGTGCGTGACGAGATCACATCCCGGGGCGTCACGATAGTCGCGGCTACAGGCGTTCTCGACGACTTCACCGCCGCTGCCGACAGGGCGATCGTAATGGAAGATCATCGGCCTAAGCCGTTGAACTTGAGGGAGTTCCGCGCACGATTGGCCCGGTATTACTTGGAGCGGGCCCGAAGGTACCGCTCGGACGCCGAAGGTCCCGAGGGTGGCTGAAAGGAATCACCCGAGCTTGCCGGCTTCGCCGCGTACGCGTTCTCTCATCGCCTCGGAGTACCTAATGAACTCTTCAAGCTCGCGCTGTCGTGCCCGGTTCACGTTCAGTACTCGCGCTTCCCCTTCCGGTTCGAACTCCTCCGCAAGTTCCATGGCTTCGTCCTTCCCTTCCTCGAAGAACGTCTCGAGGATGGGCAATACGGCGGACAGCGACGGTGCCGCGACGGCAACGTCCGCTTCGGGTATGCAGTACTCGTTCCCGTTGAAAGCTACCGCCAGTCCGCCCCGTTTCCTCACGAACTTCAACATGTCCACGTCCGTTATGCTGTCACCCACGCACGCGATCTCGGAAACATCGGCATCCTCTAAGTCCACGACCTCTTCTACGACCCTCGCCTTCCGAGATCCGCCTACTACCTCTATTTTAGAGCAGAACTCCCCGAGCTCGGTCTCGGAGAGCCTCCCGAAGAAGTCGTCGACACTCTCGACGAGCTCCTCTTTGTCGGCATCGCTCGGCGGGTAGAACTTCCTCAGTATTTCCCGCTCCATTTCGAGCACGAGCCGCCGCTCCTCTTCTGAGGGTTCCGGAGCGTCATCTAGCGGCATCTCCGTGCAGTACACGTGTCCGCGTGGGATGCCGACGAGGCCGGCGATACGCATGGCATGCTGCTCGTAACTCGTGGAAGCTACGAACGGGGTCGCATCGAGTTCCCTCATCGTCTCCCGAGCACCGGGGGTGAGTGTAGCATCTTCCGAAACCCTTCGAAGGTCGTCTTCAGTGACGCCGTGAACCACTAGGAACGGGACGATGAGTGCCAACGTGGTCCCCGGCTCGTATCCCTCCCGCTGCTCCTCGAAGTACACCACATCGTCGTAGAAACTGATGACCTCGAAGATCTCCCGACCGTTGGGAACGCAGCGCGCCATGACCTCGTAAGCGTGGTCCATCGGGGACAGCGGGCCTTCAAGGTCGAATACTACGGGCACGTTGACGCCCCCTCAGGCGCTTCAGAGCTCGCTCGGTTCGCTCTTCGATCACGTCCATCCGGACAGCGCGACCCACGCAATCGTCCTCCAGGAAGTACATGTAGAGCATGCCCACTACCCGCTCGTTTTGCGCTACCGGGGCGCCTGCGTCGCCAGGTCCGGGGATCGCCACGTTCGGGATTCTGATGCTCAATTCTCGTCGACCTACCTCCAACACCTCGGCTAGTATCCACCTGTTCCCGATATGAACGGCACACGTTCCCTCTTCCGGTGATCCTACATCGGTTGCCTCCGAGTGATCCGGTTCCACCCAGTATGCCGCGAACCCACCGACGGGGTCATGGAACGCGAGCTCACAGACGGTTCCGCCACCTCGGACGCGCTTCGGCACGTTCTCGGGGTTCGAGCTCGTGATCACTACCCGACATCCGTCCACGTCCAACACTGCCGTGACCTTTCCCTCCCATCCAGGCCCTTGGATCCTGTCACCGGCTTTCAGCAGGCGCATGACCCCCGTGTCACCGGCGACTTCAAGCGGAGTCGAATCCGATCAGTCCCCGACTCACGACGCCGACCGGATAACTAGGAATTAAGGGCAGATAGGAGAGTACAGGACGATGACGCTCGGGTCGAGCGGGAGTCAGGCCTCGCGGGCCCAACTTCTCGAGGCTGTCGCTACGGAGCTGTCACGCCGTGAGATCCTTCGAAACAGCGGCCGGAACGCTGATCACACCTTCCGAGCTACTAGAGTCCGCTCGTTGGGTGTATTCCGTTTCAAGCGCTCGATAGCCAGTATCTCGTACCCGCGGCGCTCATATTCGAGTTCGACTTCTGAGACCGCCGTCTCCACGTCCGGCGCGGCGTATTCCCCGGTAGACGGGTCAACGGCCAGCTTCACCGTCTGTACTATGAATCCCCCAGGCTCGAGGAATTCGTCCGCGACGCTGAGAGTGACCTCCGTGGCTTCGGTGTGGATCCTGTTGAGATCGCTCGTGACCAACCTGATACGACCCTCGATGTCGTCCTCGGTTAGCTCTTCGGCCCTTTTCTTGAGGTGTACGACGTTGTCGAGCTTGAGAACCTTCGGGTGTAAGTCCCCCGGATCTACGGCGTATACTGTCCCTGGCTCTACTCTTCTCGCCAGTTCGTAGCTCCAACCACCCGGTGCGGCCCCGAGGTCGATCACGTCGGAACCTTCCCGTACGATGTACGGATGGCGCTTCAGTAGCTCCCTGAGTTTGAGCTGAGCTCTGGAGATAGGTCTCATCCCGGGACTCCATTTGCGTACTCGCTTGACTTCTTTGCTGACGATGAGATCCGGAGGGACCACTGAGATCCCGGCGGTATCCTGTAGTACCTCGATCCAGACGTAGTAGTCGGGATTCTCCAAGTCCACGGGGGCGCCGGTCGCCTCCTGTACCGCCGCACCTACCTCCACCTCGACCTCTCGCTGTCCGAACGGTGGTTGGCCCCGCTTTCGGCATCGTACTGCGAACGACGTGTTTTCGTCCAGCTTCCGTCGCGCTAGGATCGTGGCCGTGCGTTTCATCACGTCCAGGTCGGCGCGTACGGTTCGGTGGATGGGGACGATCTTAGCTACCCAATCCGTGTCCGCATCTTTCATCATTTCGACGATCTCTTCCGGTTCTAGATCCGATCGCACCACTACGACGCCTTTGAAGTACGTAGGTTCCGCCTCCGCGTACGGGTCCTGCTCTTTGAGTATATCCTCGAGCTCTTCGACACAACGGAATTCGAACCCGGCGGGACACGTTACTAAAGCTTGGAACGGTGGAATCATCCTACCAGTCCTCCGGTACTTCGGGCGCGTCCGGGTGCTGTGATAGTAGGTCCGGGAGCTCGTCTCGAACGTCTTCACGGCGACGCTCCAGTTCTTCCAGTATCTCCGCTAGCGCCTCTCCTACCATCCGTTTGCACTCACCGCAGATGATGTCCCCTTCCCGACACTTCTTCCGGATCTCCCGTAGCTTTTCGTCCCCTCCGATACGGTCGGCCAGATGGTACACCATGAGTTCGTACACCACGCACTCGTCGGGGTTGCCACCGTGCTCGCGATGTTCCTCGAGCGTCGCTCCTCCACCGGTCTTCGCGTTCCACACCTTTTCTTTCGCCGTCTCGGGATCGTCGGTGAGGAATATCGCGGTGTTGGGTTTACTACTGGACATTTTGCCTCCCGTCAGTCCGGTCATGAACCTGTGGTACGTGCTGGCCGGCTTGATCAGATCCTCCTTTTCCGCTATATCCCGAGTCAACCGGAGGTGAGGGTCCTGATCGACGCCTACGGGTACGAGAACCCGGTGTGGTCCCTCGATCTCCTGTGGGTGTAGTATATCGGCGGCTTGGACGATCGGCGCGAAAGCGTGGCCCATGTTGGTCTCGCCGGTGAACCCGTACGTGTTTTTCACGGTGTTCCACGTGAGTCGGCCCGCTAGCAACAGTGCCATCCGCTGGACCGTCTTCCTCTCGGATTGGAGGTAGATCTCACATCGATCCGGGTCCAGGTCGAGACCCAACGCGGCGTAGTTGAGGACGTACTCTTCGACGGCGATCCTGTGTGCCCGATCTAGGTCCATGTTCCGGGCATGGTGTGCCTCCAGGTCGGCGATGGGAACGTACACCTTGACGTCCATCTCCTGCTGGTAAAACACTAGTTGATCGACGACCGTCTTGTGGCCGAGGTGCATTCGGCCGCTGGGCATCATTCCGCTGAGGACGCTGACGAGTTTGCCGTCGTTGTAATCTTTGAGGAAGGAGTCGTAATCGCGGTGCCCGAAGACTATGCCACGGTCTAGCAGTGGGAAACGCCGTGGTAGTAACTCTCGGACTTTCTCGTCGATCGGTCGAATGCCGAACTCCTCGGTAAGGCGTTCGTAATCGACTTCTTCTACGTCCCAGGGATCGATCAGGGTTTCGGGTATAGGAGTTCACACCCGCTCACTCGCTCTCCACGAACTTCTCCTTCACGTAATCGATGAGGCCTTCCTCCTCGGCCTTCTCTAGGTGGTACTTCACGGACTTCAGTGAGATGTCCTCTTCCTCGGCTATTTCCTCCTCACTCTGTCCCAGGACGTACTTCCTGAGGACTATTCTCGCCCGCCGGGCGCTGGTGGTCACTCCCTCCTCGACTAGATCTCGTGGGTGACACGGCCAGGCTCCGTAGTACGGCTTCTGCTCGGCCATGGGAGTGTCCCCCTTACAGCCTCTTCCACCGCCACATCACGTACTCGATGCGTGGTTCTTCGACGTCCTCAACGACGGCTAGGACGAAGTCTTTCCGGACGGAATGTGCCAAACGTGTGGCCCGCAGTACGTCACGGGTAGACAGTTCCGTGTCCGGCTCGACCACTCTCACCACGTATTTAGAGTGTTCCCGGTCCGGGTCCTCCTCGTACACCCGGAACCTACCTCCGTACTTAAACCCGGACTTCACCACGTATCCCCGCTCGGTGAGATCCCGATAAACGACGTATCCTGCCCGAAACCCCGGCCTTCTTCGCTCGAAGAAAGAAAGCAGTTCTTCCACACTCATGGGTTCGCCTTCCGGCGTCTCCGGGTCGATCTCACCCTTCTCCGTCAGGTACACAGTTTCGAAAGGATCCAGGAAAAGCACGTTACCGTGCTCCGTTCCGAAGTACCGACGCTTCAGGTCCTCGTAATCCTTGGAGACTAAGCTACCTCCTTCGAAGACCTTAGCACGTGGCAATTCCTTACCCCCGTTCCCGGCGCACAACATTCAACTAGGATGGATCGTTCGGGCTACCGGGGGCGTGATGAAAGGCCTGCGTCGCGGATCCTGTGGATGAAGATTGAGCCCGGCACTGACTCGGTCCGGGTGTTTACCGTGCGGTTCCGAGGACGGCCCGACCGGTACGTGGCGGCGTGGAAGCAACCCGACCGAGTCACGGGAGCGGATCGTAGTGTAGTGATCGTGCTGTCCACTCGGGGCTGCCGATGGTTCCACGAGACCGGAGGATGCGTGTTCTGCTCCTACCCGCTCGAGGGCGCGGGTACGAGGGTGCCGCCGGAGCTCCTGATACGCCAGTTCGAGCGAGCTTATTCCCGACACCGGCCGGACTCACCGCATGGAGTCAAACTGTTCACGTCGGGTAGCTTCTTAGACCCTGAGGAAGTGCCCGACGAAGCCGTTCGGGAGATACTAGGTCGGCTCGCCGAGAACGAGCTGGTGACGGAGGTATCTTTCGAATCTCGCCCCGAGTTCATCACGGACGAGCGGTTGGAGTTGATCACGGAGGTCTTGGACGGGAAGTCCTTCGAGGTGGGAATCGGGTTGGAAACCAGTGACGACGAGCTGCGCGCGTCCATGAACAAGGGCTTTTCCTTCCGTGAATTCGCCAAGGCCGTGAAGAAGGTAAGGGAGTACGGAGGGATCCCCAAGGCGTACGTGATGCTGAAGCTCCCCTTCCTCTCCGAGGCGGAGGCCATCAGGGACGCGTATATGTCCTGCGTCGATGCCCACCTAGCCGGCTGCACTAGGATTTCGATATGCCCCACCACGGTCCATAGGGAGACCGTGCTGGAGAAAGCTTGGCGTGTCGGGCTTTACAGACCGCCCTGGTTGTGGACCTGCGTGGAGGTCGCTAGGAAGGTGAAAGGGACCTTAGGTGATAGGGTCGATCTGCTGGTGGATACGAGCGGGGCCGGAACTCCTCGAGGTCCGTCCAACTGTCCGAGATGTTCCCGGCGTGTCGCCCGGGCCCTCCGGGAGTTCACTCGTACGCAGGATATCGGCAGGCTTGAGGGTCTCAAGTGCTCATGTCTCGCGGTTTGGCGCACGCATATCGTCTGTTAAGCACGTTTCAGATGATGCTGAGCAGTGTCGCCAGTAACCATCCCCATACGAACACCAGCGCCACTCGCGCGAGTATTCCGATGATGGGACCCAGGTCCCCCTCCGCCGACGCTCCTAATACTTTTTCCTGTATCCCCGAAAGTGCTCCCGAGACGGCTTCGAACGCCCCCTGGAGCAATTCTTGGGCGGTCTCTGCGATTCCGATCGCCGCTTGTCCCAGCGAGTTCAACAGCTCCGGATTGACGATGGCCAGTACTAGTCCTCCGAACGTCCCGAGCACCAGTCCAGTCAGCAGCAGGCCCGCTAGGTCGAACTGTCCGCCTTCCACCGGACTCCACTGTAAGGACGTACCGCTCGCGGACCCCGTGATGGACCTTATGACGTCACGTACGAGCCCCATCTTCTTGACCTCTCCGTACCTGAAGAGCCATATGTCCGGACAGCCGGCCTCCTTCAGCAGCGTTAGCTGATGCGCCAGACGACTCTCGTTCAGCTCGTGGAGCGCTATCGCCACCTTACCCGGATAGAGCCGTTCGTACAGGTTGTACACCCTGACGGGCCACTCGTCGTCCCTTCCGTACTCCTCGGTGTAAGCCTCGACGATGAACTTGTCCACGTAGGTCGCGATCGCGTCTCGGTCGATGGAGTACGGCTCCGGCTTCTCCGGTAGTAGGCAGAAGTACACCGCCTTACCGTGGGAGTGCGCGAGTTCTGAGATCTCACGTACGAGGTCGGTGATGGCCTGCATGGCTTTCTCGCGCTTGACGGGGTTGCTCGTCGGGTACCGGAAGGAATCGTCCAGTATTATCCCGTCGCAGTACGGTAACGCCGACCGCACGGCGTCAAGGATTTCCCTACGTACCTCCGGATCCCATGGCTTGTCCCAGCCGTCCTTACGTTCGAACCCCACGATCCAGGCGTATACCTTGACGTTCGGGTTCCTCGCTTTGATCTGGGAGTACACTGCCGAGAGCGTGTCGACGCGCGTCGGGGTGCTGACCCCCCGGATTAATACGGCCACCTCGGTGTAGCCCGTGCTGAGGATATCGTCCGTGAACTTTTGGACGCCTTCGGACCTTATCGTGCTTCCCCACGCGAATACCCCGACATCGGTAGCACAGGCGGGCGTAGCGAGTAGAATGGCGGAGATTAAGGGTATCAGGGTTCTAGGGAACATGTTCACCCCCCTCGAATGCCTCGGAGGTTGCAAAACGTCTATAAAGTCCCTGGGCGGGGCCGCCACCAGCTCAGGATTGCCGGAAAATCCATTCCGGGGGTGTCGCCTTTGGCCGACGAGGTATACACGGTCGATTTCAAGAAGCGTCAGAAGGAGAACGAGGAGAAGGTCGAGAAAGTGATGGAACAGGTTGAGAGTAAGGACGTCAAGTTCGTCAGGCTTCAGTTCGTCGACATCCACGGGTTCGTTAAGAACTTCGCGATCCCCGCGGAGCGCCTCGAGGACGCGCTGGTCGAGGGTGTCCTCTTCGACGGTTCGTCCATCGATGGCTTCGTCGACATCGAGGAGTCGGACATGATCGCGATGCCCGACCCGGACACCTTCGCCGTGCTGCCGTGGAGGCCGAGGGAGGGTAAGGTCGCGAGGATAATTTGCGACGTTTACTGGCCGGAGGGCAAGCCGTTCGAGGGCTGCCCGAGACTCAACCTGAAGCGCGTGATGAACGAGCTCGCCGAGAAGGGCTACATGATGTACTGCGGTCCCGAGTGTGAGTTCTACCTGCTCAAGCAGGACCCGGAGACGGGTGAAGTGGAGGCCCACGACGAGGGTGGCTACTTTGACTTCTACCCGCTGGACCGCGCCGAGGACATCCGGCGTGAGATCATCTTCGCGATGGAGGAATTCGGTCTCGAGGTCGAGATGAGCCATCACGAGGTCGGTCCGGGTCAGCACGAGATCGACTTCAAGTTCGCGGACGCCGTGACCACGGCCGACAACGTCATCTCGTTCAAGCAGATCGTGAAGGCCATCGCCAGGAAGCACGGTCTGATCGCGACGTTCATGCCGAAGCCGATCTACGGCGAGAACGGCAACGGAATGCACGTGCACCAGTCGCTGTGGGATCCCGAAGGTAAGGAGAACCTGTTCTACGACCCGGATGCCGAGGACCAGTATTACTTGTCTGACACCGCCCTGTACTACATCGGCGGTATCATGGAGCACGCCCACGCGCTGTGTGCCGTCTGCAACCCGCTCGTGAACTCGTACAAGCGACTCGTGCCGGGTTACGAGGCTCCGGTGTACATCGCGTGGAGCCCGAAGAACAGGAGCGCATTCATCCGTGTACCGGCTGCGCGGGGTAAGGCCACGCGAATCGAGTACCGCTCGCCGGACCCGGCATGCAACCCGTACCTAGCCTTCGCCGCGATGGCCGTCGCGGGTGTCGACGGCATCGAGAACAAGATCGACCCGGGCGACCCGGTGAACGAGAACCTCTACGAGATGAGCGAGGAGGAGCGGAAGGAACTCGGCATCGAGCACCTACCGGAGAACCTCCGCGACGCCCTGGAGGCGTTCAAGGAGGACGAGGTCGTGCAGAGCGCGTTCACGGACCACATCGTGGAGCAGTGGCTGGAGCTGAAGTGGGAGGAGTGGAGCGAGTACCGGGAGCGCGTCACCAAGTGGGAGATCAAGAAGTTCATCGTATACTAAGCCCGGAACCTTCTTTTCCTACCCACCTTATCGTTACAGGGGTTGAAACGAAATGAACCGGCTGGACGTGATGATCCTCAAGATACTCGCCGAGGCGGACCGACCCATGGGCTCCGGTCGAATCGCCGAGCTCATCGAGGAACGGTTCGGTGAGAAGTACAGCACGCGTTCCATACGGTACCGCCTTCAGAAGATGGAGGAGAGGGGACTGATCCGAAGGGTTCGGAGGAACGACAGGGTCGTCGGGGCCGAGATCACCGAATGGGGCCTCACGATGCTGAAGACGGAAACCTCGTCGGAACGCGTGGGTATGTACATTTCTCTCATTGAGGAGATGGCGTACCGTTGCTCCTTCGATCCCGAGGTCATGAAAGGGAAGGTAGTTTGCAACATCTCCGTGGTGAAGAGGGAACACCTCGACGACTTCCTCGACGCAGTAGTCGAGACGTACCGTGCTGGCATCTCGCCCAGCCCGCTGGTGGCGGTTAAAGAGGATCTGTCGGATCACGACGTCGAGGTGGGGGAGGACGAGGTCGCCGTGCTCACGGTGTGTTCCGTCACCATTGACGGTGTTCTGATCAACCGGGGTATCCCGGTCACACCCGTCTGCGGAGGTCTGCTTTACCTCGAGGACGGCGAACCTCTGGGCATGCAGGAGTACATAAAGTACGAAGGATCCACGGTGGATCCTCTCCACGTGTTCGTCGCCAAAGGGATGACCCAGGTCGAACGCGTTCTAGAAACCGGTACCGGGTTAGTCCCCGCCAACGTCAGGTACGTACCGTGGGCGGCGCTGGAGGACGTCGAACACGTCGAACGCGAGCTCGAGAAAGCCGACATCCGTGGGATCGTGGACGTTCCCAAGGTTGAAGGGGAAATCTTGGGAATCCCACTCCCGCCCAGAAGCTTGGGTATCGTGGCGTACGGTGGATTGGTCCCGGTGGCCCTCCTCGAAGAACGCGGTATCTCGACCCGGACGTATCCCACGCGCACTTTAGTGGAGTACTCCTCGCTAGAAGATGCCCGTCGTTACTGACGCCGGAACCTCAAGAGTAGTCGTCTGATGGAACTCAAGATACCCTCAGAGGAGGTCATCCTCCGGACTTTCAACTCCTCTCCTCCCGCTCTTTCGGGCAGCTTCTTCGGAGGTCCCAGCTCCTTCAGCCTTTCGATGAGATCTTCCGGTAGTACAGTGGATAGGGTCAGGCTAGCTCCGGCTAGGACCACACTCTGCTCGTAGTGGTACCTGCTCCCGGCGAAGAACCCGGTAACGTTTGAGAGTACCTCGTTCGGGTCCTCCCAGTCCAAATTAACCGTGGATCCAGGTTTGATAGCTTCCTCCTTACCGTTCATCTCCACGAACACCTTAGCATCTTCAGAAACGCCTGGGTATCCGGCAAAAACGAAGAGCACGGGTTCTCCGGCGTGCGTCAGTACCTTCCCCTTCTTCCCGTTCACCCTGATTTTGACGGTATGGTACGGCCTAGGCGGATCTTTCAACAGCTTGGTCACGAGGTTATAGCCAGTCTCGAACAGCTCCTCCCGCGTGACCGTGTACCGGTTGAAAGACAGGAAGTTTGAGGTGACCAGTATGAACAATGGTAACACCCCGATCACATCGTGACTCCCGGCGCCCTCCCCTCATAACCCGATCGTCATCTCAGTCACCTTATCAGCATCCCGCTCCGGTCATCGGGAGGGGTGAAGCCCGTGTCCGCGTTTAAAACGTTGACGTTGCGGGTGTACTGGGACGAGGCACGGTTCGAGGTCCTGGACCAAACGGAGCTACCGGACCGAGAGGTTTGGCGTGAATGCACGTCCTACGAGGACGCCGCGGAAGCGATCGAGAACATGCGCGTCCGAGGGGCACCTCTCATCGGCGCCGTCGCCGCCTTGGGCGCGTGGGTGGCGTACGAGCGGGACGAGGACTACGGAGAGGCCATCGAACGACTCCGTAATACACGTCCGACGGCACGCAACCTCTTCTGGGCGCTCGAGAGGATGGAGGAAGCCAAAAACCCGCGGAAGGAGGCCGAGCGGATCCTCCGGGAAGACGTGGAAGTGAATCGGGAGCTCGGCGACCATGGGGCCGAACTACTGCCCGACGAGTGCACGGTGCTCACCCACTGCAACGCCGGAGCCCTCGCCTGCGTGGACTGGGGGACGGCCCTCGGTGTCGTCCGGTCCGCGGTGTTCAACATGAGCAAAGAGGTCGAGGTCATCGCGACCGAGACGCGTCCCGTGCAGCAGGGGGCACGACTCACCTGTTGGGAACTCTCGAGGGACGGCATACCGGTGACGCTGATAGCCGACACGGCCGTGGGGTACGTGCTGGCGAGCGGTAAGGTCGACGCGATCATCGTGGGGGCGGACCGCATCGCCCTGGACGGGTCCGTCGCCAACAAGATCGGGACCTACCAGATCGCCGTGCTGGCGGACCGCCACGACGTACCTTTCTACGTGGCGGCTCCCACCAGTACCATCGACCCCGAGACCGAGACCGGCGAAGACATCCCGATCGAGCACAGGTCCGAGGACGAGGTGAAGAACGTCCGCGGTGTCCGGGTGGCCCCGGAGGACGTGCCGGCCCTCAACCCGGCGTTCGACGTCACGCCACCGGAGCTCATCGACGCGATCATCACCGAGAAGGGCGTCGTCGAGCCCCAGGAGGTGGCCGACCTGGTATGAACGACCTCCTCGACCCGATACGCGGGATCCCCGTAGACCTCGAGCTCGTGAGGAGAGAACTAGACGTCGACCTCCCCACGGCCCGGTACCTGGTACGCACCGGCCTGATCACGACCGACGGAGCCCGGGTGCTCCGGCGCGGACCCACCACGGGGACCTGCGCCACCGCCGCCGCCAAGGCCGCGGCCATCCGGCTCCTGGAGGGCAGGACGGTACGGACCGTCCGCGTCCGCCTCCCGGTGGGGACCGTTATAGGCGTCCGGATCTCACGCGTCGGTGGAGACCCGTCCGAAGCCAGGGTGAGGAAACCCGGGAGCGACGACCACGTGGACGTCACTACGGGCGTCACCATCGCCGCCCGGGTCGAGGAGACCGGTTCCGAGGGTGTCGAGATACGCGCGGGTAGGGGGGTCGGTGAGACACCCTCCGGGAAACCCGCGATCTCCGAGGCCGTGCGGGAACAGATCGTTGACAACCTGCGCTACCTCGTCGACTCCTACGGAGTCGGGCTCAGGGTCACGATCGAGGTGCCGGACGGCGAGGAGATCGCCCGCAAGACCCTGGCACACCGTCACGGGATAGAGGGAGGCATCTCGATCCTGGGGACGAAGGGCCTGGTGGACCCGAACTCCGAGGAGGCGATCGAGGGGTCGATCCGAAGCGATCTCCGGTACGTCGAACGCGTCCCCTGCCTGGTCACCGGGTACAGGACCATGGACCGGGCGCGACGACTCGGGATACCCTCCCGTGATATCGTCAACTGCCACGGCAGGTACGACCTGGCGCTCGAGGCCGTGAAGACCGGTGTCCCGGCGGACGGAGAGGTCAAGCGGTTCGACGCCGTGTTGATCTTCGGGATGCCCGGTAAGCTGCTCAAGCTCGCGGCGGGCGCGTACAACACGCACGCCAAGGTGGCCGACGCGCGCCGCGAGTCCCTGGTGACCCGGCTGGTCGAGATCGGCCGGCCCGACCTCGCGGTCGAGGCGGCGCGTCACGAGGGGCTAATATCCGAGTTTCTGAGGAGTCTCGATCCGGACGTCCGTCGGGAGCTGTTCGAACGCGTCTGCGAGCTCGTCGAGGAGCGGGTGAGCTCCGATCACGACCTCGAGTGCGGGTGCGCGCTGTATTTTCGTGCGGATGACTCGGAAGAAGTCGTCGAGGGGGAGGGCTGGAAGCGGCTGGTTCGCGGGTACGATGATGATCTAATCGGCCGTCCGAAGGGATGAGGACACAGGCCGCCGCTGATCCACGACGGTGTGAACCGTCGGAAGACCCTCTCCGGATGATGATCTAATCGGCCGCCCGATCGGTGAGGACGTTCCAGGCCGCTGACGGAGAGGCTAAGCCACTTCCGCCCCGTCCGAGACCCGGTGCACGGCCGACACGCACTTCCCGTCCAACACGTCCTCGAGCGCCGTCCTGACGTCCTCGGCGTCCTCGCGCCAGCACACGGCGAAGACAGTCGGTCCCGCCCCGCTGATCGCGAACCCCAGCGCTCCGGTCCCGTAGGCGGTCTCCCGGAGCTCCCTGTACCGGGGTACGAACCGCTTACGCACGGGTTCCGAGATCCTGTCCCATCCGACCATCCTCGCGAACGTCTCCGCGTCCTCCTCGTGGAGCGCGTGCACCATCAGCGCCACCGCCGAGAGGTTGTTCACCACGTCGTCCAGCGAGGGCGGCCGCTCCCTGAGGGCCTTCCTGGCCTCCTCGGTGGTCACCCTCACCCCGGTCGGCGTCACCGTCACGAACCTGAGGTCTCCCGGCACCTCCAGCCTCACGTACTCCCGCTCGAACCGCCAGATCACGAAACCGCCCAGCAGGCACGGGGCCACGTTGTCGTAGTGGGGTTCCCCCGCAGCCGCGCGCTCCCCCTCCGCCGCGAACCTGAGCAGCTCGGACTCCTCGAGCCCCAGTTCGAACTCCCGGTCGATAGCCACCGCCGCCGCCACCGCCGAGGCCGCGCTGCTACCCAATCCCCCCATCGGGACGCCCTTCCTGATCTCCAAGGACACCCCGGGCAGGTCGAACTCCTCCACCATCCTCAGGGCCACACGTCCCGCCGTGTTACGCTCGGGATCGGTCGGGATCGGGTCCTCGGTGACGATCCTCACGCCGTCCGCCTCGTGTGCCTCCACGACGTCGTGGAACCCGTCGACGGCCAGCCCGAACACGTCGAACCCCGGACCGACGTTGGCGATCGTCGCCGGTGCCCGTACGACCGTCGACAACGGCGTCACCCCGACAAGGATACTTAGCGCCGGCCCTCCGGGGGACCGGGTGGTGCCCTTGAACGTCAGCCGCTACTTCGCTCTAGCCCCCGGTACCGGCGTCTCGCCGAAGGAGCTCGTCCAGTGGCTCCTCGAGAACTCGCCGCCCGAAGTGACGATCAAGGAGACCTGCTTCGGGGCCATCGCGGACGGTCCCGAGGACGAGCTGCGGAAGCTCGCCGAGAGGGCCCGCGAGGAGTTCGGGTACGCCGTGTTCTCCAAGGTGAGGGGGTACCCCGCCGGGGACCCCAGGGTCTGCCGGAGGACCCGAGGAGGCGGTCCCAGGCCCGGGTTCCCGCAGCTCCAGCGCGAGGTCGAGCTCCTCGACCTCATCGCGGAGGGGCTGCGTGCCCTAGACAAGGGGGAAGAGGTGGAACTCGAGGAGCGGGAACCCGTGTCCGCGGACACCATCCGGAAGCTCGCCGAGGAGCTGAATTAGGACTCCCGCGAGGTGAGTATCGACGTCCTGACGTCCTAAGGTGACGACCGACACACAACAGCGGGCACGACGATCCGCCGTCAGCTCACATGGACGCACGGATAGGTCTCTCTGTACTTCCTCCCAGTTGTTACCCCGAAGGACTGCAGAACCACCAACGACCGTCTAATCCCGGGCGATCGTGTTCCGTCAGATAGTGCCGCATGGGTAGCAACCGAAGGTGATGAACGTTCTCACCGGCGTTACCGGCCGTGTCGCAGCTTCCATCGTTCTAATTCGAGTTTCACGTCGGGGATCTCGTGTTTCCCGTCGAGGGATTTCCTGCGGGAGTGGATGACCTTCCCCAGGTAGCTCGAGTAGTGGGCGGGCCATCCTCCGAGGGTCCTGATTAGGAAGGACTCGAGTCGATCGGGTAGCTTCTCCAACACGTCCCGGATTCCGGGAGATCCCGCGGGTCTGGCGTCGAATGCTAGCGCGAGCCCGCGGGCCAGTATTCGTCGAGCTTTCTTGTATGGTAAGTCCGAGACCTCGGTGAGTAGTGTTTTGAGCACCGAGCGGAGGTTCCTCATGAGCTGCCGCGCGAGCTCGAGTACCTCCTCACGATCCAGTGAGACCAACCACTCGACGAACCGGACACTCTTGTTCTCGGGTTTGCCCAGGTAGAGCGTGCGCCCGCGCTTGTGTCGGGAGTCGCGACGCCATCTCGCGACGTAGTACGGCCCGCACGTGCTCCCGTTGACGGTCCGATAGGTCACCTCGAGACTCGGCTTCTTCCCACGACGGTAGACCTCCCTCAGGACGCGGAGTGCCCGGATCCGTTCGACCGGGTCATGGGGTATGGGCACGTGCGATCCGACCAACCCCGGCACGTGATCCCCTTAAATGCTCCCAAGTTGTATGGAAGCGGGAGGAGAGCGACGGTGTCGTGATATATAACTTGTCGTCCGGACATACTCTGTCTCCCATACAATGGCTGTCCAACTCGGCTCCTGAGGTCGGGTCGCCCGTCCGCTGCGGTTTCATCGGCAAGCCTACCGCAGGTCGTACCCTCGACCGGGATGGATGATGGGGGAATCCGCTCCGTTACGGCCGACAGAGCCAGTCTCGGCCCACGCGTCCGTTCCACCATCGCCGGTCGAGGTGATCCGGAAGGGTATCCGAAGACCGCGTCTCAGAAGGCGAGAGGTACGGGCGTGCACTCAACCCGACTTTCAGGGTCGGACACCCATTAAGGGAACATAACTGGCCCCGTTAGCGTGGCAAGGCGGGCGTCGCCGGTCCCTCGCCTGAACTCCGGTACCGGCGATGCACCGCCGCGAGGTAGCGTGCCTCCTGAAGACGGCCACCGGGGAAACGTCTCGGAGGCTCCGCGCCTTCGGTGGTTTCGGTTCTCTCCGGAAAATCAATTTAACGAGTTTTCATCGGCTGTGCGTGCGCGTACGCGATGACCGCTAGACCGCAACCACGACGCTCGGTGAGGGGGAAAGACCGTGCTCGGCGCGGCCCTCGCGGCGATCCTCCTCGTCCTACCTGGGTCCGCGCTCGCCGACGCCTGGAGCCCGGTCTCCAAGGTCCACCTCACCGAGCGCACCGAGCTGACGCTCACCGACCAGAACACCGTCCGGGCCCACCTGACGGTCGAGGTCCTCGGCTACGGGCTCGAGGGGAGCACCCGAGTGCCCATCAAGGTGCTCGTGCCGAGCGATGCGGAGCTCGTGACGGCTAAGTGGAAGCCCGAGCGGGGCGGTGAGGTCGAGGTCGAGCCGGTGTCGGTCCGGACCGTGACCTGGCCGGGTAACAGGGATCAGATCGAGTGGGTGACCTACAACCTGCACTCCGGGAGTACGCCGTACATGGACGCGCTCGAGGCCCTGTTCCCGAACAAGATGATCCGGTGGCGGGAGCTGACCTTCGTCCTCCCGGTGGAGGGGACGGGAGGGTACGACGAGCAGCTGGGTACCCTGGAGGTGGTGACCACCTGCCGGACCCACGAGGGAGAGCAGGGAACGTACTTCGCGTGGCCCATCCCGGCGGCCGCCAACCCGGCGTACGAGGTGAGGGTCCACGGTTTGAGCGTCGGTTTCGTGGCGGTGTACGACCCGGAGACCGGGCGGTGGCGCTGGATCGTCCCCGGGGAATGGAGTTACTCGGCACCCCCGTCCTCGCGGTCCGCCAACGTCAACACGGTGATCGTCGACGTGGCCGGCCTGCCGTTCGGGCTCTCCGTCGAGGCCGGTGGCGTCCGCGTGGACCCGGGCCCGACCTGGAAGGCGTCCCGTTTCCTGAGCCTGACCCGCTACCTGCCAGTGCTCGTCGTGATGGAGATCTCCCCGGTCGGGCCCGCGCCCCAGCGAGGGGAAACGGCGTCCGAGCGCGGTACGACGGAGTCCACCGGTGGGATCGTCCCGACACCGCTGATCGTACCGATCGTACCGGTACGACGGAGGTGAAAGCGCGGAGGAGAACCCTCACCCCCCAGACCCGTCCGCCAGAGATCGGACACCGGCTCTCCCCATCGTCCACCCCGTTTCCGGATTGACTCCCCGAGAGGCACGCGTACAATCGACGCCAGCACGTGTGTTCTGCTCCTTCAGAACTCCCGGGTCGACGTGGGCACCTTCAGCATGATTGGAAGGCTCTCAAGGTCTTACGCTCCTCCACCGGTCCCATGAACCTGAGACCTTTCCAACCTTAACACCGGAACACAGGTCATCACCAGTCTACCCCGGGGGAAGCACTGACGACTCGACCGACTGAAACCCATTCCCTCGGAGGACGAGATCGGACCCCCACCCATCAACCCGAAACCGGCCGGTAAAAGCCGGAGGGTAAGGGTCGAATGACGGTGTGCGAGGGGGACGAACCACTGCCGTCACGCTCGCATGGGTGTCCGTGTGTCTTCCGGTCCTCTCGACGGATCATCGTGAGGTGAGGTGGGCCGCGCTCCCGGTGGGGATAGGTGACCGGCCCGCGTCGGCTCGAGCGTCACCGTCGTCGGATACCTCGTCCACCCGGAAGAGCCGGTCGACCGGGCCTTCCAAACAAATCAGCGCACCGGCCACCAGTTTCGGGATCCCCGCCAGCCACGTCCTCACGGGTTCGCAGACGACGCACAGCACCGCCAGTCCCGGCTCAAGCAGCGCCAGCGGGACCAGGGGAGACGGGCCCGAGGAGAGCGCCTTCACCGCGTACCAGGCGTTCAACGCCGTCACGAGCGTCACCACCAGCGGTCCCCAGACGACCTCCGCCGTCGCCATCGTCGGGAGGAGGAACAGCAGACCCGTGATGGCGAGTCCCAAGCCTCCCATCCGGGGATCGTGGGACGGGGCCCACTCCCCTTCGACCAGGGAGGTCAACAGCGGCACTTCGAACGACGGGAGCAGGACCGCCCCTTGATCGACGCGTCCACGATCCCCAACCCGGCCAGCACGTCCGCTCGCCCAACGTCCCCCTCCACGCGTCCGCGGACATCAGGTACCCCGAGATCATCCCGATCGAGGCCGAGGTCATCGGCAGCGCCGGATACAATATCGTTCCGGCCTTCAGACCCACCGCCGCGCCCCGCCCGTACACCGAGGGAACCTCGGCCGAGGTGGCTGAGGCCTCGACCTCCCCACGTTCGTGTTCACCGACGTGTCCACCGGTCACCGCCTCCGCGACCGACGCCAGCGCGTACGCCGCCGCGAACGAGATCATCCCGCCCGCGACGGCCACCGTGACGTGACTCAGCGCCCACTCTTCCCACGTCGGGTCCTCCTGCATCCCGGCCGCTGCTCCCGCTCCCGCCGACGGGGCCGCGATCAACACCACCAGGGCGAGTCCGAACGCCGCTCGAACGCCACCACCCACGGCGACAACCTCCCCCCGCGCGGCAGACGGGCACCGCGTGGGATAACCTCTTCATCCCGACGGCGCTCCCGGGTACGACCGGTGGAACCCGACCCCGGCCTTTCCGCGCGGGTTACGTCTCCGCCCGCGGTTCACCCGAGTCGGTGCGACGGGATCGGGCGTTCACTCCCAGATCAGCAACCCTCCCCATATCAGCAGGCACGACACCGCCACCACCGTCAGCTCGCCCTTGGACACTCCACGTGGGGGTAAGTCCCCCCTGTACCTCCCTCCAGTACTCGTTGAGCTTCTTCTGCACCACCAGAAGCGGTACGCAGGACACCATCAACGCCACGATCGCGCCGAGCGCGTCCACCCGCGTCTCGGCGTGGAAAATCCCCCTGTTGCCGGCGAAGAAGAACCCGAACCACACCGGGTACAGGATCTTGGTCGGACACGGGTCGAGTCCGGCCTCCTCGAGTAACTCGTTGATCTCCACGAACTGCTTCCACACCAGGTAGAGGTTGACGAACGGTACGAACAGCCCGATCGTTCTGAGCACCACGTTGACGTCGCGGCCTAGGTACTCCTTGAAGTCCTTCCAGTTGCGGTAGAACCAGTAGAGCTGGTAGTACCCTCCGGACGCGACCACGAACATCGCGGTCCTACCGAGCGGTCTGGCGTAGGAGCGCTTGTCGTCCGACAAACGTGTACCCCCATCTTCAGCCGCACACACAGGCGGTCGTACCCTTGGTACAAGCTCTTTGAAGTTAATTCAACGGTTGCGCAGGAGATGGCGTGAGAGCTCTAATGTTGCGAGGGACCTAGAGGTCATCGCGCGATCCCGGATCGCGAGGGTGTCCAGGAGTTTTCGGACCGGTCTTCAGGAAAGCGACCCAGTTATTACGTACTCGAACATAGCACATGATATTACTGATGTATAGATCGTCACTATAGCTGTGATTAAATATATAATAATAGAGTTTGACTGTATCTTCGGTGAACAAATGTACTTACGTCTAGAAAACCATAATCCTATCAGTACCGAGTTCGTTAATATTACTAAACTTATTGACACAGTTAAAATGTTGTAGTAATACCTATGTATCAACAATGTTTTGGTGTTAGTCAGATAAAATATCAGCGTAAACAGCGACACTATTATTCCTCCCGCAAATATATTATAAAACCACATCATGAGAGTTACATTAAAAGCTGAGTACACGTCGATGTACTTGTACTTCTCGCAGATCTTCTTGATGATGTTACGGTTTACTTTCTTTTTGGACTCGGCTATGAACTTGACATCTAGTCTCTTGAGTCTAAGGTACCACACCAGCTTACCCACGATACCTAGAAGACAGGAGTTCACGAACACCCAGGTGAGTAAGCTCATCGATAAGTTCCGTATCCCGGGGCATGCCGTGAGATTCTCCCAGCCTTTTCCTAGAGCGACAGCGGAGAGTAGTGCTACGACGGGTAAGCCTATCGGTGGGAAGTCGAAGATCCCGTAGTACCATACTACCTTCGTAGAGGAGAGTCTGACCCCGGTCTCTCCATTCACTCCACCGTAGGGACCCACCGTACCTGATCCTATGGCTTCGTTTAGGATCTTCCGTGCCCTCCTCCACTTAACGGCAATTATCGCTACCGATATCGGCCACAGTACCACCGACGCGAAGAAGATGTAGATAAGGGCGAGGGGCAGCAGGTAGACCTGGTAAAGAAGGGACAACGGGCGTTATCCCCCTATCAACCACAGGTTCGACGTGGCCGCTAGGATCGAGTTGGCGCTCCAGTTGAACGAAAAGTCGTAGTACCTCGCTATGATCTTAGAGGCGGTCGTGTCGGCGTACTCCGATATCTTCGAGATGTACCTGCCCACGGACCTGTACACCGCCGTACCGGCCGCGGCGCCCACGGCTATCTCCTCCGAGACTTGATCCCATGTTCTGTTGTTCAACCATCCGTCTAGCAGCGCCATGATCGCGGACGAACCTAAGGCCGCCAGGTACGGTGCACCGGATACCAGCAGTTCCGCCGCCGCGGGGAAGGGGCCTGCTATGAGCCCTGCCGACAAGATGATCGCCCACTCTATCCCCCACGAGAGTAGCGTCGCCATCGCCCCGTTGATCAGTGGGTTGTTGAAATAGTACTTGAACGTCGATAGGAGGTCGTCCGACGCCGTGAAGCCCGGTTCCGCCTTCCTGAGGTTGTCCGTCAGCGTGCTGCAGAAGCTGCCCGTTGTGACCCCACCTTTCGATGGGAGCGCCCTCGGGGTGATCACCAGCGGGAGTATCTCCCCGGTGGCCATCGAGTAGTAGGTGTACACCGTCGCCTCGGTGCTCAACCCACAGACGCGTGCGAGGAGCGTCGACAGGGCCGTTTCGACCTCAGCGTCGACCTTCACGACTCCTGTCCGTTTCAGGAAGCTCTCGAAGTCCTCTTTTCCACGGTCGATCGCCTCCGTGAAGTCCCTGACGGTCGCTTCGTTGAGCCCTAGCTCCTCGTTCACTTTCCGTACGAACTCCTCCCTCAGCTGGTTCTCCAGCCGAGCGTCGTCACACTGCCACGGTGCGAGCTGAGGTCGACCCAGGGCGATCCTCAGCACCAGGTCCTCGGCCGCGGCCAGAAGCGCGGATGCGTACGAGTTCAGCGCTCGAACGAGGACCGGTGGATCGTAGAAGCTAACTCCGAGCGTGGGCTGGTAGATCAGCAGCTGTGACGAGTCGCTCGACCACACGACTCCTTGGACCACCGCCGGGTACGCCCTGTACGCCTTCAACCCGAGGTCCTCGGCCTGTCGCTTGGCCGCCGAGTCGTACAGTGCCGTCAGCGCCGACAGTGCGAGCTTGAGACCTTCCGTAGCCTTCGAGACGCCCTCGGTGTACCACTGTGTCCCGTGCAGGACGGACCCGAAGTCGGTGGTAACCCCGTCGTCCGGTGGGGGTACTCCCCGTACGTACGCCTTCCAAAGCATGTCCGGAGTCGGCGCGGGTGCTTTGTCGATGTAGTACCTGAGCGCGAAAGGCACACCGAGCCGGGTGCAGATGTCCAGGTCGGAGTGGGGCGTGTACGGGCAGCCCTCCCTCCGGTACGGATCCCACAGCAGATCCTCTTCCGGGAACACCGAGTAGTACCTACCGTCCTCGGCCAGCTCCGTGATCGCCAGTATCCACAGGAGACCTCCCTTCTTCCACCATCGCTCCGGAAAGTCCAGCTCGGTGATCCGTTTGTCCGATGGTGCTTGGATCTTGAGGAGCCACGCTATCGGGTATTTACCGTCGCCCCGGTCTCCGAAGATCAGGGTCGGTGTCTGGAAGACTAACGGCTCACCGTTGACCCAGTACGGCTGCGGATCCGGGCAGGCTCGGGCCGCGACCCTACGTCGCCCCTCGTCGTACGCCCTCGGGTCGAGCGCGCACCAGTCCACGATGCGCACCGAGAGCCCGCTCGCTGTCTTGTCCGTGTACCGTACGAGTTCCCCGGGTCGTGAGGAGGTACTCGAGCTCGCCCGTCAGTTAATGCGCAACCTCCGCTCGGTGCTCAAGACCCTCCTGACCGAGGTCTCGGACCTCCCATACAAGAAAGCCCGACGGTTGTTAGCCCGCGGGCTCGCACTGACCTTCGACGCCAGACCCTCCGAATCACCAAGAATCCGCGACCTCCTAGAAGAACTCCCAAACCGGCTCGAACCCTTCCTCGTGAGAACCCTCGAAGGCTGGCCCGCTCATTACTCCGCTCACCTCAAGAGGATAATCCGCCGCAGGAAATCCCTCGACGGGAAACACGAGACTCCCGGCGTGAAACTCGAATTAGAGCGATGGAAGCTGGGACACGTACCGTGAGCGCCCCGTCAGGTGCTCACGTCGACCTTGGCGGATCCGTCGGCACCATCACGGCGACGGGGCCGGCCCCGGAGGAGAGGACCCAGTCAACATATTTTCGGGGCTATCCGTGCCCGGCCGGGGGTGTCTCCGTGGCCAAGATTCTGGTGACGGATCCTATACACGAGGACGCGCTGATCAAGGCGCTGAAGGAGGGCTGGATCGCGGGCCTGGCGTGCTGGGGGGTCGACGGAGAGGGACCGGCGGCCGTGCTGAGGGAGGCGTACCGCCGGGTGGACGTGCACCCGGTTCGCGGCGTGGTCGCGCTGGCTGTGTTGGAAGATGCGGCGGGCGTGTTGTTGGAGGGGCTGGGGGAAGGCGGCGGAGCGGTTGTCGGAGTGTTTCCGTCGGGCGTGGAACGAGCGATCGGCTCGGCTTCTCGGTCTGTGCCTCTGCGCGTGGTTGTCGGAGCGGTTGGAGGGGTTCGAGGCGTGGTGGGAGGGCGAGAACGGCGGCTGGCAGGGGCTGTACTCTCGGATCCGTCGGAGTGAGCTCATCGAGGATGTGGTGGAGGAGCGGGTGGGCGTGCGGCCGGGGAAGAGGTGGCGGTCGGGATGAGGCTGGGGCCTCTTCATCGGTCCGTGCTCACCGCTGTTCTCATCCCACCTTAGCTCCACCTATCGTTTTGTAATTCATAACGATTGGCCGGGGACGTGGGGGAGGGCGCCTACTCCTTCTCGGTCGGCCCCAGGACGCGGTCGAGGTTGACGACGATGCGGGTCTTCTCGGCGGTGCCGTCCCGCCCGAACTCGAGGGCGTTGCACGGGCAGATCTCTACGCAGAGTCCGCAGCCGACGCACTCCTCGTCGTCGATCTCGATGTGACCCTGGTAGGGCTTGGTGACCTGGATGGCGTCGACAGGGCAGGTGCGCATGCACACGCCGCAGTACACGCACCGGTCCTCGTCGACCTCTACGTTCTTGGGCAGCTTGGGGACGCCTCGCTCAGTTACCGGTTCACCGTCGATGAGCAGGTGATCGCGTCGTACGGGCACACGAAGGCGCAGATACCGCACAGCACGCACGTCTCCTAGTCGATGTCGAGTGGGTCGGCGCCCTTGCGCACAACGGCGGAAGGGGTCTCGACGGTGATCGCGTTCACGGAACAGGCCCGCTCGCAGAGTCCGCAGGCGGCGCACCGGTCGAGGTTCACGACCAGCTCCCGCGTCTTCGCGCCCTCGCGCACGATTCGGATGGTGAGCGGGGAGACTTCCTTCACGGGCTTGAGCAGACCGTCCGTCATTTGCGCGTCCCCCAAACTCGGCCTGACGCTCCGCTTTCCAGGCACCACCGTCTTATAAATCGGGGTGCCGAGAGATGGCAATGCTTATAAAGAGTCAGTTGCGCGGAGCGCAAGGCCGTCGGTCGGGATCATACCTGCTAGTGGGCCTTGCACGGGAGAAAAAGCGGGGAGGGACCGGGGCGTCGCCGGTCTACTCCTCCGCCGGCTCCGCCAGCCGCTCGACGACGTCCGGGAGCCGCTCGCGCAGGACGCTGTAGATCCGGGTCAGCGGAATCTCGGCGGGGCACGCGGTCTCGCAGGCGCCGCACTCGACGCAGTACAGGGCGACGCACTGGGCGATGTGGGCGTGCCAGACTGGGGTGGGGGTCACCGACTCCCGGCCAGCGAAGGACCAGCAGCCCTCTTCGCACGACGCGCACACGGGGCACACCTGCCGGCAACTTCGGCACTTGATGCAGCGGTCGAGCGCCTCGATCGCCTCCGTCAGCCAATCCTCATCGAGCGTCTTCTCCCGCCAGGACCGGGCCATCTTCCGCATGACCTCGTCGATCTTCGCCCGGATCTGTACCGATTTTCCGGGGGCCTCTTGCACTTCCATCGTGCCCGCGTCCAGGGCCCCGGCCAGCAGGTCGCGCCCGTCCTCCGTCTTGACCTCGACGAACGTCCACTCACCCTGCAGGTCGTCTGGAACGCCCCAGTTGCCGCACGCCAGGTCCGCGCGCTCTGGGATGTTCTCATCGCACCGGCGGCAGTTCTCCCGGCGCCCGGAGTCCTGCTCCTCCAACTCGTCGATGGAGACTGAAATCTCCTCGCCGTCGCGGAGCTCAATGACAAGGTGGCCCTTGACGACCTCTTCCCGCTCCACGTCCAGTGGGTCCACCCCGTGCTCCTCCAGGATCTCCAGCACGACTCGGGGTTCGAAGGTACCGCCGCAGTTGAGGCCGATGCGGTACACCCGGTCCGGGTTCACCAGGTCCCGCTCGGCCAGCCGGTCGAGGGTGCGGGCGTCGCAGGGTCGGCAGGTGACGGCGACCCGCAGCGTGGGGTCCTCCCGGTGCAGCTCCGCCACGAGCCGGGCCAGCTGGGTAGGTGCGCAGTGGTAGGAGCCGGAGGGCACCTCGGCGGGATCGTCCACGACGATGGGGCGACCGTCCAGCGCGTCGGCGCCCCGCTCCACGCAGACGACGACGTCCACCAGATCCTCCCGCAGCGCGTGCCGGAGGAGCTCCGTGACGACGCCCCCGCACGCGGCCTCCTTGACGGTGTCGGGGTCCGAGGACCGGGCGAGGTAGCACCCGCCGACCTGAACCTCGACGCTCGACACGGTGTCTACCCCCTCGAGGCCGACCCCCGGGAGTCGGGTCGGACGCGGGCGGGGACGTACTTGTACTCCGGGATCCCGGACTCCGGATCGCGAACGTCGTGGGGCGTCAGGACGTTCTCGCCGAAGTGGAACGGCGTGAAGATCGTGCCCTCTCGCACCCGATCGGTGACTCGAGCGCGGCACCGCCACTCGCCGTAGGGTGTTTCGACGACCACCAGTTCCCCGTCTCGCACGCCGTACCGCTCCGCGTCCTTCGGGTGGATCTCGACGAACGACTCCGGCACCTCCTCGCTCAGGAGCCGCGAGCGTCGCGTGATTGTGCGGGTGTGGTAGTGCGCGTACACGCGGCCCGTGGTGAGGATCAGCGGGTACTCCTCGTCCACGTCTCGCTCCGGTTCCCGGTACTCCACGTCCTCGGGCTTCGGGAACCGGGCCTTCCCGTCCTCGGTGGCGAACTCCTCGGTGTGCAGGATCGGGGTGCCCGGGTGGTCCTCGCTCGGACAGGGCCAGTGGATCCCGCCCGGGCGTCTCCGGAGTCGTTCGTACGTGATCCCTCGGTACTGCGGGACGACGCGTCGGATCTCCTCGAACACCTCGCGCGGGGATCGGTGTCCGAAGCCCTTGAGCCCCAGTCGTCGGGCCACCGCCTCCAGGATCCACCAGTCGGGCCGGGCCTCGCCCGGTGGCTCCACGGCCTTCTCCGCGAGCTGAACGCGCCGATCGGTGGCCGTGAACGTGCCCGTGCGCTCCGCCCAGCCGGCGGCCGGCAGCACGAGGTCCGCCAGCTCGCCGGTCTCGGTCAGGTACAGGTCCTGGACCACCAGGAACTCGAGGCTTTCGAGCTTCTCAACCGCGTGACGTGTGTTCGGCTCGGAGACGGCGGGGTTCTCGCCGACTACGTACATGACGGTGATCTCGTCCGCGTCGAAGGCCTCCGTGAGCTTGAGGCCGGGCTCGTCCGGCACCTCGAAACTCCAAATTTTCGACATTTCATTCGCTGTTTCCGTGTTGATCGGCCGGTACCCGGGGAAGTGCGTCGCCAGGGCGCCCACGTCGCACGCTCCCTGGACGTTGTTCTGCCCGCGGAGCGGGTTGACGCCGGTGCCCGGTCTGCCCACGTTGCCCGTCAGGAGGGCGAGCGCGCACAGCGCGCGGACCGTCCGGGTGGCGATGTCGTGGTGCGTGAGTCCCATGCAGTAGAGGATGCACCCGCGCTCCGCCTCGGCGTAGCGCACGGCGGCCTTGCGCACGTCCTCGGGGTCCACGCCGGCGATCCTCCTGACGTCCCCCTCGGAGACCGCCTCACGCACGTACTCCTCGAACGACTCGAACCCCGTGGTCCGCTCCTCGATGAACGTCCCGTCGTGCAGTCCCTCCTCGACGATCACTTTGGCCATGTAGAGGAACACGATCAGGTCGGTCCGCGGCCTCACCTGTAGGTGTATATCCGCCAGTTCCGCGATCTGCGTGCGCCTCGGGTCGAGGACGATGAGATCCGCGTCGTTCTCCTCGAGACCCTGGAGGATCCGGCGGTACACGATCGGGTGCTGCTCCGCCGTGTTCGAACCCGCGACCAGGTAGCAGTCCGCCTCGACCAGGTCCGGGATCGAGTTAGTCATCGCCCCGGAACCCAGGAGCTCGGACAGCGCGACCACCGTAGGGGCGTGTCACAGGCGCGCGCAGTGGTCCACGTTGTTCGTGCCGAGGGTCCGTGCGAGCTTCTGCGCCACGTAGTTGTCCTCGTTCGTGGCCTTGGCCGAGGTGACGAAGTACACCTCCTCAGGCTCATGGGTCGAGAGGACCTCGGCCACCTCCTCGAGCGCCCGGTTCCAGGAGAGCTCGCGCGGCTCGCCCGACTCGGTCATCCGAACCGGCCGCTCCAGACGGTCCTTCTGCACGGCCTCGGGTAGCTCCCAGAGCTTGACGCACTGTCTACCCTCGTTCACTGGATGCCGCCTCCACGGTTCCAGCAGCTTGATCTCCTCTCCATCGGTTCCAACCAGGATGCCACAGCCGCAACCACAGAACGGGCACACCTGCGGCACGAAACGCATCCTAGCCACGGGTTCTCACCCCCTGAGGTTCCGGGGAGGAAGAGGGGTGGGGACCGGGTTTCGGCCGCGGTTCCCCCGGACCCCCGCGTGGGGGCCCTTCGGGTCGACGGTCCCCTCCTTCGGGGTTCCCGCCGACCTACATCGGGACGGGCCCGGGTTCCCCGCGGCTTACTCCCCGGTCCCCGCGTTCGGTGGTCCGTTTGAGTATGAATTGGGTTCCTATCCTAAGCAGACCGACAAAGATAAATTTCGAGGAAGAAGTCTGTTTGAAGCCTCGAAAAACGGTTCTTGAGTTCTTCCGCTTTGTTAACCAGCCTGTGAAGGTTCGGACCGTTTCAGCGGACAAGTAGGGCTGCTTATTAGTAGGGAACGACGTCATCGCGTGGGACGGTTTCTCGGACCGGAACAATCTGAGGTGTCAGTTGCGGCGAGCGTCCGACGGTCACCATCAATATATTTTTCCACTTGCCCGGGCGGGGGTGCGCGCATGACGAAGATCCTGGTCACGGACCCGTTCATGAGGATGCGTTGCGGAAGCTGGAGGAGCTTGGTGAGGTGGTGCTTGAGGATGCGGACGAGGAGGGGCTCCGTAGGCACGTAAGGGACGCGGACGCGTGGGTGGTGCGGAGCGGGACGCAGGTGACGCGGGAGCTGATCGAGGAGGCGGAGAATCTGAAGGTGATCGCGCGGGCCGGGGTTGGTGTGGACAACATCGATGTGGAGGCGGCGACGGAGCGTGGGATCGTGGTGGTGAACGCGCCGGAGTCGAGCTCGATCTCGGTCGCGGAGCACACGATGAGTTTGATGCTGGTGCTGGCGCGGCGGATTCCGCAGGCGGACCGGTCGGTGCGACGGGGAGAGTGGGATCGGAAGCTGTTCATGGGTGTGGAGCTGGCTGGGAAGGTGCTGGGCGTCATCGAGCTGGGCCGGATCGGTCGGCAGGTGGCGAAGCGGACGAAGGCCTTCGAGATGGAGGTGATAGCGTTCGACCCGTACATCTCGGAGGAGGTGGCAGAAGGGCTGGATGTAGAGCTGGTGGAGGATCTGGACGAGCTGTTGCGGCGTGCGGACGTGGTTACGATTTACGTACCGTTGACGGATGAAACGCAGGGGATGATCGGGGAGCGAGAGCTGAAGCTGATGAAGGAGTCGGCGTTTCTGATCAACTGCGCTCGGGGCGAGGTGGTAGATGAGGAAGCGCTGGTGCGGGCGTGCAGCTGCTGAAGGGCAGGTTACGGTCGGTTGTGATCAAGGTGGGTGAGGAGCCGGGCGATCGAGAGCGGGAGGCCCTGAAGCGGGCGATGCTAAAGGGGTGCTTGGACCGGATCCTGCAGGAGCCGGTCACGATGGTGAACGCGGTGCGGGTTAAGGATTCCCACCCGCCCGAACTGGTGGTTGTTGAAGAAGCGTGACAACCACCTGGACCCGGAGGGGTCCTACGCGCTCGTGCCGGACGTGCCGGAGGGCGGTGACGAGGTCGAGTTAGATGTTGTGAAGTACTCGGAGGTCAGGGACGAGTTCGATCCGAGTAACGGCACGGTGAGTCGGGGCGTGGTCACGTGCCCGCGGTGCGGGACGAGGATCCGCCGCGAGCAGGTGCACGCCCTCGTCGGCAGTTCGAGGGTGAGCCGCCGGGGGAGTTGCCCGTTCGCGCGCGTACTTAGCGGCGGTCGTGGAGGATTCGGGGGCGGGAGCGGGAGTATCGGGCGGCTTCCGATAAGGATTGGGAGTATTTTGGACGGGCGCGGGAGGTCCTGTTCGAGTCGTGGGGGAGTTGGTCGCGGAGGACTTGGTCCCTACTGAGGAGATCCCGAAGTACGATAGTGAGAGGGTTCTTAGTAAGGGTGTGGATCGGTTTTACAAGTTGTTTAATGAGCGGCAGTTGCTCGTGCACGCGGAGTTGCTTGGGGTTATCCGAGAGTTGTGCGAGGGGTTGGATGAGGAATACCGCGAGCCGCTAACCGTGTACGCTATGATTGCTTTCGACAAGATGATCAACTACAACACGATCTGCTCGCGATGGCACTACGGACGTGGCGCCGTCGTAGGCATCTTCGACCAGCACGCGTACGCGTGGTCCTGGGATCACGGCGAGATGGGCGCGGTACCTGGCTGGTGGGACTTCGGGGTCAAGGGCGTGCTCGAGGCGTACGAGGAGTTCATCCGGCTGCTTCGAGGTGTAAAGGAGCGGCCGCGGGTCATCTTGGGGGATGCTCGGAAGCTGCCCACACTCCTCGAGGAGAAGCCGGACACGATCGTCGTGGACCCACCCTACTACACAACGTCCAGTACTCCGAGCTCACCGACTTCTTCTACGTGTAGCTGAAGCGGAGTCCGGTGGCGGAGCTCTTCCCCGAGGCCTTCCTGAGCGAGCTCACTCCGAAGGAGGGTGAGGTGGTCGCGAACCCGGCCCGGCAGGAGGAGCCGGTTCTGGAGTTCGAGGAGGGGCTCCGGAAGTCGTTCGAGGCGATGAGGGAGTGCCTGCCGAAGGACGGCCGGCTCACGGTCATGTTCACGCACCGGGAGCTGCGGGCTTGGGACACGCTCGTGCGGGCCCTCCGGGACGCGGGCTTCCGGGTGAACGCAGCCTGGCCCGTGCACACGGAGGCGCAGTGGTCGCTGTACCAGCGGGATAAGGCCGCGGCCCGGTACACGTTGATCCTGGCGTGCGATCCGTGGGAGGGCGACGGGGAGGTCTAGTGGTCGGAGGTCCGGGACGAGGTGCGGGATCGAGTCGAGAAGGCGGTGAATCGGGCGGAGGAGCTGGGGATCGAGGGAGTGGACAAGCTGGTGGTCGCCTACGGGGCGGCGCTTCAGGTGTACACCGGGCACGAGCGGGTGCTGGACGAGGAGCCGGGCGAGGAGGTGGAGCCCGCCCAGGTCCCGGATGAGGCCCGGCGGGTCGTCTTGGACCTGGAGCTGCGGAAGCTGGAGGCTGGGGAGCTGGACGAGTAGGCCAGCTTCTACGTGCTGTACCTTCTACGGGTATCCGTCGAAGTCCGGCTCCCCGGACTGGGACGAGGTGCGCCGGCTGGGCCTCGTCCTGGGCGTCGACCCGGAGGACCTGCGGTTCGTGGAGCGGTACCGGGGCCGCGCCTACCTCCAGACGTTCGAGGACCGGGACGAGAACCTGAACCCCGAGAGATCAGCCGTGGACGCCCTGCACCGGGCCCTCCGGGCGCTGAACGAGGGAATGGACGCTGTCAAGGGCGTGGTGGAGAAGGCCGACGGCGTGCGGGAGCTGGCCCGGGCGCTGGCCGCGGTGGCCCGACGCCGGCACGGGGACCCGGACAACTACCCGCGGGAGTTGCGCCGGGTGATGTCACTGCTGAGCGCGCTGGGCGAGCCGGTCCCGGGTCAGAAGACGCTGGACGAGTACTAGCCGCCACCTGGCTCACTGGAGTGCAGAATGCCGACGCGGTAAATGCTCAACGTCACCGAGAAGTTCCGCTTGCTGGGAGCCCTGAGAGGGGACCGCACGGTGACCACCTAACTCTCCACTCACGTTGACTGTTTTATCAGCTCCAGGAGGGCTGGCAAGACCACGCAGAGGAGTTTGAGGACGGGAGCTATTTTGGCGGCCGTCAACCTCAGCATTGAGCTCCATTCCTGGGGTTTCTGCTCTATAGGTTCCCTGGTTAAGTTGGCAACAGCGCCGCGACTCCACGTCAGATAGAGCTCTGACGGGTACGCCTTGACACAGCCGTCTAAGACCAGGTAGACCTCATTGATCAACCCCTTCCGGGCTACGTATAAGTTCGATGAATTAACGATACTCGTACCAAATGTGGGGGGATAAATATATAAATCGGTTATTTTTGGTCAAGCAAAGTTGAGTAAGCCGCGGCCCGAAGACGCACCTCCCAACTGCCCGTCCTACATGGTCAGCTTCCCACCCCTTCTCTTCTTCACCCACACCTGAACGTCCAGCTCCTCGAACCCCGGCGGCCGAACCAGCTCCCGGTGACTACGGCCCTCGACGGTAGGGGCCCGTGCCTGAGGATGACGTGCCGGGGTCGCAGCTCCTCGACCAGCCGCCGGATCTCCGACTCGGTAGCATGTCCCGTCTCGGAGACCACGTAGTAGTACGGGACCGACCGCTCCAGCTCCCGCATGACCTTTCTGCTCCGGTACAGGAACCAGCGCTCCGTGATCACGACCTTGGGCTCCTTCGGGAGGCGCTCCTCGATCAGCCGGGGGTCCGAGAGGAGGAGCGGGTACCGGGGCCGGTCGGTGAACACCACGTCGGCCCCCCGGGGTGCGCCCCGGCCCGCCGGATCACGTTGACCGCGTGCTCATCTCACCGAGACACGTGCACGGTCTCCACCTCGGCGGCGGCCCCGACGAGCGGGTTCACGGGGTTGAGCAGGAGCACCACGCGCTCGTCCCGATGCAGCTCAAGGAGCCGCTGCAGCCGGGCCTTGGCCGTCTCCAGGTCGTCCGGATGGACGGAGGCGGCCCGGGTGAACTCGGTCACGAGCACGTCCACCTCGTCGTCCACCTGCTCCTACAGCGGCGGGTGCTCACCCAGCGCGCACCAGTCACCCGTGATCAGCGCCCGGGCGTCCGCCTCCAGCAGGACCGCCCGCGCCTCCGGGACCGCGTGGTTGATCGGGTACGTCTCAACGACGAATACCCCGACTTCGAAACACCTCTTCACGCGCTCGAGGCGCCCGGGGTCGACCCCCTCCAGCTCGAGCAGGGCGGCCGTCACCTCGTCCGAGTACACGACCTCCGGGCCCGTCCTCGGAACCCCGCCGTAGTGGTCCCGGTACGGGTGCGTGACGATAACCGCGTCCGCCCGCTTGACCTGCGACCTCTTGACGTCGGTCACGTCCACGAAGACGCGAGTGAGGCGCTCCCCGCTCTCATCGTGACAGTCGACCACCGTCCCGCACCATGGGTCGAGCGGGCGGAGGACGACGGGCATGGCCATCCCTCAACCCTTAATCGTTGTAACCAGTATGTGTCTGGACGAAATGTATGGGTAAGGGATCAAAAGTAGGGGATTGATTCCCGGGCCCAGAACTCTCCACTGGACCTAAAGAGGTGATCGTTCCGGTGAGTGTACCACGACCCGCTCTCGATACTCGGACTCAGGGGATGTAAACGCGTTTCTGCTCCTGTTGTATCTCGTGGAATTTGCTGAGGGTCCGATCCAGCCGTGAGGCCATCAAAAGTGCAAAAGGATATGTTGAGATAAGTGCAACTGGAAGGCGAGGTCGAGCAAAAGTTTCCATCTAGACGGTACGAATGGGAAGGATATATTCCTCCTCTTACAGCATCGACCGGTCGCAGTGCGCTCACTTCTGGACAATCCTGGACAAAGATGCAGTAGGTTTCGTCTTCGCTTACTAACTTACCCAAGACGCTATGTCTATGTCATTTACTCAATCCATACCACTTACCGGGGCAACTTCCCAGCGTGTGTTCCGTTCCTTACGAAAAGTTTATGTCAACTTCCTCTTGAGGGTGTAGACGGGCGGCTGCGAACCGATTCCCGTCACTGTGTTGGAATCGATCCAACGGTGTGAATAAGGCACATAGAGGTGGTGTTACTCTTGAATTCCCAGAATTTGAATGCTAATGATGGCAAAAAGCTGGCAGAACTGGCAAGAGAGTACGTTAAGGTGGCCGCAGAGTAGGCTAAAAAGGAAGCGATGAAAGTGATGCCATTTTTGAATAGAAGACTGAGTAAAGAGAGCAGGATTCCTGCAGAGAAGTTAACTAGGTACTAAACAAGGTATCGAAAATGGGAAATCTACCAAACGTCACAAGACATTTCGCGAAACATGTTCGAGAGTGTAAGGAAGCAATACGTAAATTAGGCTAGTCTGAAGATGTCGAGGACCTCACTGAGAACATTCAAGACGTGTTAGAAGATGATAAAGAAGAGGAGTGTATTGTTTACACTCCAGTAATCGCTATGTACGGACAATTATATTCAAAGCTTTCAAAGTACTCAAAAAATCATGGAAGCTAAGGAGGGACTAAATAACACCCCATAAATAAAAATCCGCGAGAGCTATGGCCGCCATCATATGAATGAATGTTCATTGCAGCATGTGATTGACCTTCAGTGACAACGCCAACGAGCTTGACCGATCCAATTGGCAGGACTCACTCGATGTTGTCGTAAACGGCGTTGCGGATGCTGAATTTCAGCTACCCGTTACTTCTCTCGCATGCTCTCGAGCTTACTTGATCGAGTACCAAGCTGGACGTTTGATTTCCGACATTCGCTGTCCGGGAGTTCGCGGTATGAGAGTCAACAGGCTCAGGGATCGAAGGATAATGGATCAGGGGTTTAGATGGCGAATCTATGTTGATTCCATCTCACAAGTCTATGATCCCTTGGCTTGACTTACAAGCCTCGTGGAGGATGAGAAGCATACGAATCCACTCTGCGGCTCTGCGAGGTGGTCAGGGGCACGCTCGCTTATTGGCCCAGTGTGCGTGGTTACAAGGTGGGTGGCAATCCCGTACCGACATGGTATTGTTTTAATTCTCGTAACGATTCGGGCAAGAAAAGGCGGTGGAGGTGAGGGCGTTACTTCTTGACGAGCCGCCGGAGGGCGAAGGTGCCGGCGACGTAGTAGGCGGAGAGCACGGTCGGGACGACGTACATGGAGGCCTTGTGGAGGGCGGCGTCGAGGCCGTAGGCGATGCCGGCGGGGATGAGGGTCGCGAGTATGAAGAACAGGATGGTCACGGCGACGAAGTCGAGGAGCTCCTTGTAGACCCGCTTGGTGCTCAGCTCGGGGTGGCTGAGGTACCAGTAGTAGAACGGCACGAAGAGGAACCCGCCGACGGCGTTGCCGAGGGTCACGGGCATGAGGTTGTGGAAGAACTGGCTCCAGGTTATCTTGTAGTGGCTGGCGATGATGCCCGTCGGGATGACCCACATGTTGGCGATGGCGTGCTCGTATCCGATGGCGACGAAGGCGAAGATCGGGAATCAGATCGCGAGGATCTTGCCTGCACCGTCCTTGACGCGCGCTGCCTGCCAGACGGCGAGGTTCACCAGCCAGTTACATCCGATACCCAGGAAGAACAGGGAGATGGGATCCTTAGCGACCTTGGCCTTGGCGATCTCGATGGCGGTTTGGCCGAAGAGGTTGGGGGCACCGACCTTGCCGAAGAGCCCGGTGAGCGGGATCGCCATGAGCGCCAGGAAGATGGACCCAATGAAGTTCCCGCCGTAGCTGCCGAACCAGTTGTAGATCACGTTCCGCCAGTCCGCGTACCCCATTCCCTTGGCCGAGCTGAGCGCCTGCACGTTACCGGTCCAGAGGTCGGCGCCCGCGATGACGACCGCAATCAGGCCCATGGGGAAGACGGCACCGAGCAGGAGCTTGAACAGCGGCTTGTTGAACGTGCCACCCATGACGTAGGGCGGACACTTCGCCACGCAGGCCGCAACGGTCGCCAGGGTAAAACCAAAAGCAATAAATGCACCCGCCATGAAGCCCGCGAACAGCAGCCGACCCGGCGTCGTCCGGAACTTCGGGATTGCCGCCTTCGCCACGTCCTCAAAGGTGGAGTGAACGCCGTACAAGATTAGCTCCTCACGCTTTTCAGCCTCCTTAGACTCGTTCTCACCGGCCAACGCGGATGCCCCAGGTACCAGGTGGTCGCGTTTGAAGAATAATGCTTTCCCATCCGCTCTATTTCGCTCCTTATAAAGACCCTTGTAGTTCAGGTTAGTTTTTGTGGCTTTTTAAGCAAGTAAGCAGGTCGGAAAGCAGGCGATCAGATCGAACCTAGCCCTCCGCGTTAAAGATTTTCGCGCCGAAACGCTCTATCGTTACGATCTGCACGACATTTCCCGGGTCAAGCCCGCCGCCCCCGCACGAGCGGCGGGACCACTAGCACCGGGATTCCCCGTGACGACCGCCTCCTCTGGGACGAGCGACGCCCCGAGGCCCCGTCCCACGTGTGCGCCACCCAGTCCGACCATTCGAACCGGGCGAACCTCCGATACCACACCACGCTCACCACCGACTCGCGAGCCACCCGAGCCGGCAGCGACCAGGACACCGGGACCGACCCCGCCGCACGCTCACCCTCCGATCTCGAAACACACCCGCACCCTCGGGATACGCACCACCCTGCAGGAACGTCCCACCAACCCTCAAACCTCGCGGGTCCGGGACCAGCAACCACGCGCTCGCCCCCACCGGCCCCGACACGCGCAGCGTGCCGCTCGCCCAAGACACCCGGGCCGCGTCCAGCCCACGCAGCAGCACACCGCACCGTCCCGGACAATCCCCGGAACCCACCTCAACCCACCGCTCACCACAACGCTCGAACACGGCACCCTCCTCGACCCCCGGCGCCCGCACCACGCACCACCGCACCGACGAGCACGAATCGAGCACTGCCTCCACGCACTCCCGATCCAAGTCACCACCACTCACCGAGCCCTCCGACGGGAGATCGACCGCGTGATCAACCGGGGCGCCCGCGACCGGCCCCGGGAGGAGAAGGAGCGTGAGTAGGGCGGGGAGGAGCAACCTACCGCACCCCGCCCTCGCTCGGTGCGGGCACCACGCGCGCGAGCACGTCCACCACGCGCGAGGTGGAGTGCACGACCAGCACGCGCTCCCTGCTCACGACACCCACGTCCACGATCGCGTAACCCCGCCCGCTCGGCAGGGTCCCGTCTCGAGCACGCTACCACCATCCACGCGCACGTCCATCGCTCCACCGTCCAGGATCAGCCCAAGGAGAACGCGCCCACTACCACTCAACTCGATCCGCGTCCGCTCACCGTCCGCACGCCAGGACACCTTTACACCCCGGGCGGCCGGCCCACGACCGCGCAGCGAGAGTCGTACTCGGTCTCGCACCCCGTACGCCACGCGCGGTGGTTGCCTGAGGAGGACTCCCACGAACTCCGGGTCGCCTTGCAGCTCGACCGTGACGATCCCCTGCCGCTCGCTCACACCCTGCACGTGCTGGAACGAGAGCTGACCGTTCGCTTTCACCATGCTCCGCACCTCGTACTTCACATCCGGGGCGGGGACCCAGAACGATACCTGCTTCCCGTTCAGGCGGTAGTTGGTGGGGCGTTCGATCTCGGCCTGGAGGGTGGTGGGCACGGGTGGGTAGGGGAAGAGTACTCGTCGGGCGATCAGAAGCTGCCCGGAGAGCGGTCCGCGGTCACGTCGAGGGTGAAGTCGAGCGTGGCTCCGGGCGCGAGCCGGGTGTAGGGCGTGTGGTACGGTCCGTAGTCCGTGCCGGTGAGGTCGGCGCGCACGAAATGGGAGTCGCGGAATGGTGAATGGTTGTAGGGTTATCGGCTTTCCGTTCTGCTGGGTGGTCACGTGCTGGTCGAGGTCGCGGTCGGGGAAGTGGAGGTGGGTCCAGTTGAGGTAGGTGATGTTCGAGTTTCAGTGGTTCGAGGAAGTGGGTGAGTTCGGGCGCGTGCGCGTCCACGCTCACGGTCGCGATTCGCGTGGGTGGGTCGCGCGCCCGTCCTCGTGTATCGGGGTGCCGGCCACGTTGCCCTGCACGTGGTACGCGGCGGGGCGGCCGCGGGGTGGGGTATAGTACACGCTGGCGAGCCAGTGACCATCATTCCCGGGGTGGTAGCGGAGGAGTAGTTTGCCCGCGCCCAGCGTGGGGTCAACGGGCAGGTCTAACGCGTGGGTCGCCGTGGTGGGGCGGCCAGTCCGAGCAGCAGGCAGGCTAACACAAGCATTCGATCGCCCTGGATCGACGCGGCCGGTGGGGGGATCAGGCTGCCGGTGTGGGGGTGCGGGCGCTCGCGGGCCGCTTTTAGGAAATCTGATTATGTGATTCGGAAACGCCTGCCGGCCCGCGGCTCGGACGTGAATGTGGGTGCTTATTAGTCGGGCCGGGTGGGGGGCTCAGGGTGACCTCAGGTGTTTTTGACCCGCGTGCACTTGGAGCCGACGCTGGTGGAGGCGTACGGAAAGGTGCCGGGCGGGGCCTGGCTGGTGCTGGATGCGGTGCTGCAGGCGCTGGAGCCTGAGTCGGATCGGTTGCTCGGGATGGAGCTGTCCCCGGCGAGCCTGTTGGTGGAGCAGGTGGGAAACGACCCGGTCGTGCTGCTGTTGGACGAGACCCGGGCTGAGGTGGTCGCTGAGGGGGTTCGGCGGGCACTGTCGGGGAGTCCGGGGTTCGGTTGTCGGACGGTGATGCGGGCTGGGTCGTGGAGGAGCTGGCATCGCTCGGGGGTCCTGGAGTAGCTACGCCCCGGCTGGATGTGCTGGGTCGGGACTGGCGCGTGGTGGGCGCGAGGACGGCGCTGCTCTGCGGGGAACGGGTGGGCGACGTGCTACGTCGGGTACGGCCGGGTGAGGCTTGGGCCTGGAACGCGTTCGGGCGGTCCTGGTCGGGCCCGTGAGGGACCGCGGCCGGTCGCGGTGGTGTTTAGTCGGTTTCTCCGAGCTCTTCCTCCGTGGTCAGGACAATCGCGGCCACTAGTGCTCTTCTCACGCCCCCCGAGTACGGACGGCTCACACCACGCCCGAATCGGGATGTGATAACGTTCCGGAATGAAGTAAACGTCCACCATCACGTTAACACTGACACCGAGCACGGTATGATTTCTATCGCAAACCGAGAACGTACACGGTAACCCATTGGTACTCGAACGACTGCTCGGGCATCATCGGAATGGAACACAACCCCGAACTGTTTCGCGTGTTGGGTTACGTCTCCGCCCGCGGCTCCATCACCGAGTACCGCCGTCGGGACCGGAACACCACCGTCCGCCGCGTGCGCATCGCCGTGGACCCCGGAGCCCTCGAGGGACTACGACGGGACCTCCGCGCCCTGGACATCGCCCACCAGACGGAACCCCGAGCCCTCAAGATCGACTCCAAGACTGTCGCCGACGAGCTCCTCCGGCTCGGCCTCCCCCTCGGCCCCCGACGCGAGACCGGACCGAGGGTTCCCGACGCCGTTCACCGCGTCCCGACCCACCTCAAGGCCGCCTACCTCTCCGGTCTCTTCGACGCCCGGGCCTCCATCGCCGACAGCTCCCCCGACCACGCCGCGCGTCACCCTGACGATGACCTCACCCGCCCGCCACCGGGACGGGCTCGCGGCCTTCATGCGGGACGTCCTGGACCTCCTGGTGACCCTCGGGGTCCACGCCGTCGCCACCGGCCCCTCCGGACGCGAGTACCTCCGCACCCATCTCCATATCGACGGGGACACCCACGTCCACGGGTTCCTCACCGACGTCGGGTTCCCGTACCACACCCGCAAGCGGCGCGAGGCCCACCGTCTCGGGACCCGACTGGACCATCGGATCGAGCGACTCCGGGCCGAACCGGTCTCCGACCCGCCTGAACCCGTCCTCCGGGATCCCGGGCTCCCGGACCGACAGGGGACCTACCTCCGACGCCGCGGTCTCCTCCCGATCGCGCTCGACGACCACAAGATCCCGCTCCTCGCCCGCGTGCTCGGGTACGCCCTCGGCGACGGTAGCCTCCACGAGATCGACGGACAACTGCGGCTGACTTTCGCCGGCGAACCCGAGGGTCTCCGTGACCTCGCCGACGACCTCGCCACGCTCGGCGTCGGGACGGGTCTCAGACGGTGGGACACGAAGGACATGGTCGAGCTCCACGTGCACTCGCGCGCCTTCGCCCGCTACCTGGAGCTCCTCGGGATGCCCCGAAGCCCGAAGGTCGAGCGCGTCTACGGGGTACCCGGGTGGATCCTGCGCGCGCCTCCCGGCGTCAAGGCCGAGTTCCTCGCCGGTCTCTTCGGGGCGGACGGATGGCTGACGGGGTCCGACGGTCGGTACGCGATCGGCCTGACCCAGGCGAAGTCGGCCGTGTACCTGGGTTCCCTGCACCTCTTCATGACCGAGATCGGTGAGATGTTGGAGGAGGTCGCGGGCTGTAGATGGGGCCTGAACCGGGAGCGGTGTTACACGACGGAGGACGGTAAGGTGAGGGTGACGGAACGCCTCTTCATCTGCGGTCGGGAGGACGTGATGCGGTTCCTGAGCGACGTGGGGTTCGCCTACTCCCGGGCCAAGGCCGAGAGGACGGAGAGGGCGCTGAAGGCGCTCGGAGGCTCCGTCCGGGGCATAAGACTCAAATACCGGGAGAAGTGACCTCAACTGTGGCGGGGACGGGCCCGCAGTTCAGCCCGGCAGAACGCCGGCCTGACGAGCCGGTGGTCCCGGGTTCAAATCCCGGCGGGCCCACTTTGAAATTGTTACGTAACCCATAACAATACGATTTGAAACTCAAACGCAACCAAAGCGTAACCTCAAGTTACACCGACATTCCGCCGAAAGTCACACCGCCGGGGCGGGAGTGCCCGGTCCTATCCGTCGACTTACCGTTAACGCCGGATGAGAACGGTAGCGGTCAAGTGCTTCTAACACCGGTTACCGGCCCTATGCCTCGAGCTCGCGGGGGATGCGGGTTGCCCTCCCGGGAGCCCGCGGCGCCGTTCCTAGTGGGGTTCACGGCCTACAAGGGAGGTACCGGCAAGTCCACGGTTGCGTTCAACGTCGGCCTCGAGTTCGCACGTTACTACCAGGGTTTCGACGGGGTGCCCCGCCGGCCCGTGGTGTTCTTCGACTTGGATCCCCAGGGCCGGAGCGACGAAGGCGGTAGGACGCTCAAGAAGATGTTCGAGGACGGGCCGTTCCGGCTCCGATCGCTGCACAGTCCCATACCGGAGCTGGACGTTCAGGTGGTCGAGTACGATCCGGACGAGCCCGTCCCGGTCGATGGCGTTAACGGGTCGTTCGGTAGCTACGGGCTGGTCGACAGCGACGCGTCCTTCGCCCCGGCACTCCTGGCGGTGCCTAAAAACATCCGGATTAGACGGGTTAAACCGCTCAGGCGTTTGCTGGCGGCGGCGAACGAGCTGCTGTTTCAGTACCTAGAGGACCGTGGGTCCCTGGACTCGAAGCTCCGCGAGTACTTGAGCTCGCCACCGTTGGGCGTCGTCGACACTCCCCCGATGAACGCGGCTTCCGACACTTTCGCGGGTATCCTCACGCAGGTCGATTTGGTGATCCCCGTCGTGGACCCCGAGAACGTGAGGCAACTGTCCTTATTCTGCAAGCTTTACGTGACGAGGCTCGCGGTGGTGAACAGGGTCCCACCGGACGGCCTGACCCGGGAGGCCAAGTTCTTCGACGGAGTTCTAAACAGGATCCTCAACAAGATCCCCCTCAACAAGGACGAGGTCGTCAAGATCCCCGAGCGCCCCGTCATCCGGTTCGCATCGGCCCTCGGGATCCCGGTCCGGGCGCGTCCCGACAAGAGGCACTCGGGGTACTTCCGCGAGGTGGCCCGGCACATCCGGGCGGATTGGAACAGACGGAGGTACGGATCGGGGGTCCGGATTTGACCGAGGCGTCGTTCGATGGTAAGTACGTCAAACGCGTCTTCGGCGTCCCCGACGAGGTCGTGGACGGCGCGGTAGTCCGTGCCTGGGACATAATCAGGGAGCGTCGCTCCAAGGGACGGGTCAGGATCAGGAGGCCCGACGAGGTGTGGCCGATCGGTCGAGCCGTGGCGCGTTTGGCGTCAGTAGCCCGGGTGTCCGTGAGAAGGGTCAAGGGTGTGGAATGTCCGGAGGACGCGCTGGATCAAGTGCTCGGGGACGCGGAACCGTCGTCGCCCGCTCTCAGGACGCTACGGAGTCTGACGAGGGGTCGGTGCACGATCGGCTTCCCGGTCCTGACGCCCGAGCTGACGCTGGTGGTGTGGGGTGCGAACACCGAGGAGCTGTCGTCGTCCGTCCTCGATCTGACCCACCATCCCGCCGTCCGGACGCTGGTCTCCCTGGCCGTACTGGACGACGTAGGTGAGTACCTGGTCGACCGTTACGACGATCGCGCGGAACAGTTGTCCGAGGCGCTTCAGCGGGCGTACGACGGACGTGGAGCCCGGCTGCTCGGACTCTGTCTCTGCGCGTGGCTGTCGGAGAAGCTCGGGGGCGAGTTCGAGACGTGGTGGAACGAGGGCGGTGGATGGCGGGCCCTCTACAGTGTCGTGCGTGAAAGCGAGCTGGTGGAGTCGACCGTGAGGGAACGCGTCGGGGTCGAGCCCGGGAAGTAGGCCCGCGGTTCGGCCCGTACCGTTTCCGTTTCACGGTAAGCCGTTCTCGAGTTCTTCGACTCCGTTTCTATCCCTACTCACCGCGGAAGGAATCAGGTCGGACGGGAGGGAAGCTACTCCTTCTCCACGGGACCTAGGACGCGGTCCAGGGCCTTCTTCCAGGCCTTGGTGGGCAGCTCCGGCATCGCCGTGACGCCCTCACGGACGACGGTGATGGCGTTCACCGGACACGCCCGGGCGCACGCTCCGCAGTAGGCGCAGGTCTCCGGGTGCGCCACGATCTTGGTCTTGCCGGCCTTGCCGCCCTTCTCGAACTCCAGCGCGCCGCACGGGCACACCTCGACGCACAGTCCGCAGCCGACGCACTCCTCGTCGTCGACCTCAAGGGTGCCCTCGTACGGCTTGATCACCTCGATGGCGTCTACCGGGCAGACGAAGCCGCACCACCCGCAGTACACGCAGGAGCTCGGGTCGACGTCGACGGACCCGTCGACCTCGCCCTTCGCCGGGATCTCGCCGCGGGTGGTACCGTAGCAGACCATACAGCCGACCTTGATCGCGTCCACCGGGCACGTCCTCATGCACACACCGCAGTACACGCACTTGTCCTCGTCGACCTCGATGGTGAACTCGGGCTCGGGATCCGCGGCGCTGGGCTTCGGTCGCTCGACCGTGATGGCGTCGGCCGGGCACGCCTCCTCGCAGGCCTTACAGTAGATACACTTCTCCTCGTCGATCTCGATCTCTCCCATCACGAGATCACCGGGCGTCGGGACCTCGCGCTCGACCGTGATGGCCTCCTGCGGGCAGGTGTCGGCGCACAGGGAGCAGTACACGCACTCCTCCTCGTCCACCTCCACCGACTTCGGAAGATTGGGCAGCCCGGCCTCGGTCATGGGCTTCCCGTTGACGAGCAGCTGGATGACGTCGTACGGGCACACGAAGGCGCAGATTCCGCAGAGGACGCACTTGCTCTCGTCGACGTCGATCGGGTCCTCTCCCTTGCGCACGACGGCGGACGGCGGTGCCACGGAGATGGCGCCCACGGGGCAGGCCGCCTCGCAGATCCCGCAGGCGGCGCATTTGGACGTGTTAATCACGAGTTCCCTCTCCTCGACGCCCTTCCTGACCACGCGCAGCAGCGGCGGGGACACCTCCTTCACGGGCTCGAGCCTGACCTCCGCCATGTGTGTTTCCCCCAAGTAAATCGCGTTCGTCTCGTTGTTCCGACGCCGGCTATTATAAATCGGGTTGTCGGGACGGGGGCGATGGGAAGGCTTATCAGTGCTCGTATGCGGAAGACGCAACCGCTCGGCCGGATCTCGTACGGAGATTCCGCTTCCGACGTGACCTCCGTCGGGTGTCCGCGTGACGCTCGGTCGGTGTGGATCGGGCATCCCATAGGGGACGTCCGAGCCCTCACGGCGGTTAACGGGAAAGTGAGGGGAGCGTGGGCGGTTTCAGGCCGAGATCGGTACCGGTAGCAGCCCGTGGAGCACCTGGACCAGCTGTAGTACTACCGCGAGTACCTGGGTGATCGCGCTCAACGCCTGCAACAGTGTCGTCTTGGCCTCCTGCGGTGCCAGTTGTACTAGGACGCCTGCGAGCAGCGAGAGTGCCAGACCGCCGAACACCCACCCGCGTAGCCCCTCGAGCTTATCCTTCAACCGCTCGTACCGAGCCTTCGACTCGTCCTCCCTGGACCACTTCTCCAGTAGATCGCTCACCCGAGCGACGGTGGCCTCGACCGCCTGCTCGATCGAGTAGGCCGCGTCCTTCACGTCCCCCGAGTTCCCCACGATACCCCCACCGCGCGTCAGCATATCATCCAATCTCTTCTTAAACTCGTCAACGTCCAACTTATCCTGCAAGAACTCATCACACAACCTGATCGCGTCGTCAACGATATCCTCCACATCATCCAACTTCCTACCGATCTCATGGACGAGGTGAAAACACATGCTGAGACCGCTGCTACCGTCCATGATCTCCGCCAGAAGACGCTCCTTTCGATCACCATCCTTAATAGAATTATACTTAGATTTCGACTATTCTAAGTTACTTCTATCCCTAGAGAGTACTTCTTTAGCTTCCTCAAGGTACTTCAAGGACAAACGTATATCATGCTTTTCACTCGATAGGTCAACGTTCTTTTTCTCACACTCTTCCAGTTTATTTAACAAATTATTCAGCTTATTATGAATTTCATCGACCCTAGAGAGTGTATTGTTATGTAGCTTAATGCAGTCATCAACGGGGGAAGCGTGGGTACCTAAAACTACCGTAAGGGCTACTATATCCGTAGTTAACGCTAGTCGTAACATCACTTCGCACCCCCGTCTCTAGCGACGCCTTCTGTGTATTAATAGGATCGGCGGAGTTATTACTGGACATATTACACCGTACAATATCTGACTTACAATAACTTCTAATGGACTTAGGGAATTACTCCAATACTTATCTGAGTAAAATTCTTTATATCCATACTTAATGTAATCCCTAGGTTTCGGCGCTTTAAACTCGATAATTATCGGATTTCTAGTATTAATTCTCAAAATTATCCCTGGTCCATATAGAATTCCTATCTTATATTGCAACAAAGGATGAAAGTTAAGAATGTCCGTGCTGGCTTTATTACTTTTTGATGACACCAAATTATCTATGTAATGTAACATAAGCCAGCATTCCCGAGATGTCCCAGAGTTGAAAACGTCTTTGAACCATTTGTAACCCTTCAAGTCGATTGCGTATCCGCAGTACCAAAAGACCATGCTTACACCATCCAGATCGTACTTGACCTCGTTGTAGGGCACTCGTCCCCGGAAAACGGTCTTGCCGTCGACCGTCAGTAGGTTGAACTCCTTGGACCATCCCAGTAACACCAACCAGTTCCCCGGTGTTAGGGCGATCCTGACCCACCCGTCGCGCGTGGGTAAGTCCGCCTCGGCGGCGAAGATGTCGTCCGCGGTCCGCTCGGGCCTGATGAGCAGAATGCCATCATGCTCCTCCAAAGTGTACTTCACCTCGTGCCAGGGTCCCGTCGGAACGGGCTTCTTGAAGTGTCTTGGAGCACTGAGAATTCCCCAGGCGGGATCCCCTCGCTCGTCCGAGAACGGGTTATCCGTTTCTACGACCTCCACGCGATCCGGCACCAGTACTCGGCACACCTTAGCGTCCTCGGGTAGAGGTACCGTCTCGGTACGGTACGCACCGATGATCACGCGGTGACGCCCTTCCTCGTTCCAGAGCGGTGCCACGAGTAGGAAACGATCGGCCTGGAACGCGTTGGGGTCCGACGGTCTCGCGGGCGGGATACCACTACCTTCGAACTGTACGGTATGGCTTTGGTAAAGCTCTGGATCCATCACCCACGGTGCTTCCACGGGTAAAAGGGGCCGTCACGTCGTATGGGAGGGTTAGGAGAGCGGTGAGGACGAGGAGGATCACCGGATCACCCCCCGTGCGCCCCGGAACCAAGCCAGCGGGGCGAGTGAGCCCGCTAGGATGATCACCCAGATCGTCGGGCTCTTCTTGGGCTCCCTCTCCTTGACTCTCCACCTCGCCCACTCGCTCTTGAAAGCACGCCACCGTCGTTCTACGCCGTCTTCACTCGCGTCCCATCCTGGGAACCTGCGGACTCTGTCAAACCAGTTCCCGATCTCGAACTCAAGATTCCCGCCGAAGAACAGCTTGTCAATGAGCTTAGATACACCCTGCGCCGTGAGGAAGTTCGTGTAGATGAACCTCTCCATCATCAACCCTATACTCAATCCCTTAAGCCCGTCCCAAGCGATTTTCAACCTTTCCATAGTCTCCGGACTAACGAACCGTGAGATCGCGTCGCGGACGGCCTCACTGAGCATGTCGTACGGGCGCTGGGATGACGCACAAGCGTACTCATCGTCGTTCATCGGTTTGTGTTTCGGTACTAGTACCACGCTGTCCCGGATCTTCCAAGGTTTGTGCATCATGGGCCCGGTTGGGTCGATGAAGATCTCGTGCCAACCGCTACCTTCGTCGTACGGCCGTCCATGAGTGATCTCCAAACGGTTCGAGTTCACCGCCGACGTACCCCGGGATCCCCGCGGCCCGGTAAAGGGCTACCGTGAGCACTGCGTGGTCCGTGCACACCCAACCCTCATCCGGGAAGAGTAGTGGCGCCGCCGGCCCCTCGTAGTACATCGGGCTGAGGTGGCCACAGTACCCGGCGAGGGGGAACCAGTTGAACCACCCGATGAACGGTATGTGCGTGGCCACCCAGTACGCTAGTCGGACGGCTGCCTGGAACATCGGGTTGTTGTTCATGAGTTTCCTCTCAGCCTCACCGGCGTTCGGAAACGGTTGGGCCGGGGATTTCGCTACCTTACCATAAAGCGAGGTGCCGTTCAGGGTTATCCAACACCACTCCCCAGGTAACCAGTACTGCCCGTTACGTATCTCGTACTCCCTGCTCCTGGAGGGCTCCCCGCTCCTGGGAGGCATATACTCATCTTTGAGTATCGACTCGGCGTACTCTCGCTCCGAAACTTTTCCGAGCCCTACCATCAGCTCGGCTAGCCTTCTCATGGTTCTCCTCAGATCCTCCGGCACGTGGAGGAAGTCGAACACAGGGTCGAAGTAGTCAAACGCGAGACCAATGTAACGCATGTCCGGTCTCTTGTCGCTCCAGTCTACCTCTCCGAACTTGGCGGGCGCGCCTTTGTCGGGTACGTGGCCTTCGAGCGTGATGCTCCCGTACCAGGCTTGCCTTACCTTCTCCACGGAATCGCCTTTGTACGGTGCGCAATATAGTATGTACTTGGCGGCCCTGACCCAGTTCGCGCGCCAGTTCTCGCCGATCAACTCACCTGTCCAGTCCACGATCGGTGTATCCCGCGTTGCGAGGTACTTAGCCCAATCACAACCCTCGACCCACTGAAACCACTTCGGCTCCGCATTGAGCATCGACACCGGTCGGCACGAAGACCAGAACACCGAGGGTGAGGGCCGGGACGATCCTCACCCTTTTCACCTTCATCCCGATGCTACCCAACCCACTTTTCTGGTGGAAAAATAAAGTTCTTGGAAATCTCGAGGCGTGGACGGACTGTTAACACTTTGAAGCGAAGGCGGACATGACCGGTCGTCGACGCGCCGCGCGACGGGGTTGGGACGGCGGGAAATAGCGGGAGGAAACCTACGTTCCGTCAGGTCTCGAACCTCTGAGGATTTTGCGCAGGGGTTCCAGGAGGTGGCTGTGGCGGGCGATGTATCGGCTTGAAAGGAACCACTGGTCCACGGTATCGGCCGATCTGAAGCGTTTTCCCGCTTCGGGCGCCTTGAACTCGACGATCAACGATCGGTCCGCCCGCACCTCGAGCAGTACCCCGTACCCGTAGTACAACCGGTGCTCGTGCTGTAACCCGGGCCGGAACTCCCACCCACCGGGTAACTCATTCAAGAAGTCGAACAACCCCGCCACGCTCGAGTAGTACTCGCTCGGTGGTATCCTCGCCCGCCCTCCCAGGTCCAACAGGTACTCGGCGACCCAGAAGCGGAGTTTCACGCCGTCCAGCCCGTACTCGGCCTCGTCGTAGGGCGCGCCCCCCGGAAGAGCGTCCTGCACGGCGTGCGCACGTCGAAATCCTCGGTCCAACCGAGCAGTACCAGCCAACGGCCCGGGGTCAGGGCGAGCCTGATCCAACGCTCTTTCCCGATCCGGTCCTCCCTCACGGGCAGGCTCGCCTCGACGGCGAAGACACCGTCCACGGTCCGCTCGGGCTCGAGCAGGACGGCCAGCTCGAGCGAGGATTGGAGTTCGCTCCAATCCCACTCGTCCGGATCGAACACGTACCCCTGGGGACACCCCCATTCCCTCAGGGAATACCGGACCTCGGACCACGGTCCGAAGGTCGCCGGCCTCGGACTCTCGGGTATCTGTTCCCACAGCTTCCAGGGCACCCGCCGGACTTCGGAGGGCACGAACACTCGGTGAACCCTCGTCCCGAGGGGCAGCGGGAGTTCCTCGACCCCGTACGCCGCCAAGATCACGCGGTAGTGATCACCCTCCGGCCAAAGGGGTGAGACCAACAGCAGGTGGTCTCCGGCCAGGTCGTACGGGTAATCCACAGCTAGTCCTTGCGTAGCACAGGAGAGGCGTCCAAGTTGGATCCAGGGGCAATCCTTCCATTGTAGGGAGTTCGCGGGTTGAACCGTCAGGAGGGTGGAGAGGACGAGGGCGAGCGGTGCCGGGACCATGGCTTCGGACCCCTCGGAAGATGTCACGTCGAGAATGGGGATGGGTTCTCACCAGTCGGTAGGAGGGTTCCTGCATTCGTAAACGCATTAACACATCATAAGGTCTGCACCGGAAATGGAATTCGGTGTTGAGATGGTACCTGCGTGGTTGCCCGGAGGTGCTCTGATGGGTAGAGCTCGAACCTCAGAGCATGCCTAGCGTTACTCCTAAACCTTAACCTCTACATTCGAGCACATCGAACTCGAAGTCGAACGGCGTCCGCCGTTTCAGTGCTAAACTTTCTCCCCTCAGCTCCCTCGCCACCTCCGAGAAATGTCTAGGGTGATCAATACCGTTTTGGTTCGTAGGCAGACGGCTGCGTGCTCGGCGTCCGCGGGATCGCCCTTGGGGTGGGTCTGACGATACAACTCCACGAGCCCTTCGTCCGGATCCACCCACTTGCACTCCTCTTCGAGCAGTTGAAGAACACCCCGGATTCCAACAGCGGTTGAGGAAAGACTCCCCCGCCAGGTTCTTCCCGTAGTCCTTCATGAGCCTGGGACCCACCACCGAGGTCACGTCGAGGCATCCGAACAGGGAGAGCGTGAACGTGTAAACGGATTCCACGCGTTGCTCCTTCGGGGAGGGTTTCGGCCCGATGAGTCGCCCCCGAGATGAGGAACCGGTCGAGTGCCGTCCCCGCGTCCCGAGTGTGACCTTCGCGAACGTGCCGCGAATTAAAATGTCAGACGTATTCGTTTCCTATATACTATTACGGTTTCTCAAATTCGCCATCCCGACGTCGGGGCGACGGTGAGGAATCCTCTCACACGGTCGTAACGCACGTACAGTGGTCGCGCCCCGAGGGACATCCCTAGCACGCTCACCCGGACGGGCGGGCTTCGCACTCGAACCCGGTCAGACGGCGCAGGAGTCGGGGATCCCGGTTTACGGTACTGGGGACGAGGACGCGTCCCTCGCCCGGTAGGAAGGTGATCACAATGACGCGGTCCGACGGGGCGGCGAGAGCTTCGGTAGCGGGACTCGGGGATCATCCGATCGGGACGGCGACGCCCGCTCAGGTGCCCGACGGGAAGCCGTAAGTGTGGAACCCGGGTTGGGAACGATCTAAAACGTGATATAACCCATGATGTCTTATCGAAAAGACCGGTACGACAGCCCGCGCGTGCGGCCGATGGGCCCGCTTGACGGGGGAGGGAAGATGAGGTGCGGGTTTCCCCTTGTGCTGGGCCCGTTGATCGCGCTGGTGAGTGTGGTCCCGACGGGAGCGGCCGCGGACCACGTGACCGACGTGACGTCTAAAGTGAACGTCGACGGCGATTACGAGGCGTGCAAGGACCTGCTCGTAGGCGTCGAGGTGTACGACGATCAGGGGTACGTGATCGCGAGTTGTTGTTGGGACGGTAGGTGTGATGCCCTCGGAGAGACGAAGGTCAGTGAGAACCACCTCAGCCGTACCGTGGACAGGTTCATCGTGAAGATGACCGTACGCTACAAGAACCAGCTGTTGTTGGACGAGAGGGTCTTCATACGCGTAATCCCCGGGCAGGGTGTCATCATCGAGTTCAACGGCCGAACTATCGAGCTGAGGAGCGCCAACGGCACGTGGGGGCCGGAGGAACCGCTCAGGGTCGTGCGGACGATCGACGGGAAAACCGTGGGGATAACCTTCCGGCCCAGTGCTAAGGTGGAGCACGCGGAACAACTATCGAACCAGTGGGTAGTCGATTTCCTCTACTCGATAGACGGTGATGTAATCGTTCACGATAAGAAGGGCGATTACCACATCACCTTCCAGGCGCACGTGAAACACACGCCCCTGAAAAATGCTGAACATGATTATATGCAAACTTGCCCGTACGGGAAGAAGAAAACCGTAGATGAAGAGCTTACCCATGGGACGTTCGGTCACCTCGTGGACGATCACGCGACGAAGATCGAAGATTTGACGCGAGCGTGGGCGAACGAGAAGATGCCCGTGAACCCGCTGTTACCGGCGCTCGCGGCGGTACTGTCACTCCTAGGGATCAGGAGGGAGTATTAGAATCGTGAACACTCGTCTCCCTCCAATATCATTGTCCTCCCCAGGTACAATCTCGGTCCAAGGAGACCAATCGTATGCGTATCCTCGGGGCGGTCGTGGGGCTCGCGCTCGCGGGTCTCTCGGTACTACAGCCGACCCTCCTCGGGACCCTGGGGACCTTCCTGAGCATATTAGCCCAGGTCGTCACGCTCGCGGTACAACTGGCCGGTCTAATCCCACTACCAACCTGAGGGGGGTCGGAGGCATTGCTCCCCTACCTCGTCCTAGGACTAGTTCTAGCACTAACCCCGGCCTCAGGAGAACCGTTAATCCAGGGTAGCCTCTCGAAGGACCTGGAATTCCTACACGAGTACTTCCAGAAACGGGTCCTACCCAAGTGGAAAGACGACCCACACGTGATCGTGGACGTCGTGCAGTACTCGGAGTCGGCGGGGTACGTGATCTACCTACCCAAGGAGAACCTGTTCGCGTTCTCGAGGGTGCAGGAGTCGGTCGAACCGGGACGCGTTCGGGTGGTACTCCCGCTGACGTGCGGGAGGCCCGTCGCTGTGGAGGAGCGTTTGGAGGGTCCGGCGGTGATCGCGAGCGTGAACCAGTGCCCGTTGACGGAGGGTTCCTCGGCGAACTTGGGCTTGGACGTCGTGGTCGGGGACCACGTGTGTAGCTTCGGGTACGTCACCAACGTCCCCGCGCTAGGGGCTCCGGCGCGGTGCGAGTACGTTCTCACTTTGAGCGCCGGGGGTCGGGTGGTCGACGAGGAGGGTTTGGGATCGTTCGATCCGGTGGACGTCGAGTACGAGGTGTACTCGGATCGGGTGGTCATGAGGATCCTGGGGTTCCCGGAGGGGGTCGAGGACCTGGCGCTCGTCATCGACGCGACGTTCGACCTCAGGAAGGGTAGGATCCTCGTCGACCGTCGGGAGAGTACGGACTCGGAGCTGGTCTCGAAGCTGCGCGAGCTAAGGGCGAGGTGGGGTACGCCGCCAGGTGAGGGGATCGAGGGGTTCTCCGGGGACTTACTGCGCACGCGTTCCGGCGCGGAACCCCTCTGGGTAGGCTTCCAACTATCACACGACGATCCGCTGGTACGGTTCGTCGAGAAGGTGATCGGGATGTACAGCCAGGGTGCTAGCGAGAAGGAGCTCCAGAAAGTGATGGGCGAGCACCCGAACGTCGAGTTCCTGTTCCCGGAGAGGAATGGGGAGAGCGGGACGTCGAAGATCCCGTTCTGGGTACTGCCACTACTACCTGTGCCGCTGGCGGGCCGTCGAAACGACGCCTAGCACCCCCGACCTCCCGCCACCTTGTATGGTAGCAGGGAGCTGATTGACGTCACGACTTCCGAACGGCAAGACTTTTATCCTGGAAGGCTGCCTTTCCCCTGCCTCCATACAATCTGGGGCCACTACCCTGGATCGCGTACCGGGGTTGATCGAGTCGCACGTCCCGATACCCTCCGACCCGGTCGAGAGGATTCGGGCACTCCGAGTCCTGAGGGAAGTCCATCGGAGGAAGAGGAAGCCGAGCCTCGAGGTGACCTACCGGACGGTGAGCGGGAGTACCTGCGGTCCGTACTACGTCGCGAGGTGGCGGAGGGACTCGAAGTTCAAGCACGGTAGGACCCTTTATCTGGGCAAACCCGAGAACGAGAGTGTTCGGTTCGTCGAATGGCTCGTCTCCCTGGACCGGAACGAGGTCCTCGAGCTCGCCCGGCACTTGATGCGCAACCTCCGCTCGGTACTCAAGACCCTCCTGACCGGGGTTTCGGACCTCCCATACAAGAGGGCAAGGCGAGTACTCGCACGAGGGCTCGCGCTGACGTTCGACGCCCGACCCTCCGAATCACCCAGGATCCGGGACGTGTTAGAGGAACTCCCCGATCGACTCGAATCCTTCGCGATCAGAACCCTCGGAGGCTGGCCCGCGCATTACTCCGCTCACTTGAGGAAGGTGATCCGTCACCGTAGGAAATCCCTCGACGGGAAACACGAGATCCCCGACGTGAAACTCGAATTAGAACGCTGGAAGCTGAGACACGTACAGTGAGCGCCTCGTCAGGTGCTTCACGTCGACCTTGGCGGACCCGTTGGCACCATCGGGGCGACGGGGCCGGCCCCGGAGGAGACCCAGTCAACATATTTTCGGGGCTATCCGTGCCCGGCCGGGGGTGTCTCCGTGGCCAAGATTCTGGTTACGGACCCTATCCACGAGGACGCGCTGAGGAAGCTCGAGGAGCTCGGAGAGGTCGTCGTGCTGGAGGACGCCGACGAGGAGGAGATCCGTGAGCACGTGCGGGACGCGGACGCCTGGGTGGTGAGGAGCGGGACGCGGGTGACGAGGGAGCTGATCGAGGAGGCTAAGAATCTCAAGGTCATCGCCCGGGCGGGTGTGGGCGTCGACAACATCGACGTGAAGGCCGCGACGGAACGCGGTATCATCGTCGTCAACGCGCCCGAGTCGAGCTCGATCTCGGTAGCCGAGCACACGATGGGTCTCATCCTGGCGTTGGCCCGAAAGATACCGCAGGCGGACAGGTCGGTGCGCCGCGGGGAGTGGGACAGGAAGCGGTTCATGGGCGTCGAGCTGGCCGGAAAGACGTTGGGTCTCATAGGACTGGGTAGGATAGGTCAGCAGGTGGCCAAGCGTGCGAAGGCGTTCGAGATGGAGGTGACAGCGTACGACCCGTACATACCGGAGAAGGTGGCGGAGGAGCTCGGGGTGGAGCTCGTCGACGAGCTCGAGGAGCTGCTGGAGCGCGCTGACGTCGTCTCGATCCACGTGCCCCTGACCGAGGAGACGGAGGGGATGATCGGCGAGGAGGAGCTGAAGCGGATGAAGAGCTCGGCGTTCCTGGTCAACTGCGCGCGCGGTAAGATCGTGGACGAGGAGGCGCTGATCAAGGCGCTGAAGGAGGGCTGGATCGCGGGCGCCGCCCTCGACGTGTTCGCCGAGGAGCCACCCGGTGAGGACCACCCGCTGTACGAGCTGGATAACGTGGTCCTCACGCCGCACATCGGCGGTTCGACCGGCGAGGCGCAGCGGGCCGCGGGTCTGATCGTAGCCCGCGAGATCGAGAGGGTGTTGAAGGGCGAGATCCCGGAGAACGTGGTCAACCTGCCGTTGGCCGGTGTGCCGGACGACGTGAGGGAGCTGATGGAGGTCGGTGAAAGGCTGGCCGACGCCGCCGCCCAGGTACTCGAGGAGCGCCTGAGGTGGGTACAGGTTAAGGTGGGTGGTGAGCTCGAGGACCGTGAAAAGGAGGCGCTGAAGCGGGCCGTCCTGAAAGGGTGTCTGGACCGAGTGTTGACGGAGCCCGTCACCATGGTCAACGCTGTAGACGTCGCCGAGCGGAGGGGGATCGAGTTCGAGTTCACGGTCTCGGACGAGCTCGAGGGAGGAGAGGTGGAGGTGGTCGTCCGCTCGGACGAGGACGAGATCTCGCTCAGGGGCGAGCTGGTCGAGGATCGGGTGTACCTGACGTCGGTGAACGGGTACGAGGTACGGTTCAAGCTCAGCGGTCCGACGCTCTTCGTGTGGCACGTGGACAGGCCGGGGGTCATCGGGGAGGTCGGGATAATCCTGGGCGAGCACCGCGTGAACGTGGCCGCGATGGAGGTAGGACGCCGGGAGCGCGGCGGCGAGGCGATCATGGTCATACGGATGGACGAGGAGCCGCCCGAGGAGTGCCTGCGGGCCATCGACGAGGTCGAACCGGTCCGCCGGGTGGAGCTGGTCAGGTGCTGAGGAGCGTGGCCGTGGCGGGCGACCTGGACCGGTTCGGGGAGGTGGTCGAGGAGAGGGGTTGGCCGGAGTACTCTCCTAACCCCGCCACAGGCCTTCTCACGGAGCTGGTTGAGCGGTTTCTGACGAAGTTTCCGGGCGCCGTGGCCGTCAAGGGACCGGACCGGGAGCGCGGTACCGAGGAGTTCGTCGTCGAGATCCCAGGCGGTGACGCGTTCTTAGACGAAATACTCGAAGAATGTGAACGGATACGTAGACGTTTCGAAAGAGAGTTCAAAGGCGAGGTCACGATCAGCCTCGGTGTGGGCGTGGGTCCGGCGCCCAGCGACCGCCGCTCGTTCCGGGAGGCCGAGTCGCCGGCGGTCCGTCGTGCCCTCGAGGCGCTCCGGGAGGCGAAGAGGAGGGGCGGAAACACGATCGTGGTCCGGGGGTGACGGGAGTTGACGGAGTTCTGGGCGCGGTGTTACGCGCTGGCGGCGAAGTCGCTGATCGAGGTCATGAGGACTAAGTCGTACCCCATCCAGTACGTTCTCAGGAAGACGCTGTCCGAGTACGACGACAAGACGCAGTCCGTGACGCGGAGCATGGTGTACGACGTACTCCGCCGCTACGGGACGCTCGAGCGCGTGGTCGAGGACGTCTCGAGGTCCGAGCTCCCACCGTTGGAGCGCGCCCTCGTGATGGTAGCCGCGAACGAGGTCCTCTACGAGGGTAAACACCCGGCACCGGTGACGGACTCCGCGACCCGGGCGGCCAAGGAGCTCGGACTGAACCACCGCCGCGTCCACGGGGTCGTCGCGGACCTGGAGGAGTACGAGCGGCCGGAGCCGGAGGACGAGATCGACCGGCTGTGCCTCGAATACCACCACCCACGGTGGTTCGTCGAGAAGTTCGGTGCCCTCCTCGACGAGGACGAACTCAAGGAGCTCATGGAGGTACACAACGAGCCGCCGGAGTACTACACGTTCCGCGTGAACACGACCGCGGCGGACGTCGAGGACGTCCTCCGCGAGTTCGAAGAGCACGGCTTCGAGGTGGAGCGCGGGGAGTACGTCGACTACTGCATCCGGGTGAAGAAGGGGCAACCGCTGCGACTGGAGGAGCTGGAGTGCTGGCGGGAAGGACACATCGTACCTCAGGACGAGGCGGCGGCGCTGGTGACCGAGATACTGAACCCGCAACCCGGGGAGAGGATCGCCGACCTGTGTGCCGCACCCGGCGGTAAGACCACGCACATAGCCCAGCTGACGGAGGATGAAGCGGAGATCCTCGCCGTCGACGTCAGCAGGGTACGACTCCGTAGGCTGGAACGGTTCGCGGAACGGATGGTGTTCGAGAACATCGAGGTCCTGCGCGCGGACGTCCGCAGGTTGGGTAGGAACCCGCGGTACGTGGGTAAGTTCGACCGGGTGCTGTTGGACCCTCCGTGCTCCAGCCTCGGAACGCTCCGGAGCGACCCCGACGTCAAGTGGAAGATCGGACCCCGAGACATCCGAGAGTTGGCACTGAAGCAGCGTCAGCTCATCCGCGCGGCGGCCCGACTGCTCAAACCGGGAGGTGTGCTTGTGTACTCGACCTGCACTATCACGCCCGAGGAGAACGAGCTCGTCGTGTCCGAGGCGATCAAGCGGGATCGCTTGCGTCCCGTAGACGTCCGCTCGGAGTTCGAGTTCTTACACCCGCCCTTACGGGTCGACGGAGTCTCGTCGAGTTTGGAAGCTGGTCGGATGTGGCCGCACGTCCACGGTACTACCGGGTTCTTCGTGGCCAAGTTGAAGAAGCTGACCTAACCCGCGAGCACTACCCCGAACCCCGCTATCCCCGCGATCGTGGGTGGTAGGAGCGTACGCCACGTTCGCTCGAGGACCTCCCTCTTACCGAACACGGCCGTCCATAGGTACTTCACGAGTATGGATTCCAGCGAGGACAGTGCGATCAGTATGCCCGCGGTCGAGGAGGAGAGGGTACCTGAATTCACCATATAGGCGAGGCTCAGGCTCATCGCGTTGCTGCTGGCTAACGAACCGACTACGGCACCGACGACCAGACCGGCTTTCCCCGCGAACAGCTGTCCTATCTTCAGGGTCATCGAGAATCCCGAGATGAGGAGACCTAGCTTCACCGCGGGTTTCAGGGAGAGGGGAGACCGCATCCGACCTCGAACGACCCGTCGGAGATCCTCCTCGTCGACTTCCGCGCGACCCGACTCGTAGACGGCGACAGCGAACCCGGCTATGGCCGCGGGGATCGCTACGCAAGCCACCTTCTTCACCACGGCTAGGTTCCTCGAGACGGCGGCGACCAGGATCATGTTGCGTATGATCGCGACGGAGGTCGCGGCGGGCACCACGGCGGCGGGCACCCAAGGAAGCTCTCTGAACCTCGCCACGACGGTCGCGGTGGTGGCGGAGCTGCTGACGAAACCCCCGACCAAGGACGTCGTCAGTACCCCTCCCCTGACGGACATCCGAACTCCCAGGTACCCGAGTGCCGTCACCGCGAGCACCAGCAGGACGATCTCCAACACCCTCCTCAGGTTCAGAACGCCCCAAGGGTCCACGGGACCGGGTGGGCAGAGCGGATAGACCAGTGCGGCCAGCGAGAACACCGTTAGGGCGTCCAACACGTCCCTGTCGGACAACCTCCTCAGGACGGGATGGATCCTCGCCCGGGAGAGGAGTACTACGGCCGTCGCGATCGCTAGAGTGGCCCCTTCCTTGAACCTCTCCATTCCGACCAACGCGCCCGCGGCGAACGTGGCCAGCAGCGCCAACGGTGTGACTATACCCAACAATCGACGCTGGTACACCCGCATGACGTACATCGTCACGGCCAGCGCGGCGGCTCCCACCGACGTCACCGTGGCTATGGGGACGCATCCCAACTCGTAGAAGTACGCGGTGAGTCCTCCGAGCACACCGATTAAAGTGAACGTCCTGAAGCCCGCGATCCGACGCGCGATGTGAGCGTGCTCGCGCTCGAGTCCCACTACCATCCCTACCGCGGCCGATAACACCAGCATCTGTAGGAACCGGAGGTACTCGTCCATGACGATATCCTCCCGGGGGTCACCTGAATGGGGTTGGACTACGAGCCTTCACACTTGATGTTCCTGGTTACGGTATTGGACGATCGGGACGGCGAGGTGCTGGGCGACGCGATTCAAAAGCTGATCGAGCGCGAGGAAGTACTCGCGTGTCACGCGGTCCCGTGTGTGACGAAGAAGAACCGGCCCGGACACGTCCTGGTGGTTTTAGTGGACGGTGGTGAGGATCCCGACCGGGTGGCGGAGGACGTCGCCCGTGATATCATGGTGTTAACCGGGTCCACGGGCGTCGACAGGTTCGACGCCGACGGGGTGTACTCCGTACCCTCCAGGTTCGAGGACGTTCGGGTGGTGTACGGTGAGCGTGAATGGAGGGTCAGCGTCAAGATCGCGGAGACCGAGGAGGGGGAGGTAGTCACGGTGAAGGCGGAGTTCGACGAGTGTCGTGAGATCGGTGAGGAAACGGGGATCCCACCGCGCGAAGTGAAGGCCATGGTGGAGGCCGCCGCGAGGGTCGGAGGTTGGGTCGACCTCAAGGAACGCGAGATTAAAGTTCAGTAGCCCCTCATCCAAGCTTTGGATGGGTCGTACCCGAGTTCTACCGGACGCAGATGTTCCCCCTCGATCCTGAAACGTCCCATCAGCTTCGGTTCGCTGAACTCGCCTTCTCGGTACTCAAGGACCTGCACCACTACCTCCCCCCGCTCGACGTCCACCACGTTGAACGCCGGCGGTACATAACGGGCGACCTCCGGGCACAGCGTGCCCGCGTGCGAGACGGCACAACCTCCTTCTTTGGAGGCGAAGTAGTCGACCCGAGGGATGTGTTTGTGACCCACCAGCACCAGGTCCACACCGTTGGCCACGCAGAACTCCCTGAGGTTACCGGCGTCGAGGACCGTCGACACGTCGATCAAGCCCGGGAACGGTGTCACGTGGTGATGCATCGTGAGCACGATGAACTCCGGCTCGATCTCGCGTATCAGCTCCTCGGCTCTGAGCAGCTGGTCCAGCCCTACCTCCCCGTCACTGCGGTCCGCTTCGGTGGAGTCGAGCGCGATCACGCAGAGTCCGTCTCCCTCTAGGATTATGGGGTACATCAACAGCTCCCCGAACGAGGGGCTTTTCACGGTGAACTCCCTGTACTTTCTCCTAAAATACGGGTGTTTCCTGAAAACCACCTCACCCCCACGCATCTCGTCGTGGTTGTCCGGTACGACCGCCAGTAGCTTGCCAACATCCAGGGCCCGGAATATTCGCTCGGTCTCACCGTAATGTCTCGGACGCCACCCCTTCACGATATCACCGGACACCACCACGACGTCGGGATGAAGTTCCTTGACACGCTCGATCGCCGCCTCCAGTACGGACTTGTCCCGGGATTCGTCGAGATGGAGGTCCGAAACGTGTGCGATCCGCAGGTCCAACCTGGGGGTCTCCCCTTGACGGTACTTTCGGACCGAGATATCAAACGGGCATTGGAAGAGGGCGATATCGTCGTGAAGCCCCTCGAGGAGGAGTACCTCGAGGAGGCCCTCGGACCGGCCAGTCTGGATCTGCGCTTAGGCAACGAGTTCGTGGTGTTCAAAACACTCCATAAGCCCTGCATAGATCCAACGGTCGACGCCGGTGAGAACACGGAGCGGATAGTGATCGACGAAGATGAGGAGTTCGTGATCAACCCGGGCGAGCTCGTGCTGGCCGTCACGCACGAGTGGATCGAGATCAACGCACCGGACATAACTGGGGTCCTTCACGGACGCTCGTCGTTGGGCAGGCTCGGAATACAGGCCCACGTGGAGGCCGGATACGTGGATCCGGGATGGCGTGGGCGGCTGACGCTAGAACTGGTTAACTTCAACCCCATGCCCGTCAAGCTGCGGCCCGGCATGCGGGTGGTGCAGATAGTGTTCCACAGACTCTCCAGCCCCGCGGAGCGTACCTACGCGGAGTCCAGTGGTAAATACCACGGGGACGAGAGACCGTCACCCTCTAAGATGCACCTGGACTTCTGTCGCGGATAACAGTCGATCTTCGGGCCGTTAATACCCGAGGGCGCGGGCGGTGGACCGGGGATACCGTTGGCCTTTAGACAGTACCTCCTTCCCGACTTCCTCGACGTTATCTACCGACCCGCCCGGCGCGGTGAATGCCGCCACGACAGGAACTGGCACTTCGGGAGCATGACCGTCCCACCGCTCGATCCCGAAGAACTTCACAGTGTTTCCGTCGATGTGATGCTCGCGAGCCCCGACGTTCATCACCCGTGCCTGTCCACGCGATTGAGGTGTACTACCATTCTGTCCGCCGCCGTTCGCCACGATCAGCCCACCCCTCACCGGATCACTACCCGGATACCCTGGCCGTCGGAGCTCCCCGTCCCCTCCACTATACGGGTGCCTCCGGGGGCTATCTCGCATCAGCGTCGGTACAACGTGTCCATGCCCTATCCACCCGACCCGGGCCCGTTCTCCCGAAAGTCCATATTCACCTCGGCGCTCGCCCTAACCCTGCGAGACCGGGGGATCGTAATTGAATGCGACACTCCGGATCCGGAACAGACCTGTCGCCGAGTCGACCTACACTTCGCTGAGGGGAGCGAAGGCTGAGGTCGTCCGAGTTGAGCGAGAGGAGCGTGAAATACACCCTAAACCACCTTTCGAAACCGGAACCATGCTTCAGGCGGCTACCCGACGACTTCGACTGTCGTCCGAGCGTGTCATGCAGCTGGCCCAGGACCTGTTCGAGGGAGGTCTCATCACATACCACCGGACCGACTCTACCAGGGTCTCGGAGGAGGGCAAGCGCGTAGCCCGGGACTACATCCGGGCTAACTTCGACCCCGAAGACTACAATCCGAGGACCTGGGAACCCGAGGCCGAGCACGTCGAAGGTGCTCACGAGTGTATAAGACCCACCAGACCGGCCGACGCCGAGGAGCTACGGACGATGGTTCGTGAGGGAGCGATTCAGACCACCGTCACGCTGACTTCTCACCATTTACGTCTTTACGATCTCGTCTTCCGACGTTTCGTAGCCAGCCAGATGAAGCCCGCGAAGGTCCTCTACCAGGAGGCCGTGCTGGAGGTCGAAGTCAAAGGAGTGCCCGTCGCGGAGCTCGAACTCAGCGGAGTTTTGGAGATCGTCGAGCCGGGCTTCACTAAGGTCCTAACGGAGTACGACCTGCCGGCGTACGGCATCCGGGAGACCCCGGAACTGGAGGAGGGAGATCGGCTCGAAATAGGCGACGTGGAGGTGCTGGAACGGCATGAAGAGTACCCGTACGATCAATCGGAGTTGGTTGAAGACATGCGAGAGCGGGGACTCGGCCGTCCTAGCACCTACGCGCAGATAGTCGAGAAGCTGTTCCGGCGTGGGTACGTGTACGAGGTACCGCAACGGAGGTGGATATTCCCGACGACCCGTGGTGAGGCCGTCTACGAGTACCTCAGTACCCACTACGAGCGGTTCGTATCGGAGGAAACTACGAGAGACCTGGAGGAACGCATGGACGCCGTAGCGCTCGGTAAGGCCGAGTATCAAGAGGAGATGGAAAAACTCTACCTAGAGCTCGAAAGGGTCGTCGAGATGCCTGACCCGGAACCGTGATCGCCGATCACGTGCGGAGGTGAGCCGCCATAAGACGCAAAGTATACTTCTTTTCGGAGACGGGAAACACGCGACTGATCGCCCAAGTGATCGCTTCGACCACGGACGCCTCGCTCGTCGAGATCCTCAGCGGCAACGAACGCTTGGACGCCGAGCTCGCGTTCCTCGGCACTCCGGTTCACGCGTTCCGACCGGCGGAGCCGGTTCGTCACTTCGTGCGCAACAACGACTGGAGCGACGTGAAAGTCGCCCTGTTCTGCACGTATTCCTTACACCCGGGTAAAACCATCCGATGGATGCGCGAGAAGATCGAACGAGCCGGCGGAGAGGTGATCGGAGAACTGACCGTAAAGGGAGAGCACCCTTTCTTACCCTTGATCGCCAGAGGACACCCCGACGAACGAGATGTTCAAAAAGCCCGTAAGTTCGCGAAAGAGGTGCTCCGGAAGGCTCGGGGGTGAACCGAGTTGCCCTCTGAAGAGGAAGTGTTAAAGGAGCTCAAGAAGGTGAAAGACCCACACACGGGACTCGACATAGTCTCGATGAGGCTCGTCGAGGAGGTGAACGCCGACGAGGAGAACATCGAAGTCGTCGTCCGGCCCACTAACCCGTTCTGTCCCTCCGCACTGATGATCGTGGAGCAGGTCAAGGCCACCCTCGAGTCCGCCTTCGAGGGCGTGAACGTCGACGTGAAGCTGGTCGGACACGTGTTGACGGAGGAAGAAGAATGACCTGCGAACTCTGCGGGGATCCCGCATCCTCATTTTTACGCGTGTGCAGGGAGTGTATCCTGAACCGCTGGGATAAAGCCCGAGAGATCCTCCGAGAGGCGCACGCTGAAGCGAGGAGAGAGCTTGGACTCCCACCGGAGCCGCCGTCGGAGGGGCTCGAGTGCGGCGCCTGCGTGAACCGGTGTAGGATACCCGAAGGGAAGGTCGGGTACTGTGGCGTCGTTCGAAACGAGGGCGGTAAGATAATCCGTGAGCACGCGGGCCGCGCGTATTTGGACCCCCACCCCACCAACTGCGTGGGAGCGTGGGTCTGCCCCGGTGCCACCTCCCGCGGGTACCCGAAGTACACGGAAACACGGGGGCCCGAGCGCGGTCGGTATAACTTAGCCGTATTCTATGGAGGCTGCACCCACCACTGCTTCTTCTGCCAGAATTACGAGCACTGGGTAGAACGTGAGCGGCTGAGTGCCGAAGATTTGAAACGTCGTGCCTCCGATCCGGACGTGACGTGCGTATGTTTCTTCGGTGGTGATCCCACCCCCCATTACGACCAGGTTATAGAGATCGGACGTGAGTGGGAGGAGCTCCGCGTTCGCGTGTGCTTGGAAACGAACGGAAGCTTGAGACCGAAACTCATGCGCAGAATCGCCGAGATCTGCTACGAGTCCGGTGGAGGTTTCAACATGGACGTCAAGGCGTACGACCCACGGATATACTACGCCCTATCCTTCTCCGATCCTGAGTACACGTTTAAGAACCTCGAGATCATCGGTCGGGAATTCGCGCGAGAAGATCCACCGATCCTCCGCCCGAGCACCCTAGTAGTGCCCGAGTACATTACGCCCGAGGAGGTAGAGAAAATCGCGGAGTTTCTGGCTTCCATCGACGAACGTATACCTTACCGGCTTCTCCAGCACGTGCCTCAATACCACTCAGCGGACCTCGGTTACACGCCGGTCTGTGTTATGCGAGAGTGTAAACGTGCCGCCGAACGTCATCTGGAGAACGTTGACGCCTGCATATACCGATACGCCTGAGACTAATTCGAAATCTCAACCGAACGCGGGGAGGGAACGCGTTGACCCTGGTACTGGCCTACGCCGGGACGGACGGTGCTCTCGTGGCCGGGGACCGTCGCACCCTAGTCGCTCGTATGGACGAGGAAAAGATGCGGAAAGTGGAAGAAAAACTGTACTCCGGTGAGATAAGGACCGAAGAAGAATTGGAATCGTTCCTGAAAGATCTCGACGTCGAGGATGGTTACTTCGAGTTCCACGACGATAGGAAGAAAGTCTGGAAAGTGAACGACGAGGTAGTGGCCGGAGAAGTCGGCGTGAGATCGGCCAAAGGCGTTCGGAGGCGCCGCGTTTACGCGACTCCCGGCGCCCACGCTATCGTTGAGCTTGAAGGGGAAAAGGTCCTCTCCAAGAATTTCGGCGGCCCCGCCCTGATCGTGGAAGGCCCCAAGGTCGTCAAGGAACTGGTGATCGAGTTCGTGAACTCCGAGCTCGGAGGGAAACCCGACCTGGAATCCCTCCGGAACGCCCTGGATGACCTCTTCGAGTACGTGTCCTCCGGTACGATCCTCGTGAGCTCCGAGTACGATGCGTACGAGGTGAAGGGCAAGGCGGACCCCCTGGCTCGAGCCCGCCTCCAGAAGGCCATCGACGAGGACATCGAACGGCTCCGCGAGCACAGACGGCGACTCGCCGAGGAGATGCTCAAGCATATCCGGGAAGGTTACGATATCTTGAAGGAAGGAGTCGTCGGCGAGGTCGTCGAGGTCGGCACCGAGGAAGAGGGTAAAGGGGTGGAGGACGTTCCCCCCGAGCGGCGGATCGTCGTCAGGCTCGCGGAGGACGTCGACGCCAGGCACATGGGGGACGTGGTCGCCGGTCCCGGTGAGGAGATCGTCATGGCCGTCGAAGGTAATCCTGAGGAGGTGGAGCCGGGAGATAGGGTGGTGGTGAAAGACGGGGTAATGAAGATAGATGGAAAGGACCTGCCCGTGATCACGGGGTACTCAATCTGCCGAACGAGACGTTGAACCGGTGGACGGACAACCCCACAGTGTTCTTCGCCGGTACAGGCGGCGGACGTTTCGCTATGATCACTCAGAAACGCAGAACCGGAGGTTTTCGTCTCGAATTTCCCGACTTCCATCTCCACGTGGACCCAGGGCCCGGATGTCTCCTGAGTACCCGACTCTCCCGGCGACCCACCACGGCCGTCGACGCCGTGTTCGTCTCCCATTCACACCCCGATCACTACGCCGAAGCCGAGGTGCTCGTCGAGGCTATGACACGCGGCGGGACTAAACGTCGCGGCACGTTCGTGGGTTCCGTTTCCGCGGTGGAAGGGTATTCCGATGACTCCGGTGACTACGGTCCCGTCCTCAGCGCTTACCACCGAAGCTTACCGGAAGAAGTCGTGGCGCTCGAACCTGGCGACGAGATCGACCTACCGGCCGGAACACTCGAAGCGGTACCGACTACCCATGGGGATCCTACCGGCATCGGGTTCCGTCTCGAAACAGAGGACGACTCCATTTACTACACCGGAGACACGGAACTCCGTGAAGATTTTTTTGAGGTGATAGAGGACGTGACCGTCGCCATAGTCAACGTCGTGAGACCGGGATCAGACAGGATCAGAGGGCATCTTTGCACCTACGACGTGATAGAGCTAGTTTCGGAAGCACCCGAACTTCGGAAAGTTTTCATAACCCATTTCGGAATGAAGATGCTCAGGGTAGGCCCCGGGCGCGAAGCGAGACGTATTGAGCACGAGACCGGCGTTGAGACCGTCGCTGCCCGGGACGGACGCGCCTACGATCTGTGAACACCGTAGGTGGTGGCCGACGTATCGCGGACGTGCGGAGAGCCAGAGCCACGCGCTCAGAGTACGTGAAGCGCGACAACTCCCTAATACCCTTAGAGGAGCTCCGGCGGGCGTCGGATCAGCGGGGCGGAATACCGACGGCCTTCTCCTCGATCACCGTGAAGTCGTCCGGATCCTCACCGTAGCGTCGTAGGAGATCCCGGAACGAGCCACCCTTCCAGACGAAGGATACTCCGCCGATTAACACGTGGACATCCTCGAATTCCTCCTTCGCCCACTCCATTAGATCGACGGTCATAGCTTCGAGGTTCCTGGGATTCACGAGGGTTCTATCGGCACCGCTGTCCTCGGACTCCTCGAGCCCGATGAAGACCACGTACACTTCCTCTCCTTCCTCGACGAGCTTCGCGACGGGTTCCGGGTCTTCCTCGGTACCCTCACGTACGGCCACGTAGATCCTGTCCACTACCTTCGAGTCGACCCGGGGCGCTACCTCCGATGCGATCCTTTTCGCCACCTCCTCCTTCATTCTTCCCACTCCCTCACCGGCTCGAACTCGGCTACATCGACCTTCTCGGGCAGTCCGTCGTACATCTCCTTAAGTCCCTCTAGACACTCCTCGGGGCTCTCGAATCCGGCCTCCTGATAGAACCGCTCGGCGGCCTCCTTGGGGTCGAGATCCTTCTCGACGTTCCTGACCACCGTCTCGATGCAGCGCATGGTGCCGGCCTTGAAGTTCTTGAACACGAGCGTATCGCCTGGCTCCAGGTACCTGAACGATCGGTGGTCGGACGGCCGTATCTCGGCGGTTTTCAGACCCTCGGTGATCAGATCGAAGAACTCCTCCCTGGTCATGATCTCGATCACGCGGCGAGGCGGCTTCTCTCCGAGCCTCACTCGGAGCCGTTCCACCTCGAAGTCCGGGATCCATACACGGGCTACCTTGTTCTTAAGATCCAGGTCCTCGAGTTTGACGATCAGCTCTTCTCCGGGTATGAATAGCAGCTCCAAATCCACCGGTTCGGGCCAGTCTAGGGCCGCTCGGATCGCTCCGGCCGGTAGGAACACGCCGAACGGTAGGCCGAGCTCCAGCTGGATACCCTGATCTCCCTTGATCTGCACCACCACGGCCTCGACGTACTCGCCCACGGCCCGGTGTGGGTTCTGGGCGACTTCGGAGCGGTTCAGCACGCGATCAGGGACTTTAGCCATGGTCTTCACCCCCGGGTCGGGTATCGGGGTCCTCGATCATCTCGGTCTCCTCCTGCCGGTCTCCTCATCCCCGGGGTCGTACATATCCTCTAGAGTGGGTCAAGATTCGGGTTCCTGGAACCCCTCCTCCCCTATGAGCGGTACGAACGCGCATCCACCGTGCCGACGACGCCTGATCTCTCCGTCCTCGGTCTTCTCCACCAACCACAGCTCCTGCATGTGCCGGTCTCCCACAGGAATGACCATCTTCCCTCCCGGTTTCAGCTGCTCCAGCAGGCTTTCCGGGACGTCCGGGGCGCCCGCCGTCACCAGAATACGGTCGTACGGGGCTTCGGGCGGGTAGCCCTTGGTCCCGTCCCCCACCAACACCTTCACGAAACGGTCGTATCCGGTTTTCTTCAGGTTATTCCGGGCGAAGTCCGCGAGCTCCGGGATCCTCTCGACCGTGATCACACGACCGTCGGGTTTCACCAGTTCGGCTACCACGGCGGCGTGGTACCCCGAACCCGCCCCCACCTCGAGCACCTTGTGTCCGGGCCGTGGGTCGAGCAACTCGGTCATGATCGCCACCATGTGCGGGGCCGAGATGGTCTGTCCCCTGCCGATGGGTAAGGGCGAGTCGACGTAGGCCCGATCGCGGAGATCCTCCGGAACGAACTCGTGACGCGGCACCTTGAGCATGGCCTCGGCCACGCGGTTCGATCTAATGTAACCCAGGGACTTCAACCGCTCCACCAGGCGCTCACGGGCGCGTCGAAAGACCTTATCGTCTTCGGCCAATACCGTCCCCCCACCGACTGGTGACCGTAGGGGTTTTGGACGTGTCGGAGCGCGGAGCCGTCGGGGTGTGTCAGGTGTCGGAGATACGACTGGGTCTCGTCGTGACGGAATTCAACCGGGAGATAACCTACGCGATGGAGGAGCTCGCGGTCCAACACGCCAAGGATCTTGGGGCGAAGGTCGTCGAACGCGTCCTCGTCCCCGGATCCTTCGAGGTACCGTTGGCGGTCAGGAAGCTCCTCGAGCGCGACGACATCGACGCCGTCGTGACCCTAGGTGCGATCATCAAGGGTGACACCGACCACGACCAGGCTATCGCGCAACAGGCGTTCAGGAAGATACAGGATCTGATGGTCGAGTACGGTAAGCCCGTGGCGTTAGGTATCTCCGGTCCGGGCATGACCAGGATGGAGGCCCTGGAGCGCGTTCACTACGCCAAGCGCGCCGTAGAAGCCGCCGTCAAGATGGTCCGGCGGCTGCGGGAGCTGGAGGGTGAATAGCGACCCGTCCGGTCGGCCGGAGGTGGTGCGCCGTCCCTCGTCCCGTCCCCGGAGACGCGGAGTTGGACGAGTGCCGCTCCTACCCCCAGCACCTTCCGCCGTCCCGGTAGGTACCGACGGTTCGACCGGTGCGGGAGAGCGAGTCGAGGGACCGAGCGATCGGGCCCGGTCGGCAGCGCAACATATAAGTATGCTGACGATCGTGGCCCGAACGGGCGCGCCGCGGCAGCTTAGCCTGGTTAGAGCGCGGGACTTGTAATCCCGTGGTCCCGGGTTCAAATCCCGGCCGCGGCTCCAACCCGAATCGTTATGAAATTCGAAACGAATGGCGTCCCACGGAACTCCCTCCATACCGTAGCAAGTCGCGAGGCACTCATTAAGCACCTGCTCCTATGCCCCATCGGGGCTCAGCTTGGGTTACGAGGACGAGTTCCCCGAGTCGCTCGAGCTCTTCAAGCGCGCCGAGCGAGTGATGCCGGGCGGCGTGAGCAGTCCGGTCCGACGGTTCGATCCGTACCCGTTCTACGTCGAAAGGGCCGAGGGTTCGCGCCTGTACACCGTGGACGGACACGTCCTGATTGACTACTGCTTGGCCTTCGGTCCGTTAATACTGGGACACGCCCACCCCGAGGTCGTAGAGGCCGTGGTCGAGCGGGTGCGGGAGGGCTTCCACTACGGTACACCGACGCTCCCCGAGCTGAAGCTCGCGGAGAAAGTCGTCGAGCTGGTTCCGAACGTGGAGAAGGTGAGATTGGTGAACACCGGCACCGAGGCGACGATGAGCGCGATACGGCTCGCCCGCGCGTACACGGGCCGTGAGAAGATCGTGAAGTTCGAAGGGTGCTACCACGGAGCCCACGACGCGGTGCTCGTCCGGGCGGGATCCGGGGCCTCCGAGCTCGGGGCGCCCGACTCACCGGGTATCCCGGAGTCGGTGGCGGAGAACACCCTCGTCTGCCCGTTCAACGACGTCGAAGCTTTCGTGGAGACCGTGGAGAGGTTCGACGAGGAGATCGGTGCGGTGATCGTGGAACCCGTGCTGGGTAACGCCGGCTGTGTGCCCCCCGACGAGGAGTTCCTGAAAGTACTTCGCGAGTACTGCGACGGGACCGAGCGGTTGCTGATCTTCGACGAGGTGATCACGGGATTCCGACTGGAGTTGGGTGGTGCCCAGGAGTACTACGGTATCGACGCGGACCTCGTCTGCCTGGGTAAGATCCTGGGAGGAGGGCTCCCGATAGGGGCCTTCGGAGGCCCGGAGGAGTACATGTCGCGCGTTGCACCCGAGGGCAAAGTATACCAGGCCGGCACGTTCAACGGCAACCCGGTGTCGGCTACGGCGGGCCTGGTGACGCTCGAGGTACTCGAACGTGAACGACCCTACGACGAACTCTCATCGAAGGCGGAGCGGTTGGCCTCCGCCCTGGAGGACGGCCTCGAGGACCGTGGCATCGAAGGAGTCGTGAACCGAGTGGAGTCCATGTTCCAGGTGTACTTCGGGATCGAAGAGGTCCGAGATTACGCCGACGTAAACTCGGCCGACCACGATGCGTTCAAGCGGTTCCACAGGGAGTTGTTAGAGCACGGCGTATGGATCGCGGCCTCGAATTACGAGGCCTGGTTCCTGTCCATCGCGCACACCGAGACGGACCTGGAACGCACCGAGGAAGCCTTCGAAGAGGCACTCGATCGGCTCACGGGATGAGGAGGCCGTACCGGGGGAGTCCCTGATGACCTGTACCTGGGCTTCCCCGACCGTTCCACCCCGAACGAACTCGAGGGGATGAGGAGGGAGGTTTCGTCGGAGCTACGCGATGACGAACAGGGGCCTTACCCGACCTAGTTCCCCTCTCAACCGTCAGACTAAGTCGCCGGTGACTCGTATGTTCGCGATGAGGTCCCTCAGAGATCCGTGGAACACCAGTTTATCACCAACCCATCTGGCCCCGGAGATCGTTATCTTCACAACTCTCACACCGTGCGAATACGAGATCCTGACAAGGAAACCCTCCGGAATACGGTGGACATTGATAGCCGGTAACGTGCTCGATTTCGGTGTTGAGAGCACTATCGCCCTCTTCCGGAGCTTTCCTTTGATGTTTATTGTGGGTATAGGTACCCAACTGTAGTTAACCACGTTAACGTGTATTATCACCTGACGGTTGTACCGTTCCGCTCCGATCAGGACGTTACATCGGAGTGACCCAGCGCGGTTACCGGCCACCCAGACGCGCCCCGGAGGTGGCAACTTCTTTACAATGTATCCTCTTTCAGCTCGCACCGGAGGTGCGTATAGTAATATCTCACTACCCTCCTTGGCTGTCAACAGTATAGAGGTGTAAGGTTCAGGGAACGTTCGAACTACGTAAGCAACTTCACGTGGTTTCCATGTACATGTAAATGGGAGCAAGCCTTCGGGTAGAGTGGCTATAACGTCTTTATTACAAAGGGATTTATAGAATATATTCCAATGTTCTTTTAGAACCCAAACCGGTAGTGTACTAATACCTTCATTTCCATGTATTATGATTGCAAGCCACCAATGAATAGTTAGCGCACAATATCCAAATAATGCTCCTAGTGCTAATAAGTTTCTATTTGCTGCTGGTAGAACTAAACTCATAGCTGTTAGTAATGGAACTACAACTAAAAGACGTCCTCCGACTATACTTCCGGAAACCACAGCTAATGCTAGAATTGTAACTATACATGTTATCCACATTACTCTAAGAACAGAGGGAAGTAATTTACGGACTTTAATAATGATTAAAACATTGATTACTGTAAATGGCAACACATAAGGTAAGCTATTAGTTGTAGGGAATAGAATCATGGGATACGCTGCAAATGCTGTGAAAAAGAACTGTAATAGACACGCTACTGGGCTAAGTATACGATCTGGCGGTAGATGATTAGGGTGGGCCGGATAGCGTGGGAAATATGTCATTACGCTCCAGTGTACATAGGGATATTGCATAATAGCTCCGATTATAGTTCCTAAAAGTATTGGGGTTACAGTTGTAATTCTGGTTTTCTTAGCCCATAGTAAAGCTAGAATTAACGTTGTTACAATTATAACACCATAGGCATGGATTGCTATGGCTCCTAGTGCGAGAAGCCCTGATAGCAATCGTGAATTGAGTATAAGTGCCACTGCCGAGGCGGCAAGCATTGCTAGTGATTGGAAGAACGGTATGAATTCTGCATATTGTGCGGTGCATGTTAGGTATGTTATGTATGCTAGAGGGGGTATTATATAGATTGGTAACCGTCCGCGTGCGATCAACAGAAGATCGACTATCGAGGACGTTATCAACGCCGCGTCCAAGTGATGTTCAAGTAGTTCAAGGAATACTGATCCGAATTGAACCTGCCAGCTTGCGGCCTCCTGTACATCCTTCGGATGGTACAGGCACGATACGATCGACTCCGTAATCGCGATGTGACCGAGACCGGACGGATAATGGACTGGACGGTACTCCTGTCTCAGTGTATCGTAGAAAACCGGGGGCTCACCCGCGGTTAACAACGTTAGCGCGTAAGAGGCATGTCTTGAAGGATCACCCATAGTAGCGCCGATATTCCCTTTGAAAGCGTATAAGGTCAAGTCCACTGAGAGATATGCCGTCAGCAGGATTACTGCTATAGTTAGTCTATGACGTAGGTGTTGTTTGGGGTATTTTCGGGCTGTTCGGAGTCCTAGGATGAGTCCGGGGACCGCGAGTAGTCCGAACGCGGGTACGATCCTCGGGTCCACGAGGCCGTACTCGAGTGCTAGTCCGCCGACCACCGCCACGGGGGCTAAGGCCGAGGCCAAAACCACAGAACCCGCGGGCAAAGAGGCCACCGCTAATAACAGGACTAGTAAGATCAGCATGAAAAGCCCGGGGTCACTCAATAACTGGCCCCCTACGGCACGTTCACACGCACTCTTAAACCAAGTCGCCGGTGACTCGTATGTTCGCGATGAGGTCCCTCAGAGATCCGTGGAACACCAGTTTATCACCAACCCATCTGGCCCCGGAGATCGTTATCTTCATAACCCTCACACCTTGCCAATCTGAGATTCTGACTAAATACCCGTTGGGGACATGTCGCGTCCTGATAAACACTGATAAATCATCGGTAGGCTCCATGAGTGTCATGAAGGCCATGGAGGCTCCCCACGTCTTCCCCTTAATGACTAACACGGTGGGTACCGAGCCGTAGCTCATTATTGCCACATACGTCAGGACGTGTGAGTCGTACCGTTCCGCTGCTACTAGGACGTTCCGTCTGAATGAGCCTGCCCGGTCGTCGACTGACCAGACACGTTTCGTTGGTGGTAACTTCTCCACGATGTATTTGCCTTTGACTTGAGTTAACGGTAGAAGTCTTAGGGTGAGGTTGTTTTCCTCTTCAGTAACCAATATGGGCAAACCTGGTTCTGGGAACGTTCTAACTACCTGAGCTACCTTTTGTGGTTTCCATGTGGATGTGAATGGCAGTAAGCCTATTGATACTGTAGCGATAGTCTCACCCTTGCAGAATGAATTATAGAATAGTTTCCAATGTTTTTCTAATACATCGATTGGTGGAGTATTAATGAAATATATGTACCACCAATCAGTAGTTAAAGCGCAATAACTAATTAGTATACTGAGCGCTAATAAGTGGTAATTTGCTGCTGCAAAACCTAAAGTTAAAGTCGTTAACAATGGTGCAGTAAATAAAAATCGTTTTCCAATGAATCGCCCGAAGGTAACTCCTAAGATAACAATAGTGGTTATATACATGATCCATATTATTTTGAGATCTTGCGGTAATAATTTCCGAATTCTGATAAGTATTAACATTACAGCGGCTATAAATGGGATAGTATATAGCATATCACTAGCATTGGGGAAAATGAACGGTGGATATGCAGCAAATGCTGTAAACATAAATTGTATTATGTACACTATCGGCCCTAACTCCCGATCTGGTGGTAAGTGATTCGGGTGGGCTGGATAACGTGGGAAATGCACTGCCGCACTCCAGTGTACGTAAGGGAATTGTATAATGATTCCAGTTGCCATACCAAGGAGTAACGATATAGTGGATTGTTTTCTAGTTTGGATCAGAACTGGAATAAGTAAGCTCATGACCACCACACTATAGAAATGAATTACTACAGCACTTAGTATTAAAAATGTTGAAATCCATCGTGAATTAAGAATTATAGCTACGATCGATGCTGATAGCATAGCTAGTGACTGAAAGAACGGCACCGGTCCAGGATACGTCAAATATATTGCGCATGCTACAAGTGTAGCTACTAAAATAGGCAATCGTCCGAGCGTAAGGAGGATGATGTCGATGATGGCTGATGCTATCATGGCTGTGCTCACATGGTATTCAACGAGTTCAATAATTGTTGAACCGTACTGAACTCGCCAGCTCGCCGCTTCCCGTAGATCTTTCGGATGGAATAACAACGACACGATCGACTCCGTGATCGCCGCGTGTCCGAGTCCCGAGGGGTAATGAACGGGACGATACTCCCGCCTCAACGTATCGTAGAAAACGGGAGGCTTACCGGTAGTGAGGAAAGACAACGCTAGAGAAGCATGCCTGGGTACGTCTCCGCCTGCTACGAAAGATACTGTTCCCTTAAACACGTATATTGTTAAATTTGAAAGAAAAAAAGTCACTGTGATAATTACCGCTATGATTAGCCTGTGGCGTAGGTGTTGTTTGGGGTATTTTCGGGCTGTTCGGAGTCCTAGGATGAGTCCGGGGACCGCGAGTAGTCCGAACACGGGCACGGTCCTCGGATCTACGAGGCCGTACTCGAGTGCTAGTCCGCCGACCACCGCCACGGGGGCTAAGGCCGAGGCCAAAACCACAGAACCCGCGGGCAAAGAGGCCACCGCTAGTAGTAGGATGAGCAAGACCAGCGTGAGAAGCCCTGGATCACCGCACAACCGTTAGCCCCCGCCGTCTCAACTCCCTACGGACGTGGTCATAGACCCTGATCGGCTCCACTTCGAGTGATGAGGGTGGGACTCCGATGTCCGAGAGTACTCCGGCTAGCTTGTCGATATCTTCCGGGCGGAACAGACGGGGTATGGCCGGGTGGAAGGATATTCCCTCTTTAAAAAGATATCTTAAGCACCGGAGCTGTAGATCGAACCCGTCCGGGTTCGCGTTGGTGATTCGCGCGAACGATTGAGGATCGTACCCCTTCAGACACACGCGTACGTGAACGTGTTCGTGATTCCCTAGTTCCCTCACGAACGAACGGTCGGCTCCCAGGATCGTGCCGTTCGTCTCCAGGACGAACTTCCGGTCGGGGAGTTCCCGCCCGCAGAGCTCGATGAGCTCGAGGATGTGCTCCTTACACAGCGTCGGTTCGCAGCCGGAAACACGCACGACATCGCCCCCCATGTTCTTCAGGCGCTCCACAACGTCGATTGGCCGGTGAAACTTCCAGCGTCGGTCCCAGGGATGCCTCCGCGGGTAATTAACGTAACAGTAAGCACAGTCGAGGTTGCACCCCACGGCGTCGGCCGTGGCGCATCCACCGTAGAAGCGGGTCTCCCGGAACCGGTAGTACTTTCGTCGTCTTCCTTCACACACCCACCCACGCACACGTTCCGCTGTCTCTAAAGGGTCATAACCGGGCTCGGGACGCCACTCCAACATCTCCTCTCACCCCGCGGGGGCAGGGCCCGTGACGCACGTCGTGCTGGTCGTCGGCCTTCTAGAAACCGACTCCGGTAAGACGACCGCCGCGTTGCCTCTGGTCTCTGCGCTCGACCTCGTACCGTTCAAACCCAGGTCCGGTCATAACGTATGGTTGCACTACGACCATACGCGCAGATGCGTGGAGCTCGGGCTGCCCGTCAGTCGTGACGTGCTCAAGCTGGCGAAGGTCGCCGAGGTTGATCTGCCGTTGATCACGCTCAACCCCGTTCACCGCGTGTGGACGTCTCCCGACGTGGGGACTGCGGTGAAGTCCGACGTCTCATTGAGGTATTTCTCCGCCCAGACCGACGCGTACGTCCTGATGGACCGGTTGGACGAAACCGTGTTCCTGTACACGGAGGGGACCGAACTCAGGTACGTGCCCGACGAGACGATGGAAATGGCCCGTGAGTGCGAGGTGAGGGAAGTCCGCGAGGAACCCGCTCCCGAAGAGCTGCGTCGGACGATCGACCGGGCCTGGAGTCGAGTCCGTAAGGAGGGTCCCGTACTGGTGGAGAGCCTGAACAACCTGGCCGTTCCCTGGCCCGGCGTCCTCAAGTACGACGGCGTGGCCGTCGCCGTCGGTCCCGGCACGGCCCTGGTGTACGATCTCAGGGACTACGCCCGGGCTGCCGAGACGCTCGCCGGCCCGGAGGCGGTGACGCTGAGCCTGCTCGAGGTCCTGGAGCCCTTGGAGGTGGTCAGGCTCCCACCGCTCGATAGGACACGAAGGTCCGATCCGCGAAAGCTTGAAGAAGCGTACCGGGAGCTCATCGGTGCCGTCCAGGAGAGGCTGTAGGGGCGTGCCTGACGTGGGGGATCGCTTTATCCGCCGTTAGGGAGCTGTTGAGAGAGGCCAACGCGGACGCGGACCCGCCGGACGAGGTGAGGATATTCGACACCACTCTGAGGGACGGGGAGCAGACCCCGGGAGTCGCTCTGACCCCCGAGGAAAAGCTGCGGATCGCCCGAAAGCTCGACGAGATCGGCGTGGATACGATCGAAGCCGGCTTCGCGGCCGCGAGTGAGGGAGAACTCAAGGCGATTCGGCGCATCGCCCGGGAGGAGCTCGACGCCGAAGTGTGCAGTATGGCGCGTATGGTGAAGGGTGACGTGGACGCGGCGGTCGAAGCCGAGGCCGACGCGGTTCACATCGTCGTACCTACTTCCGAGGTCCACGTGAAGAAGAAGCTTCGGATGGATCGTGAAGAGGTCCTGGAGCGCGCTCGCGAGGTCGTAGAGTACGCGCGCGATCACGGGTTGACGGTGGAGATTTCCACCGAAGACGGTACCAGGACGGAGCTCGAGTACCTGTACGAGGTGTTCGACGCCTGCCTGGAGGCGGGCGCCGAACGTCTCGGTTACAACGACACCGTCGGAGTGATGGCGCCGGAGGGTATGTTCCTGGCGGTGAAGAAGCTCCGGGAGCGCGTCGGTGAGGACGTCATCCTCAGCGTGCACTGTCACGATGACTTCGGTATGGCGACGGCCAACACCGTCGCCGCCGTCAGGGCGGGGGCGCGTCAGGTCCACGTGACCGTGAACGGGATCGGCGAGCGCGCCGGCAACGCGGCGTTGGAGGAGGTGGTGGTAGTGCTGGAGGAGCTGTACGGCGTGGACACCGGCATCCGGACCGAGCGGCTGACGGAGCTCTCCAAGCTCGTGGAGAGGCTGACCGGCGTTAGGGTACCACCGAACAAGGCCGTGGTAGGTGAGAACGCTTTCACCCACGAGTCGGGGATCCACGCCGACGGCATCCTAAAGGACGAGAGTACTTACGAGCCCATTCCGCCCGAGAAAGTCGGGCATGAACGCCGGTTCGTCCTAGGTAAACACGTAGGAACAAGCGTGATCCGTAAGAAGTTGAAACAAATGGGTGTCGACGTCGACGACGAGCAGCTCCTGGAGATCCTCCGACGCCTCAAGCGGTTGGGGGACCGTGGGAAGCGGATCACCGAGGCCGATCTCCGCGCGATCGCCGAGGACGTACTGGGGAGACCGGCTGAGCGTGACATCGAGGTCGAGGATTTCACGACGGTCACCGGGAAGAGGACTATACCGACGGCCTCGATCGTCGTGAAGATCGACGGGACCAGGAAGGAGGCCGCGTCTACCGGCGTGGGACCCGTGGACGCTACTATCAAGGCGTTGGAGCGGGCCCTCAAGGATCAAGGGATCGACTTCGAGCTCGTCGAGTATCGGGCTGAGGCGCTGACAGGCGGTACCGACGCTATCACCCACGTGGATGTCAAGCTGCGCGATCCGGAGACCGGTGATATAGTGCATTCCGGCTCCTCACGGGAAGACATCGTCGTGGCGAGCTTGGAGGCGTTCATCGACGGTATCAACTCGCTGATGGCCCGCAAGCGTAGCTGATCAGGCCAAGCCCCACTGCCTGATTATCTCCTCCATCCCACGTCTGTTCTCCCAGAACCTACGCAGACCTTGAAGGTAACCCCTCCACGTCGGGTCGTAATCGTCCGGTGTGAGCACGAATCTACGGCCGGCCGTTACCGTGACGTACCGGTTCAAGCGCAGTACTCGCGCGAGGTACCCATCGAAGTCCTTCACTAGCGTCGCGTACAGGTCGGAGACGTCCCCGAGTTCACGGGGTGGGGACTCACCGGAGGGCGCGTCCAAGTACGCGCTCAGGTATTCCGACCGTAACCCCAACGATCGAATACGATGCGCTACTGCCTGCGCGAGTAGTGTGGATACCAGCGCCCGCTCGGCGATCGGGTACAGCGTCGCTCGAAGTTCTACCGCGATGTCCGGAGGGGGCTGTACCTCGACTCCCGTGACTCTCGTCAGTAGCCTCGCGATCGCGCGAACCACACTTCGTGCGTCGCGCCACAGCGGAGTGTCAAGGGCGATGACGGGAGTGCACGCTTTAAGGGCCGTCGCGAAGTCGGGCTTTGTTATACACCTGAACGCTTCCCTGATGTATTCCCGGACGGCGTCTCCTAAATCCGGACTCCTGTCCTCCAGTGACTCCAACCGACACCTCAGTCGACGCCAAGTGTCGCCGTCTATTTCGAGGTAATGGGGTAGCTCGAGCGGGTGGGCCATCCTCGGGAACTCAACGTCGGCGGGTCCTCCCAGCATTACGCCCGCGATCATCGAGACCCGTGTGTGGAAGCCCTGAGCGGGCCTCACCGGCCTGCCTATCCACGCCTCCTCGGGCGGAGGTTTCACCTCGGGGGACTCCGACCGGCGCGTAATCACCAGATGGGCGGCGATGACCGGCGAGTTCGCCCCCTTCCACGGGCGTATTTAATTTCAGAAAAACGTTACGATTTCGGATGGGACTACGACTGTTTCAGGCGGTATGGTTAAAATTCGGCGAGTTCCGGTGGAGCTTCGGACTAAGAGGCTCCGTGTGCAAGGGATGACCCACCGGACCGAAGCCCGGCCTCCCCGCCCGCGGGTGACGCGGTCCCATCCCGGGGATGACCCGCCGGGTCGGCTACCGCCGGGTACAGCCGATGAAGGGCCCGGGGGGACGGCGACGGGACACTAGTAAGAGGGTCGGCGGTTCCGCCGCCGATGAGCCCGTCGCTTCAACCCGGGCCCACACCGAGCGTCGTTACCCGTCTCGGAGATTTCCGCGCGGTCGCCGCCTTGCGTACGCTCGACTACTTCTCGTGACGCTTAACGCAATCCCAGCCGTTCCTTCACCTCATCGACGGAGACATCTCGTGCGAGCACTAACTTCTCCCTGGACTTCTCCCCCGAGACCAATTCGCAGGTCGTGTTGAGCTTCCTTCCGAGGAACTCGAGCAGCTCGCGGTTCGCTTTGCCCTTGACCGGCGGCGCGGCCACGTCGACTTCTAGGACTCCACGCCACTCATCGACCCCCTTCAGATCGGTGGTATCCGCGTCCGGGTTCACCCGCACTCGGATCAGCGTTCCTTCCCGATGCTCTTTCACCGGTGACTCCAACTACGGCCCCCCGTGAAGACATGGTAATAAGGATGTGGGAAGTGTGCACGGGCCTCAGCCCGAGTGCCGGTCTTCACAGATCCGACGATGCGTACCGGGGTCTCATCATCTCCGGGGGTCTGGGCGGCGTGTTCTCAGGGATCCGGGAGGGTGCAGTGCAGGTTCCCAAGTGGATCCTGGACGTGCTAACGGGGAAAAAGTTGAGGGTTCATGAGCTACGGGCTCCCGTGTGGGTGGGTCATCGTGAGCTGATGTTACTGTCTATGGACGTACGGGACGACGAGAACCCTCTGTCGCTGACTGCAGGGGTCCTGGGACTTTTCTCGGCGGCTCTGGCGGACGTGTTCACGTGGTCACGCGGTTCGGAACTCTCGTACCCGCTGACATCCGCGAACGGTGACGCGTGGCGAGTGTGCGTTGACGCGGCCGTCTTGGCGGTAATCGACGCCTTCTCGTCCGAGCTTGAGGTGTCGGTGGAGGCGTTCGTCTCCGAGGCGGGTATCCCGTGGTTAGCGACCCTCGCGAACAACGGGTTCAGGCCCGAGTCCGTGATCCGGGGTACCGACGAGGTATTCGTGGCCACGCTGCTTAACCTGCTGAAGTACGAGGTTAAGCACAGGTGTGGGGATCGCTGGAGGGACGTGTGGAGACGCCTGGACCGCTGATCAGCGCCGTGCCCTGGCGGTGGGTAGCTCCAGGAGCGTCTTGAGGTCGCTCATGTACAGATCTCGTATGTCGTCTATTCCCAACTTCAGCATCGCCAGTCGTTCGACGCCCAAGCCCCATGCTAAACACACCACGTCGGGATCGAACCCCAGGGGTTGAAGCACCTCAGGGCGGAAAATGCCCGCACCGCCTAGCTCCACCCAATCGCCTTTCTCCTCGAAGTATACCTCGGGTTCGACGGAGAGGACCGTATAGGGGAAGTAGGCGGGCCTGAACCTGACCTCTTCGAACCCCATCCGTCGGTAGAACTCCTCGAGTATCCCGAGCAAGTCCCGGAACGAGACGTCCTTGGCCAGGACTATTCCCTCACACTGATGGAACTCCGGCAAGTGCTTGTAGTCGACCGTCTCGCGCCGGTACACCCGGCCGATCGAGAACGCTTTGAGTGGAGGCCCCTCCACCTCGTACAGTTTCCGAACCGACACCGCCGTCGTGTGAGTACGAAGGACCGTCTTTCGGGCCACACCCTCGTCCCACTCGTACCCCCAACCCCTGGATCCCGTGTCGCCACCATCCTCGTGCACGGCCCGGACCTTCTCGACGACTTCCTCGTCCGGCAATTCGGCCTCGGCGGGTTCTTTCAGGTAGAAGGTGTCCTGCATCTCCCTGGCGGCGTGATCCTGCGGCTGGAACAGGGCGTCGAAGTTCCAGAAGCTGGACTCGACCAGCGGTCCGGACACCTCCACGAAACCCATCTCGAGGAAGATCCTACGTATCTCGTTGATAACCTCCTTCAGTGGGTGGCGCTTGCCGGGGAAGGTAGGACTCGTGGGTGCCTTCACGTCGTATGGCTTGAACTCCTTCTCCTTCCAAGTTCCCTCCCTCAAATGCTCGGGTTTCAGCTCCGTGATCCAGTCACGTTCCAGCACTTCTGGGGCGTGCTCCGCGACTTCCTCACCGCGTTCGGTTAGCCTGACTTTCTTGACGGTCTCCTCCCGCGCTCTCAGGACGTCACCGCGCTCACTCAACCTCTTCAGGGCCTTCTCCACTTCCTCTTCATCCATCTCTAGCTTTCTCGCAAGCTCCTCGACGGACGCGGAACCCTCAGCGGCCAACGCCTCGAGCACGGATTGATCCACGTCCTCAGGCTCCTCCTCCAGGAGAACGAGCGACGTCTCCCCGTCCTCCCTCTTGATCTCCGCCAGTCCTTTCCTCCTCAGCCATCCTAGGACGGGTCCGGCCAGCTTCCGGGGCACTCCGGCACGATCTAGGACCTCTTCCAGTCGTCCCTCACCGCCTATCTTTCTTAAGACCTCGACGATGCGGAGCTCCGGCAGCCCTTCCTCGGCGTACTCCTTTCCTTCATCACCTAACTCGTACACCTCGTGCGTTTCTTCCTCGGACTCTATCAACCCACGCTCCTCGAGCCAGTAGAGTGATCTCATAACGGGACCCAGGTCGACGTCCAGCGACTCGGCGAGTTCCTCGGGTGTTGCTTCCCCGCTTTCCGCTAAGTGAATGAGGATCCTTAAGTCGCGCTCGGTCAACCGCTCAGCCAGTTCCCGCGGGTCCACGCGGCGGACCCCCGGTTCGTTCGGCCGCTGCGACCCTGCGTGGCGGATTGGGGCGGGGTAAACCCGCCCGGGATCACGGTCGCCCCCATTCGGGGGACCTCACCCGGGCGATGTGGCCCGGACGGCTGGCGTCGGCCGGTCATCGCTGGTTACTACCGCCTCCCGACCGCCGGCTGGGTCCGGGCCGAACATTAACAATGATATCGGCGTAATGAGGTTTTCCGGCGCGGGGGAGGTCGCGTGATCCTGAAGTTCGACCACTGGTCCGGTCCGCTGTACCTGCACTGTTCGATCCGTAGGGGTGATCCTCGTAGGATAATCGAGCGCTCTTCGACGGGGGTTATCATCCAGGCGATTTCCACCGAGTACGCCGATTACCGCGTGATCGCTTCGGCCGCCTGTCGCGCCATTCGAGCGTTCGAGAGCGACCGCAACCTGGCACGGTCCCTGGACTTGGAGTTCCTGGTGAGGTTGACGGGGACCCGTCAAATCCGCGAGGCGATCGATCGGGCGGAACCGGGTGATGAGTTCGTGCTCGTCGTGGCTTCCAGGGATCGGAAAAAAGTGAGAGGGGTGTTGAAGGAATTGGAGGAAGAAGCCGAGGAGCTCGAGGAGTTCCCGGAGCGCGACGGCTACAAGGAACTACTTAGAACGGCGGCGTCCGTGGACGCCGAGGAGTAGGGCGGCGATCACCGCGGGTGTAGCCATCCCGATACCGCGGGGTGACATCCGTAGCTCGCCGCTGAACGCGGGTGTGTAAGTGGTCGTGATCGACCCCAGTAGCGGTCCCAGTATCCATCCGAACAGAGAAACTAACGGCGGTACCTGGGCTCCGAGGGCTCTGGCGACCTGCAACGTGCCTACTCGAGAGGTGACGTCCAGCGTGTTATCCGGTCCGGCCGGCCCGTAGATCACCACCAGACCACCCGGTGCGGATCCCTTGATGACCAACGTCTTGCCGTCGGTTCCCACCTGGAGGTCGGCGTTTCCTAGAGTCACCACCAGCGGGTTCTTGCCCATGAGCTCCGCGATCTTAGACGCGACGATGGAGTTGATGGGGTTGCTCCCGACCGCGTAGACCACTATCGCGGCCCCTTCATCGACCATCAGGGGTAATCCGTTGATCTCGGCGGTCCGACCTCCTCGTGGGTAGCATTCCACCTTCACCTCGGTATTCTCGAGCAGCTTCTGTAGGTCCTCCGAGGACTCGACGCTGAGGTCCGCCAGTTTCTCGACCTCTTGGAGTCCACCGTGGAGCGTGAGCTCGACCACTATCAGGTTGTAGATATTATCGGTCGTTTCTATCGTGAACTTGCGATGCTCGGTATCCACTGAAACCTTCACACCGGAGCCGTCGTTGGGATAATCGTACGAGAACACCGCTCGTATGGGTAGGTTCAGCGCCCGATCGAGGAGCTCCACACTCCCCACGACGTATACGTGTGCTTCCGGGTAAGGTATCTTGTAGCTGAGATGAAGTTCCCCCTCGGTCCGCAGTTGTTGGAGGATCTGGGGTAGGTCCGACGGTGGGGTACCAGTTTCCCCGACATACCATAGATCCACATCGATCTCACACGCTGCGAGCTTCAACCCCTGCGTCTTCTCCTTCAACTTCTCCAGAACGTCCGAGGTGTCGTCGAACTTTTTCAGTGCGCCGAGCAGATCTTTGATGGGTTCGTTTTGACCGGCCAACGGATCTAGATCCTCACGCAGTTCCTTCAGCCCGTTGATGAGCTTATCCACCTCGACGGGCTCAACTTCCTCCGGTCCTCTGTACGACACCTTGATACGGCCCGTCATCACGTACGAACCCGATGCGTACAGCGTGATCTCCTTCGTACCCTGGAAGTCGGGATTCTGTATCAGACTTTCGACCTTCGATTCGAATTCTTCATTCACACATGTTGCCGCGATGGGAAGCGTGAGACACGCCAAGGACGCCAGCAGGATGTGTCGAAAGAACGTCACGGTACGGCCCCTCCCCACCCGTATCCCTGCGAGTTTAAAGTCCCACCGATTCCCGGCGCGGTTTTCGGCCACGTACGAGGACAGTTGCTCTAACGCTTTCAATGGAGATCGATGTCACTTATGATCACGCAAATTGATCGGTAGGAGGTAACTTATGGGGTTTAAGTTCGGGGAATAGCGCTGAAATTTGTCAAATAATAAGCTTTTTCTTATGTGGACAAAGGAGCTCCGGAGGGCGTCTATGGGAGAGTGGAAACCTAAAATCATAGCTTTCTGCTGCAATTGGTGCTCGTACGGAGGAGCGGATACCGCTGGCGTTGGTAGGATGCAATATCCTCCAAGTACTCGAATTATTCGGGTGATGTGCTCGGGACGAATAGAACCATCTCTTGTTTTAAAAGCGTTTAGAGAAGGTGCTGATGGAGTGTTCGTAGGAGGATGTCACTTGGGAGATTGTCATTACCAATCAGGTAATTACAAGTGGTGGAGAAGGGCCGAGTTATTGAAGAAATTTTTAGCCGAAATAGGCATTGAACCTGAGCGTTTCAGATACGAGTGGATTTCAGCTTCGGAGGGTGAGAAGTTCGCTGAGGTTATGACTGAGTTTCATCAGACGTTGTTAGAGCTGGGACCATTGGAACTCCGTGAGAGGTTGAAAAGGCTGTGAAGGGGGTGGTGCGTTTGGTGAAGATCGCCACGACGTGGTTGTGCTGTTGCTCCGGTTGCCACGTCTCGGTGTTGGACCTCCACGAGCGGCTTCTGGACCTCCTGGGCGACGCCGAGCTGGTTCACTGCCCCGTGCTCATGGATACCAAGGAGATCCCCGAGGATGTGGACGTGGTCCTGATCGAGGGTGGTATCAGGAACGAGGAGAACGTAGAGGTAGCGGAGGAGTTCAGGGAGCGTGCGGAGATCGTCGTGGCGGTGGGTACCTGCGCCTGCTACGGCGGCGTCCCGGGACTGGCCAACCTGTACTCCAACGAGGAGCTCCTGAGGACCGTCTACGTGGAAACCGCCAGCACGGAGAACGAGGACGGTGTGATACCGTCCGAAGACGTCCCAGAGTTAACGTGGCGCGTTCGCCCGCTCTCCGATGTCATCGACGTCGATTACGAGTTACCCGGCTGCCCCCCGGAGCCCGACCTGATCGCGGACGCGGTCACAGCGATCCTCGACGGACGCGAACCCGAGCTCTCGACGACGAACCTCTGCGAGGAGTGTCCTCGGAAGAAGGAAGAGACCGTGATCCACGAGATCCGCCGCCCGGTCGAGGGTGAGCCCGATCCGGACCGGTGCTTGCTGGAGCAGGGTTACCCGTGCATGGGACCCGCTACACGGGCGGGGTGCGGGGCACGCTGTCCCGAAGCCGGGGTACCGTGTGCGGGTTGTGCGGGACCGGCCGGAGAAATCCCCGACCAAGGTGCGGAGATGATGTCCGCGATCGCCTCGATCTTCCGGGCCGATGTGGACGACGTCGACCCTTCCGAGCTCGTGGAGTCCGTCCCTGACGTGGTAGGCTGGTTCTACCGGTTCACGCTCGCCGGCTCGCTGATGCCGTTCAGGGTGGATAGGGAGTGAGGGGGGTCGGTACGTTGTCGGAGATGGTAGTGAACGTCGAGCCGGTCACCAGGGTGGAGGGTCACGGTAAGATCGTGGTCGAGTTCGACGAGGACGGGAACCTGAAGGACGCCAGATTCCACGTGGTCGAAGTCCGCGGTTTCGAGAAGTTCCTCGAAGGAAGACCGATCGAGGACGCCCCGATACTGACGCCGAGGATCTGTGGGATATGTCAGGTGGCCCATCACCTCGCCAGCGCCAAGGCCGCCGACGAGGTCTTCGGCGTGGAGCCTCCGGAGCCGGCTCGGAAGCTGCGGGAGCTGATGCATCACGCCGCGACGGTGCACAGTCACGCGCTCCACTTCTACTTCCTCGCGGCACCGGACCTGGTCAAACCCGAAGAGGAGGATCCTATGAAGCGCCATGTCCTCGCACTGGCTAGGGAGAACCCCGAGGTCGTGAAGTGTGCCATCGAGCTGAGGAAGATAGGACAGACGATAGTGGAGGCGGTCGGTGGCAAGCCCATACACCCCGTCACCGCCGTTCCGGGCGGCGTATCTAAGCCCTTGGAGGAGGACCGACGGGAGGAGCTCCTCGAACTCGCTAGGAGCGCGGTCGAGCTGGCGGAGCGCACCGTCGACTTGGCCGAGGAGCTAACCCGGCGCCTCGAGGAGGAGGGACTGCTCGAGCTCGGATATCTGGAGTCTTACCATATGGGGATGGTCAGCGACGGCGTGCACGAGTTGTACGACGGTGTGATCCGCGTCGTGGATCCTGAGGGCAACGTCGATAGGGAGTTCGAGCCGTCGGAGTACCTCGATCACATCGCCGAGGCCGTGCGACCGTACTCCTACCTCAAGTTCCCGTACCTGCGCGACAAGGGCGAGGAGGAGGGACTCTACCGGGTCAACACGCTCTCCCGTCTCAACGTGTGCGACAGGATGGCCACGCCCAGGGCTCAGGGGCGTTACGAGGAGCTCGTCGACGAGTACGGGAAACCGTGCCACCACCCGATGCTGTATCATTACGCGAGGACGATCGAGCTGCTGTCGTCGGCCGAACGCTGCGTCGAGCTGCTAGAGGACGACGAGATCACGGGTGACGATGTCCGAGAGGAGGTGGATCCGGACGACGTCACGGGCGAGGGTATCGGCTGCGTGGAGGCACCGCGTGGGACGCTGATCCACCACTTCAAGACGGACGAGGAAGGGCTCATCACCGAGGTCAACCTGATCGTCGCCACGGTCCAGAACAACCCCGCCATGGACCTCGGCGTCAAGAAGGTCGCTGAGGAGTACCTGAGGAGTCCCGAGGACGCCTCCCCCGAGGTCCTCAACCGGATGGAGATGGTGATCCGGGCTTACGACCCCTGCCTGTCTTGTGCGACCCACGTACTCGGCGAGCGTCCCAGGCTCACGCTCGAGGTTCACCGCGCCGGTAGGCTAGTTCGGATTGTGGAGGGGTGATGGTGGTTGGCGGAGGAAGAGCCGCGCATCGGCGTCTACGTGTGCCACTGCGGCGTGAACATCGCCGGCGTCGTCGACGTCAAGGAAGTGGCCGAGTTCGCCAAGACGCTGAAGAACGTGGTCGTGGCGCGCGATTACAAGTACGTGTGCTCCGACCCGGGTCAAGAGATCATTCAACGCGACATCGAGAAGTACGATCTGAACCGTGTCGTCGTGGCGGCCTGTTCGCCCAGGCTACATGAGCCCACGTTCCGACGGTGCGTCGAGGAGGCCGGGTTGAACCCCTACTGCTTCGAGATGGCGAACATCAGGGAGCACTGCTCATGGGTTCACATGGACGATCCGGCCAGGGCCACGGAGAAAGCTAAGGACCTCGTCCGCATGGCGGTGGCCAAGGCCCGGCTGCTCGAGTCCCTCGAGACCATCAAGGTGGACGTGACCGACCGCGCCCTGGTCATCGGGGGCGGAGTCTCCGGGATTCAGGCGGCCCTGGACCTCGCGGACATGGGCTTCGAGGTCATCCTGGTCGAGAAGGAGCCGTCCATCGGGGGCAGGATGGCCCAGCTGGACAAGACGTTCCCCACGAACGACTGCTCCATCTGCATCTTGGCACCGAAGATGGTGGACGTGTCCAAGCATCCCAACATCAAGATGTACACCTACGCCGAGGTCGTCGAGGTGGACGGGTACGTGGGCAACTTCACGGTGAAGATCGAGAAGAAGCCGCGGTACGTGGACGAGGACGCGTGCACGGGCTGCGGCGCGTGCGCGGAGGTCTGCCCGATCGAGGTGCCCAACGAGTTCGACGAGGGCCTGGGGATGAGGAAGGCCATCTACAAGCCGTTCCCGCAGGCGGTCCCGTCGGTGTTCACGATCGACGAGGAGCACTGCATCCGATGCGGTCTCTGCGAAGAGGTATGCGACGCCGACGCGATAGACTTCGATCAGGAGCCCGAGATCGTCGAGGAAGAGGTCGGTGCTATCATCTGCGCCATCGGATACGACACGTGCGACCCGACCGAGCGCGAGGAGTACGGGTACGGCGTCTACGACAACGTGATCACGTCGATAGAGCTGGAGAGGCTCATCAACGCCTCGGGACCCACCGGTGGCAAGGTGGTGAGGCCCAGTGATGGAAAGAAACCGAAACGTATTGCATTCATCCAGTGCGTTGGCTCACGTGACCCGCACAGGACCAATCCGTACTGCTCCAACGTTTGCTGCATGTACGCGATGAAGTTGGCGCAGCTGATCCGGGAGAAGTACCCGGAGACACAGATCGATATCTACTACATGGACGTGCGGGCGTTCGGTAAGGGTTACGAGGAGTACTACGAACGCTCGCAGAAGCAGTACGGCATCCGGTTCATCCGCGGCCGGCCCGCGGAGATAGTCGAGGACCCGGAGACCAAGAACCTCATCGTGCGTGCCGAGGATACGCTGCTCGGCGACGTGGTCGAAAGGGAGTACGACTTGGTGGTGTTGTCCGTAGGTATGGTGCCGCGGGACTCGGCCGACGTCATCCAGGAGGTCCTCAGTATTTCACGTTCGCCGGACGGTTTCTTCATGGAAGCACATCCGAAGTTGCGGCCCGTGGACACGGCGATCGACGGTATCTTCCTGGCCGGAGCGTGTCAAGGTCCGAAGGACATACCCTCCTCGGTCGCCCAGGGTTCTGCCGCCGCGGCTCGCGCCGCCACGGCATTGGCGGCCGGTGAGGTGGCCGTAGAGCCCATAGTATCGGAGGTGGACGAGGAGATCTGCGGCGGTTGTGGTACCTGCGTGGAACTCTGTCCGTACGGTGCCATAGAACTCGTCGAGAAGGACGGGAAGCTCGTGGCCGAAGTCACGGCCGCTTTGTGCAAGGGATGCGGGACCTGCGCGGCGGCGTGCCCGAGCGGTGCCATGGAGCAGAACCACTTCAAGACCGAGCAGTTGTACAAGCAGATCGAGGGGGCCTTCAGGGACCCCGCTTAGCCTCCTCACTCCCTCAGTTCTTCGCACAGGGCCTCCGGTATCGCCCTGGTGAGCTCGTGTATCCTAGTTGTCGGAGTCGCGTTCGCGATTTCACCGAGCCTCCGGTTCACCCTACAGCCGATCACGCACGCCTCCTCGGTTCCGAACCCCGCGGCGATGAGTGCGGCGACGATCCCCGTGAGCGTGTCGCCCGTACCCCCGATGCACTCCATGGCCTCGACGAGGGGCTCATCGACGGTCTCCACCACTTCACCCCGGTGGACGACGTGGTCACGCCTCCCCTTAACCACCATATAATCCGGGACTTGGTCCTCCTCGTAGGCACGTCTCACCAGGCTCGGAACCTCCTCCTCGTCGACTTCAGCGATGAACCCTCGAACGTAGGCCGGATGATGGGCCTTCTCGTCCGCGAGGAACGCGAGTTCTCCGGGGTCCGGCAGGAACAGGTGAAACTCGGGTCCGATACCCGCGGCCTTGGCGGCGTACATCCCTCCGGCGTCCGCGATGACCTTGCCTGACGTATCGACGCGTCGGATCTCGTCTATCTTCGGCTTGATGTAGTGGATCACGAGCACGTCATCGTCGACCTCCCTCAGGCGACGGTAGATCTCGAGACTACCGTCCCCTTCTCCCAGATCCCCCGCGGTGATAAGCCGTGGTTCATCCTCACCCAGGAACTCCAGAACACGGGCCGCCGCGGCGGCCAGTGCGGCGGTCCCCATGGAAACGGGTATCTCACGACCGGCGACGCGTATTCGATCGTCCAGCGGCTCGACCTTCCCCTCCACGGGGCCGAGACCTTCGATCGGAACCGTACCCGCGATGATCAACTTCCCTCCCCTAAGAGTACTTCCTTGGCCTTCCTCACGGCTTTGTCCAGGGTGTACGCGCAGAGCGTGTATCCCAAGCTCGCCGGCATCGAGTTCTCCGACAGCTCGAGAACGTTCTTGCCCACGAGTTCATGCGCCAGGTAAGGGACGTCGGGACACCCTCCACCCGACACGTTCACTATCGTCCCGTCCCGATCCACGGTCACCTTCATGTTGCCGCATCGGACCATGATGTATCCGTCGACCTCCTTGACGCGAACCAGCTCGATGGGCTTGAGGGAAGGGTCCTCGAGTGATACGAACTTCAGCGGTTCCACACCGATCTCCTCGAGCGTTCGGCGCACGCCTACCTCGTCGACGAGGTCGTACTCGATCGCCAGGTCGCACCCCTCGCGGATCTCCGGCGGTGGGGCCACCGCCCGGACGTCGTATCCGGCCTCCTTGAGGGTCCTCTCCGCCTTCATCGCGTCCCTGGCGCTTTCGAAGACGATCAGGCCCTTACCCTCGCGCTCGTCTGACGGTCCCTCATCCCGGGAAAACGCGGAGCGGAGGCGGGAGAGGAGCCCCATTTCCATCCCCTCACTTCGGCGGCCCGAAGATCGGCACGATGCAGGCGTGGAAGAACACCGCACCGACGAACACCCCTAGCAGGTACGCCATCGCAGTCACGTTGCCCTCGGCCGCCATCACGTAGTTCCTGAACGGACAGCCACCCTGAACCACCGACAGGAAACCCACGCCGAGACCGCCTATCACCGTCACCGCCGCGTGGGCGGCGAACCCCGGCTTCTTGCCGAGGACGTCACCCGGGATGGCGGACGCTCCCTTGTACAGGAACCACGGGAACTTCTTGATCATACCCGCGGCTCCGAACACCACCAGCCCGAAGAAGGCACCGATGAGGAACCCGATCAGGCCCTGCACGAGCCACGTGTCGCGTAGTAGGTACACGTCTCGGATTCCTCCTATGAAGCACATCGCGGACCGCTGGCCCAGGTAGCCGATCAGCACGCCGAACGCGAGCGTCCCGATGGCGTGCAGGTACTCCGCCACGCTCCGTTCCCCCCTCACGCCTTTCTCTTGAGGTAGAACTCGGCGCCCAGTATCACGCCGACGGCTATGGAGATCAGTCCGAGGAGCGCTACGACGTCCCCGTACATCGTCCTCAGGCTCGTTCGGATCGGACAGCCACCCATGAAGAGTGCGAAGTTGATGACCAGGAAACCGAGCACGAACCCTAGAATCGGATGGTGGGTCCTCCGAATCCTGAACTCGCCGTGGGCGAACGCCGCGATCAGTGCCCCGATGAAAATACCCACGACGGTCAGCACCGGGAAGGGTTTGGAGACCGGCGCCATCCCGAGCGTGGTTCCCGCGGCATGGTTCACTATCCAGTTCACCAGGTCCCTGGTGTGGCACGCTATACAGATCCCGTACGCCGGTGGTGGGCTGACCTTGAAGACCGCCTGCAGTATCGCGGCGGAGACGCCGGCTACCAGTCCCGTAACCAGCGGTGATACTCTGGCCATGCTTCGTCTCCCCCGGTGCGGCCAGCCGGTATCGCATCCCGTTATAATCAGTGCTCTTTCCGGTATCAAAACGACATTAGAGTACTTGATGAAGAGTCCTGTGATGGTATGAAATTCGGTAATAGCTATCGAATGAATCACCCAACGACGTCAAGGCGATGTACGTGGAGAAATCAACCGGGGACAAACCGTGCGGGTCCTCGGCGTGGACGCGGGATCTTCCCACCTGAAGTGTGCGATCGTGGAGGACGGCTCGCTCGAGGACCATACCGTGGTGGAGTCGACAGGTCCCGTGAAGAAAGTGCTACGGCGTGCCCTAGATGAGCTAGGCGCGGGCATCGACGAGTTCGACGTCACGGCCGTCACGGGATACGGTAGGGAGGCTCTGAGCGACGAGTTCGATGAGACCGTGCCCGAGCTTCCTGCGGTCGCCCTAGGTGCCTCCCAGCTGGTCGAAGGTGCCAGGACGGTGATAGACGTGGGCGGTCAGGATACCAAGGTGATGAAAGTGGAGGACGGCAAGGTCGTGGACTTCCAGGTGAACGACAAGTGTGCGGCCGGTACCGGGAGGTTCGTCGAGAACGTGTGCCGGCGGCTCGGGATCGAGATGTCGGAGGTCGACGAGCACGCGAGCGGCGCGGACGATCCCGTGAAGATCAACTCGATGTGCGCGGTCTTCGCGGAGACGGAGGTGATCTCGCTGGTGAACCGCGGGATCGACGTCGAAAGGATCCTGCTGGGCGTCCTCGACTCCGTGGCCGAGCGCGTCGCCACCATGATCGACAAGGTGTCGCCGGAGCCCGAGGTGGTGCTGGTCGGCGGCATGGCACGCTGTCGGGTCTTCGCCGAGCTCCTCTCAGACAGGCTGGAGATGGGGATAAACGTACCTAATGAAGCCCACGTAGCCGGAGCATTTGGGGCTGCTTTATGGGTATTAGAAAAATGAATATTGGGCTTGTTGCGCCCTTTATGAACACGAATAACCATTGAACTCCGGGATTAATAACTTTCAAAAGCTGAGACGATCACGGCGTTTACGGGGGTCATATTGGGTCGTAAAGTGATCAAGGATGTGGTCTGTCCGTTCTGTGGTACGCTGTGTGATGATCTAGAGGTGGTCGTGGAGGACGGTGAGATCGTGGAAGTACGGCATGCTTGTAGGATCGGTGCTGCGAAGTTCTTGACGGCGCAGGAGGATCATCGTCACACCGAGCCGATGATCAAAGAGAACGGAGAATGGAAGAAAATCGACTACGAAGACGCCGCAGAAGAGACGGCAAGAATACTTGTTGAGGCGAAATGGCCTCTGATGTATGGCTGGTCTTCAACGCTATGTGAAGCACATGAAGTTGGGATAGAGATTGCAGAAAAAGTTGGAGCTGTGATAGATAATACCGCTTCAGTGTGTCATGGACCGTCAACACTTGGATTGCAAGACGCCGGTGTTCCTAGCTGTACATTGGGTGAAGTGAAGAATCGAGCGGACGTCATCATCTACTGGGGTTGCAACCCTATGCACGCCCACCCGCGGCACATGAGCCGTTACACCGCCTTCACCCGCGGCTTCTTCCGACCGAAGGGTCGTGAGGATCGTACTATCATCGTCGTGGACCCGCGGAGGACCGCTACGGCCGAGCTAGCGGACGTCCACCTGCAGGTTAGACCCAACGAGGACTATGAGCTGATCAGCGCGCTCCGGGCGGCTGTTCACGGGATCGAGATCGAGCGCGAGGAGGTGGCGGGAATTCCGGTGGAAGCCGTGCACGAGGTCGCTGACCTGATCAAGGAGGCCAGCTTCGGCACACTGTTCTGGGGCATGGGCATCACGATGTCCCGGGGTCGTCATCGGAACATCGACAACGCGATCTGCTTGATCCGAGATCTGAACGAGTACGCGAAGTGGACTCTGATCATGATGCGAGGTCACTACAACGTGACCGGCTTCAACGAGGTGCTCACGTGGACTACGGGCTACCCGTTCGCCGTGGACTTCAGCCGTGGGTACCCGCGGTACAACCCAGGCGAGTTCTCCGCGGTGGACGTACTGATCAGGGGAGAAGTGGACGCCGCCTTCGTAATCGCCAGTGATCCGGGTGCGCACTTCCCGCGGAAGGCTGTGGAGCACATGGCTAGGATCCCGCTCGTGTGCGTGGACCCGCACTGGACGCCGACCGCCGAACTCGCCGACCTGTACGTGCCCGTAACCATCGCCGGCATCGAATGGGAAGGCACCGCCTACCGAATGGACTCAGTACCCATCAGGATGCGCAAGGTCGTCGAACCACCCGAAAGCATGCTCAACGACGTAGAATTCCTCGAAATGGTCATAGAAAAGGTCGAGGAGATGGTGTGAGCGGGCCCTAGGCGATCGACTCCAAGAACGTCTCGATCCTAGTTTTCAGTTGTTCCACGTCCTCCTCGCTGTAGTCGGATTCAAGTTTTAGTGCAGGGATTCCTTCTTCTCTCAGCCTACTTTCGATCTTTGAGTGTTCCACAGCGTACGGTTGACAGAATTTAAGGTTATACAAAATCACCCCATCACAGTTCCACTCTTTGTATTTCTTAATAATATCTTTAACTCTTTCATCGTTCGGTGTGAAGATAGCACATTTCGTTTCCATGTATGCCTCCGCAATATTCTTAATAAGATCTTCAACGTCGTCTCCTTCTGTGCTGACCTCCCGTTCAAAGTACCTGGTGCCCGTGCACGACTCCTCACAAACTACCACCGCGCCGCAGGACTCCACGACGTAAAGCAGCTTCCAGTGTGGAATCGGCATCGGCGTGCCGGCTACGAGAATTCTCGGTGCTTCCTCGGCGACACCTTCGCCTTCTTCCACCCGTTTTTCGAGCTCTTCGTTGAGTTCGTTTACCTTCTCTGTGAATCTATCTACATCATCGTAGAACGCTATCTGGGCTATCAAGTTCGCGTCACGTCCGCTTATAGGTGCTGGGTCGTGCTTCCTGAGCTCGTATAACTTTCTAAAGGCTTCCCGCTTGGCGTTCACACGTTCTATAGCATCTAATAATGACTCATAGGTGATTTCGTTCCCGGATAGTTCCTCTACGAACTCCTTGAATTTAATCAGTTGCTCGTGCCAGTACTCGAGACCCTCTTCATCTTTCACCTGCGGCATTTCCATCACGTAGACATCCTTGTGTTCTGACATTATCTCGTACATCTTCTTCTTGCCGTCGCAAGTGTTCTCGCCGACGATTACCGTCGCGACTTGGCAGTAAGGGCACAGTCTGGATACCAGGAAGCCGAAGGACGATTTGATCAACGGGCACAGGTCGCGTGGGAGGTACTTTTCGGCGTCCGGGATCGGGAACTCCGCTCCGCCACATAACCCTACGCAAACACCGCCCGCGGCGAGGACGATCTCCTCCGGCACGTAGACGCAGAACGTCCCTAGGATCGGTTTACCCTCCTGTCTCATCTCGTACAGCTCCCGGACTCGTGCGCCGTGGATATCGGCGACTACCTCGTCGAAGTAGGACATACGCTCGGGACGGTTTTCCTGACTCAGGAAGATCTCTTCGTACACCTCCGGCAGGGCTTCGAGCAACTCATCATGCCGCTCTAGGTCGATTCCGAGCTCTTTCCAAATCTCTCTGATATCCAACAAGATCCCCTCGGCTCGACACTTTCTCACTTATTATTAAATCGAATTCCTGCATTACACTAATGGAGTTCGTGGTTAAATATGACCATTAACTGACCTTATACCCATTGAGAATTGTAGGGAACAAATCCGAATACCTATCGCATGGGTTGAGTCGGGGGTGACCTGGATGGTCGAGTACGACGAAGAGCTGGACGTTCGGGGTAAGATCTGTCCCATGCCCGTGCTCGAAACTAGGAAGAAGCTGGAGGAGATGAGCGAAGGGGAGGTCCTGAAGGTCGTCGGCGATTACCCTCCCGCGAAGGACAACATCCGGAGGTTCGCCGAGGAGAACGGGCACGAGGTCCTGGACGTGGAGGAGGGAGAGGACCACTTCGTGATCTACATCAAGAAGAAGGGCTAGCCCGCCACTGATATAGCATCCTTTTCGGGCCGCTCTTTAGGGGGTACCGATTGGCGGAGGAGAACGAGGAGCGGGAAGTCGGCGTGGAGAGGGCTTCTTCAGAAGAGCTGAAGGAAACAGGGGGTAAGACGCGGGAAGAACTCATCGAGGAGGCCGCAGAGGAAGTCGAGATGACCGAAGCCGGTCGTATAGAGCGTGCCGACTACGCCGTATGTTCCGCGTGCGGTGGACCGATCGCTCCCGGCGAGCGTGCGGTTTCCCATCCGTGCCCGAAGTGCGGTGAGGTCGTGATCACCCGATGCCAGAAGTGTAGGAGGTTGGGCAACCGGTACCAGTGTCCCAACTGCGGCTTCATAGGTCCTTAAGGGGGTGATAGTGGTGTCGAAAGTACTCGTGGACCTGAAAGTCCTCCCGGAGAGTGCCGATGTGGACTACGAGGAACTCAAGGAGGCCATCCGCGAGAAGCTCGAGTCCATGGACGTCGTGGACATCGAAGGCATGGAGGAAGAACCTATCGCCTTCGGGCTGAAGGCGATCAGAGTGAAGGTGGTAGTGCCGGACGCCGAGGGAGGTACCGACGCGCTCGAGGACGCTCTCAAGGAGGTCGACGAGGTCAATCAGGTCGAGGTGGTGAGTGCCAGTCGCACCCTCTGAGCGCCCCGTGGGGAAACGTTATTGGAGTCGAAACATTTGCGCTTTCTACGTGTCCTGGAGGAGGTGGTTTCCGATCTCCCCGAACGCGTCCTTCGGCGACTATGTCGCCTGCACGACATCCGCGGACACCGTGGTGATACGAGGCTCGAGCACTCGTTGAAGGTGGCTTACCTGTGCTGGCGACTGTCGGGGAAGTTCAGAGTCGACGGCAAAATCGCCCTCGAATCGGGGTTACTGCACGACATCGGTTACGGAATTCCGAGATGCCCACTCTGTAAGCTCGACCCGGGCGGCCACTGTGGTATCTGTCACTGGAGAACCGGGAGCGAGCTCCTGGAAGAGGTGAACGTCGACCCCGCCGTTGTTCGGGCTGTCAGGCGTCATATGTTCCCGTACGGTCCGCCGCCCAGGACTCCGCTGGACTGGTGCGTGTGGACTTCGGACAAGTTGGAGTCGGTGCTGTCCTTCCTAGGCTTTAGGGTCTTACCTGACCCGGTACTCAAGCGTGCCGTGAGCGCGATTTACACGCTCTCGTGACCGCATCGTGAATCCCTTGGGCCAGTATCGGCTCCTCGAGTGAGAGCAGGTAGTCGCCCTCACCGAACTTACCCAAGAAAAACTCGCGGCGGTCCGCTGAGAGCACTATTAAGGTGTTTCGGGGTTCGATATCGATGGGTGCCTTCACATCGGGTTCCAGTTCGTCGGCGACCTCGGACCCTTCCTTAGCCCTAAGGATCATCAAACCTTCCATCCGCCGAAGCGACTCCAGGAGCCAGCGTGGCAGATTGCGGCCTAAGTGGACGATGCAGGCTATGTCTTCCGACGATCTTAGCACTTCTGCGAGCGTTTCCCTGGCGGACTTACCGTGATACGTGCGGGCCACGGTCTCGCGTTCCGCTCTGTATATCTCGGAAAGTTTCCTCACGGCGACCTTGGCGTGTTCCTCCAGCTCACGTCGGATCCTGTTCAGCTCTTGCTCCAGGGCTCGCTTCACCGCGACGTCCGGGGATACCGGTCGGTAGGTGGTAGGTCTGGCGCTCCGGTCGGCTTCCACCCATCCCTTGTCTTCCAGCGATCGTAGGACGGAGTAAACCTTCGAGTACGGGATCTCGACTCCCTCGCTCACCTCCCGTGCGTTGGCCTCACCGGCGCGGACCAGGTACAGGTACACCCGCGCCTCTCGTTCGGACAATCCCAGCTCGGAAAGATGTTTCAGGAGGGACACGGGCGTTAGAACTCCCTCATCTTATCCAGCAGTATCTTCCGCTCTACCCGGGCTACGATCCGCCGGATCTGGGGCACCGCGTCGATGTTCGCCGAGATGCTGTCGATGCCCGCTTTCACTAGTATCTCGGCCATCTTCGGGTCGCTACCCGCCTGACCGCAGATGCTCGTCTTCACTCCAGCCTCCTTGCACTCGTTGATGACGTGTTTGATCAGCCGGAGTACTGCCGGGTGCTTCTCGTCGTAGAGGTATGCCACCTTGTCGTTGTTCCTGTCGACCGCCAACGTGTACTGGGTGAGGTCGTTGGTACCGAGGCTCACGAAGTCGAGGCCTACTTCGATGAATTCGTCGATTAGTACCGCGGCGGCAGGTGTTTCCACCATCATTCCGAACTCGACCTGACGATGCGGTTTGAGCCCTACTTCCTTGGCGATCCGCTTAGCGCGGCGCAGTTCTTCGGGGTGCTGTACCAACGGAATCATCACGCCGATGTTATCGTAACCCTCCTGGTGGAGGCGGCGGATAGCCTCGAACTGACACTCGAGAGTCTCCCGCTCCTCGAGATCGCGACGAATACCTCTCCAACCGAGCATCGGGTTGGTTTCTTCGGGCTCCCGCTCACCACCTTCGAGCTCGCGGAACTCGTCGGTCGGAGCGTCCAGGGTTCTGACCCATACGGGCTTCGGGTAGAAGGCGTCCGCGACCTTGCGGATCCCGTCCATCAACACTTGCACGAGTTTCTCGCGCTCACCCTCCTCGATGAGCTTGCGGGGATGTACTCCCACGCCCAGGATCATGTGTTCGATACGGAGCAATCCGACACCGTCGGCTCCCGTCTTAGCGGCACGCTCCGCGGCTTCGGGCATGCTGACGTTAACCTTGATCTCCGTAGCGGTCACTGGCTCAGCGGCCGGGCGCTCCACCACGATCTCCTTCTCTTCCCGCTCCTCCTCTTCCTCCTCGGCACGGAGGGCCTTGCGCACGTCACCCTCGTACACGACTCCACGCTCTCCGTCGACCGTTACCACCTGCCCCTCCTCGAGGACCTCCGTGGCGTTGCCCGTACCGACCACACACGGGATTCCCAGCTCTCGCGACACGATCGCGGCGTGGCATGTGATTCCGCCTTCGTCGGTGACTATGGCCGACGCCTTCCGCATCGCCGGGACCATGTCCGGTGTGGTCATCTTGGTGACCAGGACGTCCCCTTCCTCCACCTTGTCGATCTCGTCCACGTCCATCACGATCTTGACTTCGCCCGTACCGATCCCCGGGCTGGCCCCTAGGCCGCGGACGAGGATCTTGCCCTCCAACTCTTCCGCCTCTATCTCTTCCTCTCCGCCCTTCTCCTCTGGTATTGTGGTGACCGGACGCGACTGCAGCACGTATACTTCGTCGTCCTCGATGGCCCACTCGATATCCTGCGGGAACCCGTAGTGCTCCTCCACGGCTACTCCGATCTCCGCCAGTTCCTTGATCTCTTCGTCCGTCAGCTTCCTAGCGTCGCGTTTATCCTCAGGCACCTCGGCCTTGACCGTCTCCCCTGTTTCCGGGTCCTTCGTGTACATCCACTCCTGCTCGGATATCTGCTCCTCGATGACCTCGAACGTGTTCTTGTCGACGATGTAGGTGTCGGGAGTGACTTCCCCACTGACTACGGCCTCGCCGAGACCCCACACGGCTTCGATCACCATCTTGTCCCGCTCGCCGGTGTAGGGGTGGACCGTGAACATTACTCCTGACTTCTCCGAATCTACCATCTTCTGGACGACGACGGCGATCGAAACGTCCAGATGCTCGAACCCTTGCTCCTCCCGGTAAGCCACGGCCCGAGGGGTGAATAGGGACGCCCAACACTTCTGCACGTACTTCACGACGTCCTCCTCACCTTGGACGTTCAGGAACGTCTCCTGCTGGCCCGCGAAGGAAGCTTCCGGTAAGTCTTCGGCGGTCGCCGACGAGCGGACAGCTACGAACTCCTCTTCCTTACCGACCTTCTCGCAGAGCTCCCGGTAGGCTTTCACGATCTCCTCACGGATCTCCTCCGGCATTTCGACCTCAACGATCAGCCGCTGAATCTCCTCCGCGGCCTCCTGAAGCTCGTCGTTGTCGGACAGGTCGTGGGAGGAAAGTATTTCCTTTATCTTCTCCTTCAGGCCAGTGCGCTCGAGGAACTCATCGTAGGCTGTGGACAGGACCACGAAGCCGGGCGGGACTGGTAGTCCCGCCTGCGTCATCTCGCCCAGGTTCGCGCCCTTGCCTCCGGCGACGTCGACGTCATCCTTCGATATCTCCTCGAACCACCGGACGTACTTCACGGTGGGCCCCCCTCAGCACGGATCGGTATCGCATCAGTCCTGAACCAGTTCTTCACCCTTGTCGACCACTATGGTGAACGGGAACGGGAACTTCATGCCCGCGCGGCGCAGGGCCTCCTTGGCGTGCTCGAAGTTCTCCGGGTCGATCCGGACCGTAACCACGCGCTGACCCTCACGCACCCTGGCCGCCGTACCGATCGGCTTCCCGAAGGCCAGTCGCATTCCCTCCTGAACTCGGTCCGCTCCGGCTCCCGTGGCCAGTGGGTTCTCGCGCAGAACGTGGTGGGGGTACACTCGGATCTTCAGGTGGTAGTTCTGCCTACCCACGGTCTTGGTCAGGTAACGGTTCGCGGCGACACGGGCCGCCTCGAGCGCGTTGTGCGTGACCTGGGCGCGTTCCCTGGCCACCAGTGATACCTCTACGTCGAAGTCACCCGCCGGATTCCCCATGTCGAACTGCTGGATTTTTGGGTCCGGGACTCCCTTGATGTATTCCCTTCGCGTGTACGCCGGACCCTTCCACTCCCGGTAGATCCGGGCCGGACGGTTCACCATCGCTACCCACCCCCGCCACCCGCTTCGTAGAGATTTTAAAACGGTAACGTGCCTGTTACGCTCAGGGATGATCGTATGCGTGCTAGCGCCATCGCGACCCTCCTAGTAGCGATGGTAGTGATCCCGATAGCCTCAGCGGCGGAACTCCAGACGTCGGCGACCACTGAAACGGCGCCTACAGCGACCGTCAAGCCGTCTGCAGGCGCAGATGCAGGCTCAGATGTGGGTGTCAGCGTCGTCGGTGTACCGCTCACGATCGGAACGGATGAAACAAAGTCAACCTCCACGACGGGATCCGCCAACGTCACTACGACGATACCACCCGAGTACTACAGCTTGGCCAGCGGCTTGACGCAGTCGCTGTGTGACGCGTTGAGCAATGGTGTGGCTGCGGTGATCGATTGCCTCCGCGGTCAAGCCTACCATGAGCCACGACCCGAGGACATAGTGTTCGCCGTAGTACTGTCAGCGGTCAAGGCGGTAGTGAACCAGAAACTACACGAGGAATCCTTCCAGAAGCCGCTGAACGAGTTCCATCTGATGCTGGTCCAGTTCATCGGCCCGAACGCGACGTTGATGCAGCTACTGAGCGCGGTGACGGCGGAGCTTCAGGTGAACTTGAAGGAGGCGATCAAATCGTTCGGCCCGATAGCAATGTTATATGATCGTGTAGAAAATGCCCTTAAGAGCGCCAGTGGCAACGAGAAGAGCGCCTACGAGAGCGCCAAAAGCGAGCTGGACAACATGGTGAACAACCTGACCAAGTACGCCTCCGATATCTTCTGTATGCTACTCTCGAAGTGTTTCCCCGGACTTCAGCTCTAACGCCCTTGTGTCTCCCCTCCAATCTCCCCGATTTCCGCCTCCAATATCCCAACGCTTATAACTCGGACATCGTGTGACCGGGCGTGGCCACAACGGCATAGGGGGTGAGAACCAGTGGGCGACAAGGACGACGTCAGGATAGGCGTGTTCGTGTGCCACTGCGGTGTGAACATCAAGGCGTCCGTCGACGTCGAAGAGGTCGTTGAGTACGCCAAGAAACTGCCCGGCGTCGTGTACGCGACGGATTACCCGTTCTTCTGCGCCGATCCGGGTCAGGAGATCATCCAGGAAGCCATCAAGGAACACGACCTCGACCGAGTAGTCGTGGCAGCTTGTACGCCGAAGATCCACGAGAACACGTTCAGGAACTGCGTCAAGGAGGCCGGATTGTCGCCATACTACATGGAGATGGTAAACATCCGAGAGCACTGCTCGTTCGTGCACATGCAGGAGCCGGAGAAGGCCACGGAGAAGGCCAAGGACCTAATTCGGGCGGCAGTGGAGCGTGCTAAGCGGCTCGAGGACGTGCCGACGAAGGAGGTGGAGGTCGAGAACAGCGTTCTCATCATCGGTGGTGGTATCGCCGGGATCCAGGCGGCCCTGGACCTCGCGGATCAGGGCTTCAAGGTGTACCTGGTGGAGAAGGAGCCGACGATCGGAGGCAACATGGCACGGCTGGCGAAGACGTTCCCGACCGACGACTGCGCCATGTGAATCCTGGCTCCGAAGATGGTGCAGGTGGGTAACCACCCGAACATCGAGATGATCACTTACGCCGAGGTCAAGGACGTGGACGGCTACATCGGTAACTTCGAGGTAACGATCGAGAAGAAGCCGCGGTACGTGGACGAGGACGCGTGCACGGGCTGCGGAGTCTGCGCCGAGGTCTGTCCGATCGAGGTGCCCAACGAGTTCGATCTGGGAATCGGCACCAGGAAGGCGATCTACGTGCCGTTCCCGCAGGCGATGCCGTTGGTGTACACGATCGACATGGAGCACTGCATCCAGTGCGGCCTGTGCGAGGAGGCGTGCCCACAGGACCCGCCGGCGATAGACTTCGACCAGGAGCCGGAGGAAATCAGGCTGAAGGTCGGCACGATCATCGTGGCGACCGGTTACGAGGAGTTCGACGCGAGCAAGCTCGAGGAGTACGGCTACGGTAAGTACGACAACGTGATCACCACGCTGGAGCTGGAGCGGATGATCAACCCCGCCGGTCCGACGGAGGGTCACGTGATCCGACCGAGCGACGGCAAGGAGCCGCACAGGATCGTGTTCATCCACTGTGTCGGATCGCGGTGCCCGGGCAAGGAGGAGAAGGGTGAGGCGTACTGCAGCAGGATCTGCTGTATGTTCATCCTCAAGAACGCGCAGCTGATCAAGCAGCACGAGCCGGACGCGGAGGTCTACTGCTGCTACATGGACGTGCGGGCGTTCGGTAAGGGTTACGAGGAGTACTACGAGCGTGCCCAGAAGCAGTTCGGTGTGCGCTTCATCCGAGGTAGACCGGCCGAGATCGTCGAAGACCCGGAGACCAAGAACCTCATCGTGCGCGTCGAGGACACGCTCACCGGCGAGCCGATGGAGATCGAGGCGGACCTCGTGGTGCTGGGCTGCGGTCTAGTGGCGCCGGAGGAGACGTACTCCAAGCTCGCCGACATCCTGGGCATCGACAGGTCGCCGGACGGGTTCTTCAAGGAGCTACACCCGAAGCTAGAGCCGGTCAGCACGAAGGTCCGCGGCGTCCAGATCGCCGGTGTAGCTCAGGGTCCGAAGGACATCCCGGACACTGTGGCCCAGGCGAAGGGTGCCGCCAGCGAGGCCAGCATCCCGATGTCCCAGGGTAAGGTCGAGATCGAGCTGATCACCGCGACCGTGGACGAGGACGTCTGCGGCGGCTGCGGAGCGTGCGCGCAGGTGTGTCCGTTCGACGCCATCGAAATGGTGGAGAAGGACGGTAAGAGGGTCGCCGAGGTGCAGGACGTGGCCTGCCAGGGCTGCGGACAGTGCGCCGCCGCGTGCCCGAGCGGTGCAATGCAGCTACGCTACTACCGGGACGAGCAGCTGATGCCACAGATCGAGGCGCTGCTGGCGGAAGCACTCGAGGAGGAAGAGGAGGAGTAACGGAAGGCCTCAAGATCACGAGTCCCCGATGACCCCGCCCCCGAAGGGCGAAAGCCCAGGGGGTGGGGGATGGGGCCCACGCCCGGCGCGAATCGTTATGATATTCGTAACAATTTACGGCATGGGACCGCCGAGTTTTAACGCTTCCCGAGGACCGACACGCCGACGCTCCGACAGGGGGTGCCGCCACTTGACCGTACGTGCCGGTGTTATCGGCGTCGGCATGATGGGATCACACCACGCCCGGGTGTACCACGAGCTCGAAGAGACGGAGCTGGTGGCGGTCTGTGACGTCAACGAGCGCAGGGTCAAGGAGGTCGCCAAGAAGTACGACGTCAACTGGTACACCGACCATCGGAAGATGCTTCAGGAGGAAGACCTAGACGGCGTCAGCATCTGCGTCCCGACGAAGTACCACGCGGATATCGCCGTTGACGCGTTGGAAGCGGGTGTGCATGTTCTCGTCGAGAAACCGATCGCCGATACGATCGAGAACGCCAGACGCATCATCGACGCCGCGGAGGACCACGGGTTGAAGCTCGCGGTCGGCCACATCGAGCGGTTCAACCCGAGCGTGATGAAGGCTAAGGAAGTCGTCTCAAGGGGTGACTTGGGCGATATCGTAGTCATGTCGGCTAAGCGGGTCGGGCCGTATCCACCCAGGATCCGGGACGTGGGTGTCATCGTGGACCTCGCCGTGCACGACATCGACGTGATGCGCTACCTGGCCGAAACCGAGGTGGAGGAGGTGTACGCCGCGGCCGGTTCTGCCATCACCCGAACTCAGGAGGATTACGCCGAGGTTATGCTCCGGTTCGAGGGAGATCCCACCGGACTGATAGAGGTGAATTGGCTCACCCCGCACAAGGAACGGAGGCTCGAGGTGACAGGTCGGGAGGCTATCCTGGAGATTCAGTACATAGAACAGGAGCTCCGGTTGATGGATCGGGAGGGTGTTAAACGGTTCAATATACGGAAGGAAGAACCTCTGAAACTGGAGCTTCGGGACTTCGCCGAATCCATATTAGAAAATCGAGATCCCCTCGTCGACGGCGAAGCGGGACTTCAAGCCCTCCGTACGGCCGTGGCGGCCCTCAAGTCTGTGAAGGAGGATCGACCCGTCTCGCTGGAGGAAGTCGAATGACCGAGCTTTTCCCATAACCGACAATATTATAAAACGGGGATCGGCCGGGTCGTCGCGAAAACCGAAACCGGGGGAGGTTCCCGTGGCGAAGGAGAAGGAGCACATTAACCTCGCGTTCATCGGCCACGTAGACCACGGTAAGTCCACCCTGGTCGGTCGATTGCTGTACGACACCGGTGTGATCGAGGACAAGGACCTGGGTGAGGGAGAGGACAAGTTCAGAGTCATCATGGACACGCTCGAGGAGGAGCGGGAGCGAGGTGTAACGATCGACCTAGCTCACACCAAGTTCGAGACCGACAACTACGAGTTCACCATCGTGGACTGTCCAGGTCATCGAGACTTCGTTAAGAACATGATCACCGGTGCGAGCCAGGCCGACGCCGCCATCCTGGTAGTGGCCGCGGACGACGGTGTGATGCCGCAGACCAAGGAGCACGCGTTCCTGGCCAAGACGCTGGGTATCGACCAGCTCATCGTGGCTATCAACAAGATGGACCTCGTGGACTACGATGAGAACAGGTACGAGGAGGTCAAGCAGGAGGTCGCCGAGCTCCTCAAGACGATCGGTTACAACGTCGACGAGATCCCGTTCATCCCGATCAGCGCCTTCGAGGGCGACAACGTGGTCGAGAAGAGCGACAACACGCCGTGGTACGACGGTCCGACTCTGCTGGAGGCTCTGGACAACCTAGAACCGCCTGAGAAGCCGACCGACAAGCCGCTGCGGATCCCGATCCAGGACGTGTACTCGATCACCGGTGTCGGTACCGTGCCGGTGGGCCGAGTCGAGACCGGAGTACTCGAGGTGGGCGACACCGTCCGGTTCGAGCCGGCCTACACGGCCACCGGAGGCCGGAAGGGAGAGGGTGAGGTCAGGAGCATCGAGATGCACCACGAGGAGATCGAGCGCGCCGAGCCGGGTGACAACATCGGTTTCAACGTGAAGGGCGTGGGTAAGAACGACATCAGCCGTGGTGACGTAGCCTGTCACCCCGACGAGCCGGCGACCGTGGTCACGCCGGACGACACCTTCATCGCGCAGATCGTGGTCCTACAGCACCCGAGCGCGATCACCGCAGGTTACACGCCGGTGTTCCACTGCCACACCGCCCAGGTGGCCTGCAAGTTCGAGGAGCTCATCGAAAAGATCGACCCGGCTACCGGTGAGGTGATCGAGGAGAACCCGGACTTCCTGAAGACCGGAGAGGCCGCGAAGGTGCGCATCCGGCCGACGAAGCCGATGGTCATCGAGGAGGTCAGCTTCATCCCACAGCTGGGCCGGTTCGCCATCAGAGACATGGGTCAGACAGTGGCCGCCGGAATGTGTGTGAAGATCGAAAAGGAGGAGTAAGCCCTCTTTCCCCTCGAGATAATCTCTTTCGGGAGGTGGTGTGATGGCCCAGGAAGTACGCCTGCGCCTGTCGAGTACCGATCACTACAAACTCGAGGAGGTCTGTGAGCGGATCAAGAAGGTTGTTGAGGAAACCGGTGCTCAGATGTCCGGACCTATTCCACTGCCGACTAAGCGACTTCTGGTTCCGACACGGAAGTCTCCGGACGGTGAGGGTAAGGCCACCTGGGACAAGTGGGAGATGCGCATTCACAAGCGGCTGATCGATATTAAGGGCGATGAGCGTACGATCCGACGGCTAATGCGTATACACATTCCCGAGGAAGTACACGTGGAGATCATCATGAAGTGAACCGATACCCCCGGACGCAATCGTTAAAATAACCGTAACGTTGTTCCCGCGGGCGCGCCGTCGAGTCCGTAGGAAACTGCGGTTCCGACGCGCTTGAGAGTTGCGATGAAGCCAACAGTTAGGATCATCGGCTGAGCTCCATGAGCGCTCTCTCCCACGCCGTGAGGGAAGGGCACACGGAGCAACCCAACCTATAGAACCCGATCTCGTACAGTTCGCTCACCGGTAGGCCCAATCGGAACAACGTCCCGAGCACCTCGGCCCCTCCCCATCCTTTCACAGGGTTAACTTCGGGTACGTCGAGCAGCCGGTTCCTGTGGACCGGCGGCCTCAATCTCCTCCTGCGGCTCTCCGCGTCTCGATCTCCCACGACCAGCAGGACATCTCCCTCCAAATCCTTCAGCACTTTCTTGATCCCGGAAAGCTTCACACCGGTGCACCATCGGTTCTCATGGGTGGGCTTCCGCTCCCTCAACCCACGTTCAAACGCATCGGAAACGTCTACGTGCTTGATATCGACTCCCAACGCCGCTCCGACGTCTTCGACGACGTCTCTGCCCAGGTCGTATCCAGTATCCACGTACACGGCTTCGACGTCGATCCCTAAGCGATCGGTCGTCTCGACGGCTATCGCTAAGCAGCACGTGCTGTCCTTCCCTCCGCTGACCGGCACGAACAGGACATCGAACTCCTCCGCCACTCCTCCAAGAAAATCCACGGCGTCCTCGAACAGGTTCTCCAGCGTCTCACGGTTCTCACGGACGAACGCCCTAGAATCGAAGGGTTCCCCGTCTCCGAGCACGCTTACGCTCGGTTCGCCTTCGTCCGGCGTGATGATCCTGAGGATCGGCTTACCGGAGGCGTCGTAGAGTACTTCTTCCGGCGGGTTCCCCGGCTTTCGGAGTGAGAAGTACGCACCGGGAGGTAGCTCCTCCCCAGCCAGCTCGGCGATTGTCTCGGTGAATTTACCCCACCGGAGCATGGTATCCGCGTCCTGGTTCTCGGTCAGTAACCTCCCTCGCCGGAGCTCCGGTACCCGTCTGAAAGCCACGCTCAGGCGCGGGGCGGCACGTCCTAGCTCGATACCGTCCACGATCTCGGTCAGCCTGGCGTTCCGGACCTCCGCCTTGCCCACGTTCACCGCCGACCATCCCTCCATCCAGACCACGCGCCCGCGACCGGGGTAACTACGCCGGCCCAGAAGAAGTACCTTCCACAGTGCGTCGGAACCCTCGAACCGTTCACGCGCCAAACCGACGATCCACGACGGATCGCGCTCACCTCCGAGCGTTTCCACTTTCCACTCCCAGTCCGGGTAATACCGCTCCAGCGCCGATTCCACGGCCGACGCGTCCTTTCGGGCTCTCACCAGCACGTGCAGGTGCACCCTACCTTCCAACTTTTAACCCCCCGAGGGACGTCCCTTCCGACCGGTTATGGGTGTGAGATCGATGGAGGCTCGGTGGGAGCTCGAATGGGAGGGTGAAGAACCGGAAGGTGCCGGAATCCCGCTTTCGAGGTTCTCGAAACGGCTCCCGGACGTGGAGGCCTACAGACATCAAGTGGAGACCGCCGAGGCGTTCGAGAACGGCCACGTCCTACTGACCGCGGGAATGGGTGCGGGAAAAACCGAGGCGGCTCTCGCGGCGATAGAGCATGAACGGACCTTTCCCGCCGTTTTCGTGTATCCGACCAAGGCCCTCGCCCGTGATCAGGCCGAACGGATGATCCGGTACGGTTACGACGTGGTGATCGCCGACGGCGACCACCCGGGCTGGCGCGCCAGGATTCAGGAAGCCGAGATCGTCGTCACCAACCCACAGATGATCTGGATCCACGCCCGTCGAGGGCTTCAGTTCTGGGAGTTCCTGACCGACGTCGCACGATGCCTCGTGTGGGACGAGGTCCACTTCTACGGTCCCAGACAGGTGAACCTGTTACTCGGGATCGTTCGCGCACTCCGGGATCGCCGACACCTGTTCATGTCCGGAACCGTGGGACACCCGGATTCCTTCTGCGGCGAGGTCGAGCGAGCCACCGGTGAGACCTGCACGCACGTTCGTGGTAGGGGAAAGATGGCGCCCCGTAAGTTCGTAGTCCGGAATACCGCCAAAATGGCCGACCTCCTGGAAGACATCACCCGATATGTCCGGGAGGACTCGAAAACGCTGGTATTCTTTCGAACCCGGGCGCAGGCGGAGCACGCTTACCAGGTACTATGCCGGCGGTACGGGCTCGAGGGATACGTCACTCTACACCACGGGGCGCTCCCCCGGGACGAGCGCCGACGTGCCGAGCGGGAGTTCAAGCGAGGTCGTGCCTCCGTGATGATCACGGTGAAGACGCTCGAGGTCGGCATCGATGTGGGATCCGTAACTCGAGTCGTGCACTACGGAATTCCTGACCGCGTCTCCGACTTCTGGCAGCGGGAAGGACGTGCCGGCAGGCGCGGTCAGGAAGCTGAGTCCGTGATCTACCCGGCCGACCCTTGGACCTCGTTCGTGACCAGGACTCCGAGGAGATTCCGCGAGGCCTACTTGGAAGGTAAGGTCGAGCGCATATTAGCTTACGCTCAGTCTCACCTGGCCGCACCACCGGAAAGTAACCCGACCGAGTCGTTCTACGGGGAAAAGGACGCGTACCGGGTGGTCCGTGAGGACAACCCACGGGCCGTTCTCAGGGACCAAGTCGACCCCGAAGACGTGCCCAGAGCCTGGGCTCCGGGATGCGCGTTCAGGGCCGCCGGCGAGATCTGGGTCGTCAGTGGGCCACCTGACCGGGAGACCCTCATGATCCCGGCCGTCCCCGCGGAGGAGTACGATCCCACCGTGGCACAGCTTATCGAGGAAGGCTGGTGGACTTACCCCAGGATCGAGGTCTACGCCGAAGGAGAGGAAGAGTGCGGGATCGGGTACGTCGAGCTCCGGTGGACGGACACGGTGCTCTCACCTCCCCCGGACGAACCCGAGCGACCTATCCTGGTGGAGCATGGTGACATCACGATACGCGTGAAAGCGTACTACATCCGCCTGGAGGACCCGGATTTGAGGCGGAGGGTCGGAGCTGATTCAGCCGAACACGCGGTTCACGCCCTCAACTACGCCCTGAAGTTGAAGCACGGGGTGCCGCTCTCACTCTTGAACCATTACGTCCATCGGCCCGTAGAATCGTTGATTCCGGAGGAATCCGACAGGGAGGCCTTCCTGCTGATTTACGAGTCACCGCCGGCCGTGATGCCCCTGCTGGAGTGGGAGTCCGCGGTCGAGGAAGCCATCATACTGGCCAGGAAGGAAAATCCGCGGAACCTGCGGCTGCCCCGCTGCCCCTGGCCCAAGGAGGATGTGGTGACGTTCGAGAGCTTGATCGAGCGATACTTGCTCGGAATACTGCAGCTGGCGGAGAAGCTACGGGAAAGGGAAGGACTACCCGACGGTGTCGAAGGACGGCAGCCGAAGTGTGGGGTGTAGTACCGGCACGGTCTCACGGGCGTCCCAGACCGTTTCTATAACTCACTCACCGACGGAATGTAGCATGACGTAGCGTCCAGTTCCTCCGTCGGCCACGCGGGGCCAAGTCGTTCACTACCCCGAGTGCGTGGTTGCAGCATGGGCGTCGACTCCCAGCCGCGACTCCGGCGACTTCGAAGGAGTACGCGCCACGGATAGTGGTAGGGTCGGAAGGCGATCTACGGCCTCTGGTTAGTCTGCCGGTGGTGTCTCGGTGGTACTGAAGGGGGATCGCCCGGGTGAGTACGGAGTGGGTGACTCGACACCTGGACTACGACGGAGAGGAGACCTGGCTGATCGAGTCTCACGGTCCGCCGGACGATCCCACACCGCCATGCTCACCGACCTGTCGGCACTGTTACGCTACTCAACTCCCACCGGATGCTCGACGTCATCTCGTCATCGACGAGCTATCCATGTATCCTTCCGAGCTGGTGAATCACCCGCGGTTGGAAGATGTGGTCCGCCGGGCGCGCGAGCTCGTGGAGAGCCGAGAGAACCTCCCGCTCAAGGTGATAACTTCCGGAAAATTCCTGACCGGGCGGAAGCTCCGGATCCTCCTACGGTACGTCGACCAGCTCGACTTCCACCTCCTCTCCACCGATCCATCGGAACGCGCCAAGCTGACCCGGGAGAGCGTCCGCGAAGCCGCACGCGTGTTGGAGTTGGTCCGAGAGGCTGCTCGTGAGGTCGATACCGTCGCCAACGTCGTGGCCGTGCCCGACTACAATTTGAACTCCCTGCCCAGAATCCTGCGGAACCTCGACGAGTGGGGCCTCCATAAGTGCGTGGTGATCCCGGTCGGGGTCACCAGGTACAACCGGGAGGGTATCCGGCCCCCCACACCCGACGAGATGCGGTTCCTGTGGGAGATCTGCCGACGGATGGATCGCGAGTTGGACCTCGACGTGGTCCCCTGCGACAGTCTGGTTCCGTTGGAGGAACATCTAGAGGGTCTTGACGACCTGGCGTCACGGTGCGCCGAAGCCCTCGGCGGCGTCGACTCGAGGGTAGGACTGGTCACCGGCGAGATGTTCGGACCGGTCATCGAGGAGTTATGCCGGGCCACGAACGAGAAGTTGGGGCGTGAGGTCCTGGAACCCGTAATCGTGGAGAATCGGTACTTCGGCGGTAACATCGGGTGCGCCGGACTGCTCACGGGTGAGGACGTCCTCCACGAACTCGAGCATCGGGATCTCGACGTGGCCATCGTACCGCGGATCTCCGTGGAGCTCGGATCGTTCATCGACGGTGTCACGATCTTCGAGGTATCACTACACGCCGGGTGTGAGATAGTGGTCGGACCGGAGCGGTTAGAGGATTTGCCCGACGTGCTCGTCGAGATTACTCATTCGGTGACCGTATGACGTCGGATCATCGCTACCATCGGAGGTGCGGACGAAAGAGCCGCTAACAACCCCAGTGGCACGCTCACGGGCCCGAACGCTCCGGTCAGCGTATGAAGGATGACGAAGAACGAGGAGGCGTAAAGGGTACGGTACACGAGGAGCAGACGCAATCTACGGCTTCCGATGAGGTACGCCCGTAGTGCGATGTGGTAAGGGAGCAGGAGTGTGGGGAGCGAGAACCATCGGACGATCGGCACCGCCGGCCCGTACTCGGTCGAGAGAACCACCGGTGCGAGGTCAGCGCACGAGACGATCGCAACGGCCGTAGCGATACTCGCCGGGACGAGGTACCGGCGTAGTCCCCTGAACGCCTGTTCCTCCTCGCCCGCCCCGACTTCGAGCGTTATCGGCGGTACGAACGCCTCCAACGTCAGAGCCGCGAACTTGTAGGCCGCCAACCCCAGACCGACGAACGCCGAGGTCTTCGAGCCGTACAGGAGGTACGTTAGGAGGACCGCGTACGCGTACGATCCCAACTCGACGAGACGATCCACGACGATGACCATACCGCGTGTGAGGTACCCGATCGCGAAATTCCATCCCCGAGGCCTACCGACGAGCGGTAGGGTCGCCAGGCCGGCCAATAACGGGCAGAGTCCGGTACATATCGCCGCTCCGACCCACGAAGTCCTCAGTAGCGGCGGAATCACCACCTTAGCGGCGTGACCCAGGGCTATGGCCACCACGAACACGTTCCGTCCGGCGGCGAGGAGGAACGGTTCCACGACCTTCGTCACCGGTGACATACATAAGACCAACAAGCCGGAGGCAACCCACGGATCCGACACGATACGGAGCTTCTCCGGTACAGGTAGGAAGGTGATGGCGAGCAGCATCGCCGAAGCGACCGCGAAGGAGAGCATCAATGAGACGATCACAGCTGAAACGCACAGGGAGGCGCGCTCCCTATCCCCGAGACCCAACAGCTCGGGAGAACACGCGAAGGCCACCGCCTGATGGATGGGGTCGGAGAGGAACCCCGCCAAGTTGATCAGAAGCACGAGCTTCCCGAACTGCTGAGGGCCCAGGGTCCTAGGTAGCACGATCCAGAAGAGGGCCTGGAGCGTGCTGATCAGGGCGTATTCCGTGAACATCGCCGCCAAGTTGCGCTCGAATCTTCCCATCTTGGGTGTCCTCCCGAGCCGACTGTGGGGGCTAGTCCGTGCACGCCATGTTGGTGGCACTCGTAGCGTCCGCACCTGCGACCCTCGCGGCGTGCGCGATCTTCAAGTTCCTGGACGGACCGCTCTACGAGCCCGTTCGGGGAGGTACACCGAGGGGCGTCGGCGTCATCCCGGCCTTAATATACGCGTATCTGGCGCCCCTAACCCACGGCGTCCCGGTCGCGGCCCACGCCGTGCTGGGGTTCGTGGACGACGCGCTCGGCAGGACTCCCACGAGGTTCGGTGTCGAGGTGGGTCATCTGGCCCGGGGTACCGCGATGTTGGTGGCCTTCGGGTGGTGTTGGTGGAAGTTCCACCCTATCACGGGGCTCGTGGCGGGGTTCCTCCCACAACCCGCCAACATTGTGGACATGCAGCCGCGCGCGTTCACCTTCGCCGCGCTGACCGCCACCGTCGCGACCCTCCCATGGTGGAACCCGACCCTGGTCTCCGTCGCCTGGGCGGCGCTCATACCCTACGTCCTGCTGGACCTGAAGGGTCGCGTGATGCTCGGGGACGCGGGGAACGCCTCGGTCGCGACGGCCCTCCTGCTCGCGTGCACGCGAGGGGACCCGATAGGGTCTATCGCTTTCCTGATCTCCTTCACCCTGGCCGGGGCGTTCTACCGGTTCAAGGTGGAACCCAGGCTTCGTGAGTACCTGGAGGAACGACTCGAGATCGAGGACCCAACGCTCATGGACGCCGTATGGGACGTACTCACGGGAGGGGCGTTGGGGGACCTCATCAAGGCGAAGACCTTCGGCCGTACCGAAGTACCGGAGTGCGGTCGCTTGGCGCGGCTTCTAGGCTACCGCCGGCTCGTCCTCATCGGGCGCTCCACCGTCGGAGAACGAGTGCGGCGATGACCGGGCAGGGCTCACCCGCGCCCTCCCGCCGGCTGAACCCGCCTCTACGAGCCCGATCCGCGCCCGGGTGCCGTCGACCGTCCCCAGATCGTTTAGCCTGGGATCGGTCCATCGGTACCGTCGCTCGACGTGGGCACACAGGGGAACCGGTTTTAAGAGCCTCGAACGACTCATTAGGTGCACCTAACCGGGGTGAGTCCCTTGGCCGAGGGGAACGAGCCACGTGAGGGCCACCCGCACCACCCGTCCCGAGAGGAGCTAGAGAAGCGCCTCGAGAAGGAACGCGAAGCCATCGAGAAGAACCTGGAGAGCGTCGAGCACGTCCTTGTCGTCATGAGCGGCAAAGGCGGCGTGGGTAAGACCACCGTCTCGGTGAACCTCGCGCTCGCGCTGGCCGAGGACGACGAGGTGGGTATCCTGGACCTGGACATCCACGGACCGAACGTACCTGAGCAACTCGGGGTCACGGAGCCCCCACAGGGAACGCCCGCCGGTCTGTTCCCGCTCTCGGGCTACCGTGACGTGAAAGTGATGTCCATCGGCACCATGCTGGAGCGCGAGGACCTCCCCGTCCTCTGGCGTGGGCCGCGCAAGTCCGGCTTCATCCGCGAGATCCTCGTCAAGACGCGCTGGGGCGACCTGGACTACCTGATCATCGACATGCCTCCTGGAACCGGTGACGAGGTCATGACGGCGCTGCAGATGCTCCCCGAGGACGCCCGTAACGTGCTCCTGGTCGCCAGCCCCGAGTCCCTGGCGTTCTCCGACGTCGTGAAGGCCGGTGAAGCCGTCGATAAGCTGGAGGCTCGGTTGATCGGGATCGTCAGTAACATGCACGGGATCGTCTGCCCCGAGTGCGGGAGCACGATCGAGTACTTCTCGGACGACTACTCGGAGAAGCTCGCGGAGCGATTCGACACCGAGGTCCTCGCCCGGATACCCCTAGACCCGGAGGCGAAGCGGAAGGCCGAGGAGGAAGGTAAACCGTTCGTCATCGCCGCCCCCGACTCGCGAGTCTCCGAGGCCTTCTCCGAGCTCGCTGAAGCCGTTCGTGACCGCCTCTGAAGGCGCCCTCGGGCAACCTTCCGCCCCCCGGTAGAACGTTTCATCCTCCGATCGACGTGCGAGCCGTCAGTGGGGTCACCTCCTCATCGCGGAGCGCGTGCTCGGCCCCGAGTGCCCTCATCACCGCGTCAGAGGCGGCTATACCTCCTCATCGCACTCCACGCGTTCCACGGTCTCGATCAGCCGGCAGAGCCTCCGGTTCCGGACCACGATCACCCTCGGACGGAAGCGCGAGTAGTAAGCCTCCCACAGCGCCAGTGCCAACCTCGGCTGCGCCCCACCCCCTACGTCGATGAAGACAGCGTCCACGCGCTCCGTACGTTTGAGCACTTCCCCCAGCTCGAACCCGTCCTCGCACAGGACGATCACGTTGTCCAGGTCGCGCACGCGTTCCCTCAGCCGTTCGAACATCTCCTCCGACTTCTCGAAGGCGATCACCAGCCGGGCGTTGCGGGCCAGTCTGACGGTGGTATCACCCGCGGCGGCGCCGACCTCCACCACGATGTCCTCCGGCTTCACGAGCTCCTCAGCCAGCTCTCGGTACCTCCCCACGTCGAACACCAGGTAGGAGCGGGTCACGTCGGCCCCCGACGTCCTCCGTCCTGCCGGTTAAGCTTCTGTCGCCCGGTTAGCCTCTTGGTCCGTAACTGTACCGAACGGGCCACGGTGTGAGGGGTTCTAGTACGAAGTCTCGGAACCCTTCCGGTAACGTCTCCAAGAGGTCCGCGAGTATGTTCCCGCCACCATCCGGTCTCTTAGTCCTTAAAGGACAGTATCCAATGGCCTGGAGAATCGAGTCTCTGAGCACGATCCGCTCGTCCTCGTGCGGTATTCCCTGCGAGAGCCGTTCGAGTAGGTGTCAGCGCCCTCCGGACGGCCCGCCGAACCGTTTGACTTTCTCCCGGTCGCAGAGTCGTGGTGCCGCGAGTCGGATTGTTTCGAGCCATTCTTGGAGGAGTTGTACTGAGTTTTTCTGCCTTAGGTAGATCGTGCGGCCGCGCTCGCCCTTCTGCGGCTCCCCAATTTTGTGCGAACATGATATCGCCCTCCGGCGGTAGGCGGCCCACGACGATCTGCCGAGACCCCTCCCCAAAACAGACGCACAAATAGCGTCGGTACCGACCGAGCCGTGGCGCGGATGCATAATAAAGTCGCACAAATGGCTATGAGGCGAACCACGTGACACACTCCGAAGTTATGAGTGACGTCAACGTTCTGTACGTAAGTTATGCATAAGTCGTATGTTGTACGTGCGTGAATGACATGACGACTATTGAACTACCGTCCGTAAGGTATCACACCGTCTTTCAACAATCGTACGTGAATCATGCATAAGCTATGCGTGAACAGTCCGACTGCCGGTCCCGAATAGGGACAGAGGTCGGAGCTGTCAAGGGAAGAACTCGAGCATGGAGTCTCAGGGCTCGAAGGAGGCGGCCCGCTCGAGGGCCGCCATGACGTTCAGGGCGGTCAGATCCTCCCACGGCCGCGCGATCACCTGAACACCGCACGGCACCCGGTCGCCATCCACGTTAATCGTGTCGAACGGCACGCTTCCGGCCGGACACCCGGCCAGGTTAGGGATCACGGTCAGCACGTCGTACCCGTACATCTCACGGACGCTCAACTCCTCTCCGATACGATGTGGAGGCTTCGGCACCGTCGGTCCCAGCAACGCGTCGTAGCCCTCCAACGCCTCCAACAGTCTGCGTCGGATCCACGTCCTGGCTCTCAGCGCCCGCTCGTAGTACTGACCGCGGACCTCCTGCCGGCTGATCGCGGCCCCGGCCACGATCCTCCGGAGAACTTCCTTTCCGCAGACGTGCTCGATCCTACGACCGTACCTCCGTCCGTCGAACCGGCGCGTCGCCGAGAAGAACTCCACGTAGTTGATCACGTAGTACGTGGGTAGTGCCACGTCGACGAGCTTCCGACCCAGGCTCACCTCCTCGACGGTGGCCCCGGCCCGCTCCAGGGCACGAGCCGCCTCCTTGGCGACCTCCGCGATCTCGGGCTCCGAGACCTCGAGGAACTCCCTCACGAGACCTATGCGCATACCTTCCACTTCCTCCGGGTCCAGCAGCTCCGAGAACCGGGGGACCTCGGCGTTCCGCACGGTCCCTTCGACGTCCTCACCCGGGCCCGCGATCACCTCCAGCAGCAGCGCGGCGTCCTCGACGGTCCTGGTGATGGGTCCGATCTGATCCAGACTCATGGCCAGGTCGATGAGACCCTGCCGCGGGACCAGGCCGTACGTGGGCTTGAACCCGACCACACCGCAGTGTGACGCCGGGTTCCGGATCGACCCGCCCGTGTCCGAGCCCAGGGCCGCGTCGCAGAGGCCCGCCGCGACGGCCGCGGCGCTCCCCGAGCTCGACCCGCCCGGGATGCGCCCCGGACACCTCGGGTTATCGGTAGGTCCGTGGCACGAGGTCTCGCCCGAGGAGCCGGCCGCGAACTCGTCCATGTTCGCGATACCGATCACCGCGGCGCCCGCTTCCTTGATCCTCCGCACGACCGTCGCGTCGAAGGGAGCCCGGTACCCCTCCAGCGTCTTGGACGCGCAGTCGCACGGCATCCCCTCCACGTTGATGTTGGCCTTGACGGCTATGGCGACTCCAGCGAGCGGCCCCTCCGATCCGACCTCCTCCGGCGCTCCCCCATTGATATAGATCAATGCATTTATATCCGGGTTCTCTCGGTCGATCTTTTCGAGATACTCATGGATCCGCTCCGACGGGTCGACGTGACCCGATTCGATGTCTTTTACCGCTTCCCTCAGCATCGTTCCTCCCCGCGGGGTGGGCGGTTGAGGGGTCCGTGGATCCCGGCGCTCGCGCTCTTAATTACCCTTATAGGTTCCACCTCCGCGGCGCCCACGGTGGTCCTCGACGAATCGCACCTCGTGGTGTTCAAGGTACCGGACGCCAACGGTCAAGTCGTGGAGAAAGGAGCCGGGGACAACCCCGGGTACCGCGTCCCGCCCGGGGACTCCGGCAACTACGGGGGGTACAAGTTCCCGGCATGCGCGTACTGGGTACCCTACTTCTCGCTCCTGTCCTACGAGGACGCCGACGGTAGAATCCACGTGTTCCCGGCGGTCACGCGTGGATCTCAGTTAGGCGTTATGGGCATCGCCGACCACGTGATCAACGAGGTGCTGCCCTCCTCGCCGCGGATCGAGGTGGACCTGTCGTCCGGGACCCCGGATCCACTGGAGCTGTTCACGGCCCTAGGTTACAGCCATCTCGTGCTGATAGTCTCCGAGTACGACTCACTCGCCATCTCGTCCGCCCTGGCGCTCAAATGGAAGGCTGTAGAGGACCTCCGTCGTCGGCTGCCCGAGGCTGCGGAGCACCCGGAGAAGGTCGGTGTGGTGATCGCGCTCATGGCGAGAGCCACGGTCATCTCCCCCACGGAGACCAAGGACGTACTGATACCCCTGGTTCCCGGCGCGCACGTGATTAACCCCGCCAGTCCCTTCACGTGGCAGGGCGTTGAGAACGATCCGTTCTATCGGCTGTGCGTGAACTCCGATCTCATCGTGGTCGTGTATAAGACCGAGGCGTTCAGGGAGGAGGCCAGGCTGGTCTTCGGCGACGACGCGATTTACGTCCGGGCTTCGGCGGACATCACCGCCGGAGCTCCCGCCGTGATCTTCAACGTTCCACGGCGAGCGGAGTCGTGGAGGGTGGCTCAAACGTTCGAGCCCTGGCCCAGCTCGCTGTACTTGGGCGCCCTCTACGGGTTGCCGATCGCCTGGGCGGCCGAGGACCTGCGCCTGACGGGTTACAGCTGGGAGGGCGTCATCTTGGTCCCTTCACCGGCGGAAAGTGGGATGTACTGGGATATAACATCGGAGTTCGACGAAGTGCTCCCCGAGATCCTGGGGGCGAACCCACACATCTTCCTGTCCTACATGACGCTGACCGACCCCTGGAACAACTCGATCCAGGTGGGCACACCCAACTTCTACGCCGCGCTCCCGTGCCTGGGGCACTACCCCTGGGACCTGATCGGGGTGGATCTGACTACCAGCACCCTGCTGTTCGACCTCAAGGACTACCTCGTGGTGACGTACAACCGGATCCCGGAGGGGAACGACCAGGAGCTGGGCTGGGGGTTGGTGGGGCCGTACGCGGTGGTGTTCGAGGGTCCTAAAGGTCGTCCCCTGATACTCACGTGGTATGCCCTGGCGTCCGGCTTCTGCGAGTGGGCTTGGAACAGATACTTGGAGTTCAATAGGATCCCGGACCAACTGTACGACGTGGAGGCGGTGGCCGTAGGGCTCGAGGGCGTCTTCGCGCTGGCCAAGGGCCTGATCCTGGGAGACATCAACAACGTGCTTTCCAACAGGGACTACAGGTTCACGGTGTTCTTCGGGTACCCGATACGCTCCTGGGAGACCGAGGCCAGGATTCAGTTCGACGCGGACGCTCCGAACCGCCATTACACCGTGATCATGGGTCGAGGGGACAGCCCGGTACCCGACGTCCCGTTCATGTTGGCGCAGTCGAGCGACGTCTACGCGATCCTGACCCTGGAACCGCTCCGTACGGACACAGGTCCCGACGTCAGTCCGAACAACGCTAAACGGTGGGTGGTGACCCCATGGGTCGCCTTGTCGATAGTACCGCTGTTACTGTCGCGGCGCTCCTCGCGCTGATCGTTCCAGTGAACGCCCACGTCTACGTCGTGGTGAACGTCCCGGATCAGGTACACACCAAATACCATTGGATGAGGGTCTTCGTCACGGCGGCGTCGCTGGATCGGGAGTGGGCCGGCGGTAACGCCGCCTCGGTCATCCCGATAGCGGTCCAGGGTAAGCTTGACAAACTCACGCAGAACCTCATGTCCGAAGTCGGGCCGTCCAGCGTCGTGCTCACGTACAAGTATCCCGCCACCCACCCGGGCTGGGAGCGGCTTCCGGACGACCTTGAGGCGGCCTGCGTCCGGCTCGTGGAAGTGGCGATGAACTCCGGGGTCCCAGTGAAGTTCCTCCTCTGTTTAGACTCCGATGCGGGCTTCATCCCCGGGCTGGAGCTGGCGCCCATAGTGGCGAAGCAGCAGGGCGCCGTCGTCTGGGGTAACCCCCTGACGTACATGACACATTTCGACGTCCCGGTGCTCACGCTGGACGAGTACCTCCGGAACCCGGAGTACGACTTCAGCGACTTGTCGATCAGGGCCCTCGCCGTCGTCCAACCGCTCGCGAAACCGGAAGGTCCCTACAAGTCCCAACCGTTCGACCCGATCACCCTGGCCGCCGTACAGTTCGCCTGCATGAGACCGGCGTTGGTAGCGTTCGTCACGGTGGGTGGATCACTGAACGTCGACACGCTGAAACAGGACGTGCGGGATAGGTTTCTCTCCGCGTACGGTAAGGAGCTGAAAGGTCTCGACGACGTCGAGTACGTGGTGTCCTTCGGATCGGTGCTACTAGGTAGTCCGAAGTTCGACGTAGGTGTAGCATGTTTCCCGTTCCACGGTCTCCCGGGGTTCTTGGCGGCCAACAGGATGCTGGTCTCGATGCATCTCCACGGTGAGGCATCTCCGTTGGTAGTCTTCGATCCCACCGGGTCATTATCGGCTTACTACGGTGACATCCAGCACTCGGTAACCGTCAAGTGGCTGTCAGTTCCTGATGTTAATTCCCTCAACCTGAAGAACCAGAAGTTCGCGGCCGGGATCGTCGTGTTCAAAGAAGCGCTGGGACAGAACTTCCTCCAGTCACTCAACTCAGAGTGCAATTCCTTCCTGTTCATCTGCGCCGATCCCAACTCGATCGCGCAGAGAGTAGACGTGTACGCGACCCCTAACGGTTTTCCCAAGTTCCGCGCGGTCATCGCCTTCCGGGATCCGGCGGGCGCCATCATGGCGTACCTCTTCGCGGCCTCCGGCGTCGAACTGGGGCGGGCCGTGGTATGGGCGTGCTGGGAGCTGGAGCAGCTCCGAGGCTACGTCGACGTTAGTCCGGGTTACTTACTCGTGGGCGACCCGTTCTATCGGTTCGAGGGACCGTTCGAGTACCCGCTCCCGAACCTCCCGGAGGGGAAGGACCTGAACGTTAAGCTGCCCCGCGCGTTCCTGGTACCCGCAGATAAGTACAGGCTCGTTCCGCTGATCTTTCCGGCGTTCGTGACCGGACTGACGAAGATACCGAAGGACCCCTACTCGACGGTGCTCGCCGATGGGCTCAACTTCGTGGCCAAGCGCCTGGGTCCGAACCGGTACTCAGTCAGCGGGATCCTGATACACCCGTCCGGGATCAGGAACGCGTACGTACTACCATTGAACGAATCCGATAAGTACCATGTCACGGTCACGCTGGAGCTCGTCACGCCACAGCCCTCTCCGCCGGCCTCCTGGCGGAAGGTTCCGGGGGTATCGGTTTGCGGGATCGCGGTCACGTTAGCGTCGTTGCTGGTGGTCAGTGGGGCGACGAGGGCAAGGGCAAGATCGTGGCGTACCTCGCGGTCCAGGACGAGCCGGAGGTCATAGCGCGGGCCGGTGTCGGTCCCAACGCCGGCCACACCGTGCGCGTGAATGGGGAGGATTACGGCCTCCGGCAGATCCCGTGCGGCTTCCCACACGAGGAGGCCGAGCTGGCCATCGGACCCGGGGTTCTCGTCAACCCCGAAGTGCTCTTGGACGAAGTCGAGCGACTGTCCCGCTTCCGGGTCGATGACCGCCTGATCGTGGATGAGAGGTGCGCGATCATCGAGCCCAAGCACATCGAGGCCGAGCGCGCTTCCAAGCACCTCTCGGACGAGATCGACACGACCGGCACCGGCTGCGGGCCGGCGAACGCGGACAGGGCGTTGCGGAAGGCGAAGCTGGCCCGGGACGTCGACGAGCTTTCGGAGTTCCTCGGCGACGTTCCCGGGTTGGTGAACGAGGCTATCGACGCGGGCGAGGACGTGCTGATCGAGGGTACGCAGGGGTTCGGTCTATCCCTATACCACGGGATCGACTACCCTTATGTCACCAGCAAGGATACCACGGCGAGCGCCTTCGCCTCCGACGTCGGCGTCGGCCCGACGAGGATCGACGACGTGTACGTGGTGTTCAAGGCGTACGCAACCCGGGTCGGGGAAGGACCGTTCCCGACGGAGTTGTCCCGGGAGGAGGTGATAGAGAAGTTCGGCGAGGAGATCCTGGAGGTCGAGCGCGGTACGGTCACGGGTCGGCCGCGACGCATCGGCGAGTTCGACTTCGAGATGGCCAAGCGCGCGTGCGTCATCAACGGCGCCACTCAGGTCGCGATCACGTGCATCGACAGGAGGTTTCCGGACGCGGCGGAAGCCGAGACTTGGCACGAGCTTCCCACCGAGGCGAAGAAGTTCGTCGAGAAGGTGGAGGAGGCCGTCGGGGTACCCGTGACGATAGTATCCACGGGACCGGAGCTGGAGCACACCGTGGACCTAAGGTAGTTCGTCCAGGATCCGCCGGACCCGATCGCTCACGGGCACCTCGACCACCTCGAACCGTTCCCTTTTCTCCACCGGGGCCGTCGCGTCGAACACGGCCTTCGCCATGATCCCCTCCTCCGCCGACGGGTCGAGGGTGGACCCGAGACCCCTCACCACGTGCAGGTCGCGATCCGCCTGGAACCTCGTCGCGAGCGCGTACTCGACTTGTTCCGGATCGTCCGGGTCCACGTCTTCGTCCACGACCACCACGTGCTTCAGGCTCGGATGGGCCGCCAGCGCGGCGAGGCCGGCGTTCACGGCCTCACCTTCCGTGCGCTTCCGTATCGATACCACCGCGTGGAGCCACCTTCCCCCGCCCGGAGTCAGTCTGACCTTGACCACCTCCGACACCCGGGAGACGTGAGCGAGGACCGTGGCCTCGGCGGGACCGCCCATCATGATCCGGTGCTCCTCTCCGCCCGGGAGGATTATCGGGTGGTACGGGTCCTCCCGGGTGTACACCTTCTCGACCTCGAAGACGGGCTCGCGACGCCGTTCGTCCAAGGTGCGCGTCACGTCCACGAAGGGCCCTTCCGGGGCACGCTCGGGGGTCAGTCTACCCACCATAACGATCTCGCTCTCCGCGGGTACCGGGATCCCGTAGTCAACCTCGTACACCCGGAGGTCCTCCCAGAACGCCGCCGCGACGTCCAGCTCGCTGACTTCATACGGTACGCGGGCGCAGCACGCGAACATCGTCCGCGGGTCCACTCCCAGGCACACCGCCACGGGTAGATCGTGGTCGGCCTTCTCGTAGTATCTGTAGAGATGACGGGGGACGACCCGTACCGCGAACTTGCCGTCACCGAGGTACATCATCCTGTGCACGGACGCGTTGGGGATGCCTTCCTCGGGCTCGACCGCGACGACCAGGGAGGCCGTGAGGTAGGGACCACCGTCAGTCCGGTAAAATCGACACATCGGAAACTCCTTCAGGAACTCGGGTCCACGCTCGGCTTCGAGGAACGACGGGGAGCGTTCTTTCCGCGGTTCCTTCGGCGAGTCCATAGCCTCCGCGAGTTTCCGCAGGACATCGTCCCAGGATTCCGCTCCTAGTGCCCTCACCAAGTACTCCCGACTACAACATAGGTTACCTACCAGCGGGATGTCGTAGCCTTCGACGCCCTCGAACACCACCGGTCTATCGAGTTCCTGGAGAACCGCCGGCACCTCGTACTCCGGCGACAACTCCTCCTTGACTACCACCAAATCGTCCTCTACGCACCTCAGAAAATCCCTCAACGCGGCGCCCCCTGGGGGATGAAGACAAAGTCCCGAGCGGATGGGGTGAAGATCGGGACGCGGGCGGACCCCCTACAGGTTGGTGAACCTGATCCCGACGTCCTCCTTACCGTACCGCATGTTGAGGCTGATCAGCAGTGCCGTGATGGACTCCACGATCCTGGCGTTCTCCAACGGTCCGCCGTCTATCGCCCGAACTCCCGGTATCTCCTCCGCGAGCTCCATGACGGTGCGCTTCGCGTCCTCGTGGTCCGAACACACCACCACGTCGCACTTAACCTCTTTCTCCAGGTCCCGAAGTGACTCGGCGGAGACGTTTTCGAACGCGGATACCACGGGGTTGTTGACCAGGGACTGCACGGTTTCAGCCGCCGATCCGGCCCACGGTCTGATCAGCCGGGTGGGCTTGCCTCCTACGGCGGTTTCCAACGGTACCGTGACGTCCACGACGATCGCGTCCTCGTCGAGGGAGTCCCGGATCGCCTTCACCGTGTCGATGACAGCGAAGAACGGGACAGTCAGGAACACAACCTCCGCCTCGGCGGCGGCATCGGAATTCTCGCGACCTTCAACGGTGACGTCCTCATACCCGTGCTCTGCCAGGATCTCCTCGGCCTCCTCCGCGGCTTTAACGGCGCGTTCCTCCTCCCTCGATCCTATGATCACGTGGTGTCCCGCCGCCGCCAGTCTCAGCGCGAGTCCGAACCCTTGATGGCCGGTCCCTCCGATGAAAGCCAGCCGCACGTTCGCACCCCGGGTGGGCGGGGAGGGACGGCGTTAAGAGGGTGCCGGGTTAGAAAAGCTGTAGGGCGTTGTCCCGTACCACCGCTTCGGTGGCGTCGAATCCCCTCTTTTCCAGCTCGAACGCCACCTCGGCCACCGCTAAGACGTTACTCAGGGCCCTCGACGCGTCGCTGTTGATAAGAATGCGGTCCGCGTGTTCGGCTCGATTGGTCACTATCTCGACGGCCTCCTCGACGGTCGCCTTACCGGGCTGCACGGTGATCCCGGCGTTGAAACCCTCCGCGAGGACCGCGTCGACGTACTGTTCGTTGAGGTGGTCGATCACGATCAGGTCGGGGTGCAGATCCGAGTCCCTGGCGACCTCGATGATCTTCGAGATGACGTTCGGATCACGACTCCGGGGAGTGTGAACGACGACGGGTACGTCTTCGGTCGCGGCGAGGTCCAGCTGCTCCCGGAATACCTTCACCTCCTCGTCTGTGGCCTCCTCCAGCCCGATCTCTCCTACCGCGTCCAGATCACTCAGCTTCGACTCGAGGTGTTCGAGGGCGAGTTCGAGGCCCTCGTCCGGGATGGCCCTCGGATGTACCCCCAGTCCCACCTTCGCGTCGATCAGGTAATCTACCGCGGTCTCCGCGGTTGACTCGACAGCCTCCCAGTGTCCCAAGAGGGCCTCCGCGGTACGGAACGGCATGGGATCGTGGGCTAGCGTCAGGACGTACCGTATTCCGGCGAGACTCATGGTCTTCATGTCGTCCTCACATCTTACATCCAGGTGCACGTGCGAATCGAACTTGACGAACAAGGCTCCGTCGCCCCTTGAGGTTCTGTTTCTTAGAGTTTAAATAGCCGGATCCCTCCTTATATTGAGGGTGCATCAAGTATGGCAGAGAGCGTGAAGGAGGTAATCGACCTCACGGAGATCCCGTTCCAGCCCATGGATCGGCAGGAGATCCACCAGCTGGAGACGGTGCTGCTGGTGGCCACGCTCTTCCGTCCGAAGGTGCTGGAGATGATCCACGAGCAGAAGTTCCTGACTTGGGTCGACTCGCTAGCGGTGGCCGCGTCGGCCCTCGCGAGACAGAAGGCGGGGTACACGATATCGGAGATCGCCGAGGAGCTGGGACGTACCGAGGCCACGATCAGGAAGCACCTACAGGGGGAGACTAAGGCGGGAGAGCTCGTCCTGGAGACCTACGAGATGCTCAAGAGCGGGGAGCTTCAGATAGTCACCGGCGTTGAGGACATCAAGGAGAAACTCAGGGTGGAGGAGGAGAAGGTGGAGCGACTGAAGTCCGAGATGGAGGAAGTTTCCACCACCATCTCTCGAGTCGTGGAGGGCCTGAGGGAGTGCTGCACTAAGATGGAGGACGCCCTCGAAGAGCTGGAGGGCCTCGCGGAGAAGCTCGAGGAACTCAAGGAGTAGAGCGTAACCCCAGAAGTCTCTTCCGGAGTCCCTCCAGGTAACGTTCGACTTTCTCCTCACTCACCGGCTTCTTCCAAGAGCCCGCCAGCATGCACTTGGGCTCCGATCCCCTCACCGATACCCTCCGTCGGGCCAGCTCCTCGTAAACGCCTCTTTTCTTCCAATCCCAGAGCGGTGTGAAGTACTCGCAGCCGTACTCGCCGCACATTTCTTCCCAGAAAGCCTTAGCCTCCGGCGTCTGTTCCGGATACTTCCTGGACTCCCTGTCCCCCGTTACGATCACGTCGGGTTCCAACTTCTCCAGTGCGTGGAAGAGCATACAGAACTTGCAGTCCAGACACACCGGGTTCCAACCGAACCGTAAGATCCTCCGTTCGAGACCTCGAAGCCCCCATCGGTGGAAGGGTCCATGGATGTCGAAAATCCTCCACTCTACCTCGGCGTCCGTGGCACGTTTCACCTGGGAGTAGTTGATGCCGGCTTTTTCCACGCCGATCAGCACGCCGTTATCGTACGTCGCCAGGATGATCTTCTCCGGGTCGTATTCATCGCAGGCGATCAGCGCCGCCAGCAGTGAATCCGGACCTCCGGAGAACAACACCACCATCCGCACGGAGGTTCCCCCTCCAATAGTTATGATATTCGTAACAATTGCGTGCGGTCGGGGACGGCGGCTTGACACCTTATGACTTCACTCCGCACACGTCACAGTCACGCTCCGGCGCGCTATCTAGGGCTCCTGTCCCTCAATACTTCCGCGGGAGATCCCCGTCGGTCCGACCGAACGACTCAGGAGACTTCTAGCCCGTACTCCTCCGCGATCTCGTGGAACGCTCGCACGACGTGCTCTACCTGCTCGTCCGTCAGACCGTATACGCTGGCCTTGATGGTCTCGGTCTGTCCGGGTTGGATACCGATGACTCCACGCTTTTTCAACTCCTCGTACAGGAAGTAGCCGCGCCTGGGATGGTCTTCCGCCACCTCGTGGAAGCCCGGAGTCTCAAACTTCACCAGATCGTGCCGCTTCGGTCGCTCACCGAGTTGTCGTACGCCCTCTATCCTTTCCATCTCCTTCACGAACCACCGCGTCTTTCGCACCTCCTCCTTCCAACGTTTCACCCGCTCCACGACGTGGGGGAAGCTGGCCATCATAGTGACGATCGGCGCTCCCATCACGGTACATCCGAGCATTTCGACCTCCTTGTGTGGCCACTCCCGACCGGAGACGTCTCCGCGCAGTGAGGATCCCCTGAGCACTTCCTCTTCCCATTCCTCCCGCATCGCGAGTACGCCGCACGGTGCGCACGCGGCCATGCCCTTATGACCGCTACCGACCATGAAGTCGGGCTTCGGGCTCAGGTTGGACAGGTCCATGCGACCCATGGTGTAGGCGCAGTTGAGCAGCGCCGGAACACCCTTCTTGCGGCATATCTTCACGAACTTCTCCGCATCCGCGAGGTTCCCGTACTCACTATCGACGTGTGTGAGTAACGCCAACGCGGGTGGGTCTCCCCGCTCGTCCTCAACCTCGTCGATGACCCGGGCGTACTCGTCGACCTTCACCTTGTACTCCGGGTGACCGGTGTTCGGGACCTCGCGGACCGTGGCTCCCGCCTTCTCCGCGGCGACGAACGTGGTGTAGTGCGCGAGCGAGTCCGCGACGACTACGTCTCCCTCCTCGCACAGCGCGCTCATGACGGCTTCCTTCGCGTACCTCGCACCGGCGGTGATCCGCACAACGTCCATCCCGAGAAACTCGGCTAAGTCCTCGTGAAACTGTCGGATGGGAGGTTTCTCGATCTCATGGAGCAACCCCTCGCAGAAGTCGCATACACTGTACCCATCTCCGAACTCCAGGAGGGCTTTCCGAGCCTCCGGGGTCAGCACGCCCCCTCGTTGGATAGGGTTCACATTGATGTACTTCCGCTCCGTCTCACGGACGATGTTCCGATAACGGTCCAGGTTCAAAGATCGACCTGCCCCCTTCACAAGTCGACCACGTACTCGGCTACCCACCGTCCGTCTTCGCGCTCGACCTTCATGTTGTGGTAGGTCACGGCCTTGACCTCGGTGTGGAACGGATGTCGGTCCGGGTCGTAGGGCTCACCTCGGGCTACGCCACGTACCTTCCATCCTTCCTCTTTCTTCAGTTCCTTCACTTCGAAGTCGGAGAACAGCATTCCATCGATCTCGTGTCGGAAGTGTATCTCCTCGAGCCAGTCGTGTAGTAACTCCACTAGGTCTCCTCCTTCCGCCTCGATCTCCACCTCCTCCTCGGGTTCCACCGCGTCCAGGTCCGTGATCAGATCGAACAGCGCCTTGGCGGCTTCAACCAGGAGATCCTCAGGCGTGTCGGCCCACACTCGGAACGCGGCATCCGCCGTGTGCTCGATCTCCTCCCACGGCACCGGAGCTTCCCCCTGGCCCTCGGGAGAAAATACGAAAGAAGTTCTTCGGTTCAACCCAGCGGGGTGTGGACGACGTGTGCTTGGCGATTCCCGGAAGGATCGTGGAGCTCGATGGCAACCGCGCTGTGGTGGACTTCGGAGGCGTACGACAGGAGGTCGACGTGAGCTTGCTGGAGGACGTGGAGGAGGGCGATTGGGTCATCGTTCACACGGGTTTCGCGATTCAGAAGCTAGATGAGGAGGAAGCACGAGCGTCCCTTGAGATCTGGGAAGAAGTTCTGAAACACATCGAGGAGGAGCTTGAAAATGACACGTCGGGAGTTCGTGAGAAAGCTCGTCCGTCGAATCCATAAGGAGGCCGAGACCCTCGATCGTGATGTGACGATCATGCACGTGTGTGGATCCCATGAACGGACTATAGTCGAACACGGTCTCAGATCGTTGCTTCCCGAGAACGTCCGTTTAGTCTGCGGTCCAGGGTGCCCCGTGTGTGTGACCACTACGGGAGAGCTCGCCGCGGCCATAAAGGCTGCGGAAGATGGCATGGTCGTGTGCGCTTTCGGGGACGTGTACAGGGTCCCCACTCCTGTCGGATCCCTCTCCTCATGCGATGGGGACGTCAGGGTGGTCCAGAGCGTTAGGAAGGCCGAGGAGATCGCCGAGTCCGAGGACCGTGATGTCCTCTACCTGGCGGTAGGGTTCGAGACTACGGCACCGACCACCGCGGCCGTGCTCCTCGATGACCCGCCCTCCAACTTCTACGTGCTGTCGGCTCACCGGTTGATACCACCTGCGATGGAGTGGTTGCTGGAGTCGGGCGAGTGCCGTCTCGACGCGTTCATATGTCCCGGTCACGTGTCCACGATCATCGGGACGGGGCCCTACGAGTCCGTAGCCCGGGAGCTCCCGTGCGTGGTCGCCGGCTTCGAGCCCGAGGACGTTCTGATCGCGGTACTGGCGTGCCTCAAGATGCTCAGAAGGGGACGTGTGGGAGTCACCAACGAGTACCTCAGGGCAGTCGAGGACAGGGGGAACCCGGTCGCGAAGGAACTGATGGAAAGGGCGTTCGAGCCCGAAGATAGGCCGTGGCGGGGTTTCCCGACCATCCCCGAGTCGGCGTTGAAGCTGCGTGAGGACCTCGCAGATCACGATGCGATTGAGATTGGAATACGGCCGGATTACACCCTGGGACACGACGAATCCTGCATATGTGATCGGATACTGCGAGGGTTGGCCGAGCCCCGGGACTGCCCGTTGTTCGGCACGAAATGTACTCCGACGGATCCCGTAGGCCCGTGCATGGTGTCGGAGGAAGGCCCGTGTTTCATAGAGTACAGGTTCGGCGGAGGGTGAGGCATGTCCACCGACGAGTGGCTTCGAGAACTGGAGCGGGCTCTGAAACGCGCGGAAGATACTGACATGATCCTGAACCCCGCGCTCGGAATCGGTGTCGTAGTCCTGGGCCCGCTCGCCTCGGCCTCGGTGTCCGTGATCGCTACGGTGTGCGTGGCGACGGCCAGTGGGGCCTCCGTAGTATCCGCCGGTGGAACCGCCCTCACCGTGGGAACGGTGGTACTCTTCGCGGCCTTCCTCGCGGTCAACGCGGCGTTATTCTATATCCTCATCCGGAGGAGGAACAAGCACTTCGAGCGATCCTCGGAACTGTTCCGTATAGTTTCCGAGATACTGTACCGCACCGAGTGCATCTCTAAGTCCTGTTACTTGGCCATATTCAGGAAAGTAAAAGATATCGAGGAGTTGGGCCATTTGGATGAAGTCTTGTGGATATTTTTGGGTACCATCACCTTCGGAGTAGCGTATCTGTACGTTGCATACAGGCTTATGCGGGATTTTTATCTGCATGAGGCGAGGGAAAGTGCTATCGCATCATTGCTAGCTGATGAACTGGATATGTGCATATCTTTCTTCAGAAAAATACCTTATAGGAACTTCGGAATTCACATACTTATAGTCGTTTTCTTCCCGATTCTGTACCCTTACTTAGTCTACATATTAATAAAAGATCCTAATAACCACTTCTTAGAGCATCGTAGGTTTGAGCGTACTTTGGTAGAAAAGTTATTTAGTTAAAATTTATCCATCCACCGCTCGTAAACCCGCTCGCACTCCCTCAGAACGTCTTTCGGTGTGATCTCTCCTTTCGTTTTCAACGCAGCTGCTACCTGAGCCCCACCGGCACCGACACCCTCCTTTACGTACCCTTCCTCGTACAACCTGAACCCACGGAACTTGGACTCCGAGAACCCGGGGTCCGCGGAGAATAGAACGTAGTCACCCACTTGCCGGAACAGACTTTCGATGTCGGAGTCCTCGTCTTCGACCACGTATTTGGTAGTTCCGACGAATACCCGTTCCGGGTCCAACTGTCCTTCCTCCGCCAGATACGCTAGGATTGGGGCCATCTGCGTGCCACCCGCCAAGAGCACCGGTGTCCTGGACCCGTAGATGATGCCTACCACCGCAGGCATCATAGGATCTCCGAACCTCCTGATCGCCTCGTGGGCGTCCAAGTCACCCGGTTCTACTCCTTGCGCCTCCAGGCCTTCTTTCACCACGCGCTCCTTGATATCGTGCGGAGAATCGTGGGAGCTGCTCGCGAACTTTTCACTGGTTTCGTAACCCAACGCAGTCATCACGGCCATCGCCGTGGTAGTCCCGCCCGGCACGCTTTCCCCCACGGTTAGGAAGTCCACATCGCGGGTGAGCTCCTTACCGAGCGTTTTACCGAACTCCAGCAGTCTGTCGTAGGTTTCCTCCGACAGTGCCGGCCCTTCGCGGAAGTCCCTCGCGACCTCACCTCCGAGGTCGATGTAGGGGCAAGCGGGTTTCACGGCTGCCCCGGCATCCACCGTCAAGAAGGGGATAGACGCCAAGTTCACGACGGCTTTCGTTATCACCGCGGGTGAGGGAGCACCCACGGGGTTCTGTGGGACCTCCTCGGCGTTGATGATCCTGTCGTAGTATATCAACTCGACATCTCCTGCGGGTGTGTGAAAGGTTGACTCCGGCGTTTTACCCGCGGCTGAGATACCGGGAACGCGGCTGATTTCGGTACTACCGATCACACACACCATCACCGTGCTTCCACCGGAGCACCTCTTGACGACTTTCTCCGCGGCTTCTAGATCTCCCAGCGCTCGAATACCCGGTAGGACTTCCTTCAACGCTCCCACACCCGCGGAAGCTTGGTTAGCGTTCGGCATTTTCGCTTCCCGACGACCACCATTTCCTCGACGCGGATCCCGAACTCATCCGAGTAAAGCCCGGGCTCTACGGTGATCACGGCTCCCTCCGGCAATCGACCCATGAGACGGCCCTCGTGGACCGTGACTCCCACATGGTGGCCGAGGCTGTGGGGGAACTCGAATCCGGGCGCTTCGTCTTCCATCCACCCTCTCAGCTCTTCCTCGAGCTCCTTCGGGTTCACACCCGCCTGAAGCTCTCGGAGTGCCTCCTCGAGGGCGTTCACGACGACTTCGAGGACGTCTCCCGCCTCGTTCTCGGACACTACGGTCCTCGTGATGTCCGTGCAGTACACCATCTTGATCCCGTAATCTACCAACGCACATTTCGTCCAGGTCTTTTCCTCGGGACTCGGTCGGTGGTGGGGTACACCGGCACCCTCGTCATACGCCACTATAGGGTCGAATGCCGTTTGAAAGCCGCGAATCGTGGCCTCCCTTATGAGGTCGGATGCTACCTCGGCCTCCGAGTCTTCGGGTGGGAGAACTTTTACGAGTATCCGCTCGGTCGCTTCCACTAGCTCCTCAATGAACCTCAGCTCACTCTTCGACTTGGAGAGACGCGCCCTCGTAACGTCCTCGTTAACGTTCTTCACCCTATAACAGGGTACCTTGCGGGCCGCCGACTCGTCGTCGACGGCCCGGGCGGGAGTCAGGCGGTTGGCCTCATCGTGTGTGATGACTTCGACGGTCTCCGGAATCGGCCACTCCCGAACGGCCCTCGAATCCATACGGTGGACAACCAGCGTGTACTCTTCGGACTCGAAGTCGGCGTGGAACGCTAGACCGGGAAAATGGGTTATCCACTCAACGTTTTGGCGCCTGACGAGGGCACAGGGTTCACCTTCTGCGAGCTCCTCGAGCTTCTCCACCTTCTCTAGAAAGAAATCATCAGACTTCAGGATCTCCTGGAGTCGTTTCGTTTTCCTCCTCCCCCTCGCCATCGACCACTTTTCGGGCGAGCTTGTAGATCTTTAGTACCCTGACAGCGTCCTCCCTGGACGGTGCTGCAATTCGGGTGGACCCTACCACTATCGGGATTTCGAGCTCTTCTCCGAGCTCCTCTAGGACCTCCGGCTCTACGTCCTCCGGGCTCAGCTCCGCCTCTTCACACACGGACTCGAGGTCCATGATCCGCAGATGATCCGCGGATTCCAGCTCCTCCTCAAGCTCTTCGAGGCGGTCTCTGAGCCGCTCGACTTCATCCAGTAGTCTGTCCCGTTCCTCCTCCAGGAGCGCTTTTTCCTTCTCGATCTCCTTTAGTCTCTCGCGCAGTTCTTCCAACTCCGATTCTTTCTCCTCGAGTTCCTCGATGAGCTCTTCCTTCTCTTCGATTTCCTCTTGAAGCTCCTTGATCTCCTCGCGCAGCTCCTTAATGTCCCTGAGACTTTTGAGGCCGGCGCGGACGAGGGCGCTGCGGAGCTCCTTCTCCACTATTTCCAGGTCCACGTGTTCCACGTCGTGTCCGATGGGCATCTTCACGCGTTCCACTCGACCTACGACGCCGCGTAGCTCTTCCTGGAACTTCTTGGCCAGTTTGCGACCAGGCTTGTCCGCGTCGGTGGCAATGAGCACTAAGTCCGCACCTTCGGCGGTCCGTCGTGCGATGTGGGCGTGGGTAGTAGGGATGATGGACGTCACTGTGATGTTGTACTCTCCTCCGAGCGCCATCCGTTGGATCACTTTAGAGATGGTCTCGGCGTCGGCGGCTCCCTCCACGATTATCCTGACGTCGACGGGTGACTTCCGTCGTCCGTCTCGTGCCATTACCGGGGCTCCCTTAGCGGCGTCGCTTGCGGTTCACCTTCTTGTTCTGCCAGCTGTACCGACGGATGCGCCGTGAGCGACCGAACCCACAGGCTGCACAATATCCTTTCCGCACGTGGTATGCGCGACGGCCGCATCTCCTGCACCTGACGTGTGTCTTCGTCTTGTTACGCTTACCAAAGGAGGGGGTTCCCTTCGCCAAGCCTCACTCCCCCTGGCAGCTCATCCGACTTCGGCAGGTGATATCAAGGTGACGCTGTCTCCTCGGATCAACACACGTCCGAGCCTGACTTCGGAATCTTCATCTATCTCCACGCAGTCGTCCAGTACCAGGTTTAGGTGTCCGTCGAAGGACACTAACCTACCTCGCAACGTCTTGCCCGTCTTCAGCTCCACTATCACGATATCGTCCAAGAAGTCCCGAAGACAGTCGTGCGGTCTCAAACCGTCCGACCCCCGTGCGGCTGGGGGAGCTGGCGAATGAAGGTTTCCCGTCGACATCCGATCTCGGAGAAGGACCTTCAGGAAGTTTTGGAGGAGTTACGTGTATCGTCTGGGGTTAGTCTCGGCGAAGTACTCACTGGTCTTGTGGAGGTCGCGTACGTCAAGGACGATGATATCGAGCGCTTGCTGATCAAGGACGGCAAGGTAATGGCCTTCGAACGACATGAGGGTTGGTTTCCCACGATTCATGCCCTCCTCCAACTCGATGAGGGGAATTACGGCCATGTGGTGATAGTGGATATGGGTGCCGTCAAGCCGGTGGCTTCCGGGGCCGATATCATGGTGCCGGGTATCGTGGAAGTGCGGGGTGAGTTCGAGGAGGGTGACGGTGTAGTCGTCATCGACGAGCGCAACCGGCGGCCTCTCGCCGTGGGGATAGCCCTAATGAGTGCGAGGGAAATCGAAGAGTCTGAGAGGGGTCGAGCCGTCCGCAACGTCCATCACGTCGGGGACAGGTTATGGGAAGCCCGCTTCTAACGCCGTCCGAACAGGCCCTTAATGACCTTAGACAACACTCCCTCCTTGTCTGGAACGGGCACCTCGTACTCGATACCCACTAGCTCCGCGGCCAGCTTCTTGAAAGCCTGCGCGGCCGCGGACTTGGGGCTGCGGACCACCACCGGCTCTCCGAAGGCGGCGGCCCTTCGGACCTCCGGATCCTCGGGTACTTCGACCATTACGGGAGTTTCCAGGATTTTTTCGACCTCTTCCTTCGTCAGCTCGGTCTTATCCTTCGTGACACGGTTGACGACGGCTCCCGTGATCTGGGTGTCTACCCGCTCGGCTACCGCTTTAACCTTAAGAGCGTCGGTGATCGACGCTATCTCGGGGTTGACCACTAAGAGGCTCTCCGTCGACGCGGAGAGGGCCGTGATGGCGTCCCTACCTAACCCTGCCGGCGCATCGATCAGCAGGAAGTCCGCTCTGTCTATTATGTGCTCGACTACGTCCCTCAGCCTGTCGGGGTTGGCCTTTCGAATGCCCTCCAGTGATATGCCCGCGGGGATCACCTTAACACCGTGAGGTCCCTCGTAGATGGCCTCCTCGATGTCGGCCTCTCCCGCCAGTACATCGTGCAGTGTTACTGGGGCATCTTCCATGCGGAGGATCAGTCCCAAGTTAGCCATGGCGATATCCGCATCCAGGATGTAAGTTTCAGCACCGAGCTCGGCTAACGCAGTACCCAAGTTGGCGGTTACGGTGGTTTTGCCCGTACCTCCCTTACCCGAGGCCATACATACCACACGACACGCCTCTGACTCGGGAAGTTCCGCCTCAGCCAAGTCAGGTTAACCCCTCGCCTTTTTCGGCTGGAGGGCTCGGAGATCCGGCTACGGCGCGCTCGACCTTTTCGATAAGAGTTTTAACGGTTTCCTCGCACGCGTCGTCCGCGTCCTCGACATCTGACTCCACGACGAAAGCTATGAGGAAATCGTTATGGGGTTTTACAGCTAGGGTCTTGTTTTCACCGGTGGTCATCTTGATCCATTCGATCGAGCCCTCCACATGATCCTTGACGAACCTGTACAGCTGCGAGATCAATGCTCCAACTTCTTCACATCGATCTACATTCGATAGGATCACCAAACCATGCTCGTCGATTACCACGAACGGTATCTCAGACTTCACTCGCTGGCCCGAGACTGCGGCATCTATAACTTTTCCAAGGTCATTTTTAAGCATGAAGATATCCGCGTCGGACAAGGTCATTTTAGATTCACACACTACTACGTACTCGTCTAGACACAGCGCCAGGTAGTTAGTCGAGTCTTCCGAAGTTACTAAAATAGTATCAACGTCGCCCAGTGATTCACGTATCGTGTAAACTGCGTTTATCAACCCGCCCTCCATCCGGCCGTCTCCTACTATCCCAATCGGCTTCCCAGAATCGTCTAACACGACTAGTTTCTCCAGACCGAAATACTCGGTAACCCGGTTCAGGGCCGACGTCAGATCTTTGCGGGCTTCCTCGACGAGCTTCTCCACATCGAGCTGCTCTCCGATGACGTCGAGTGCTCGTCGGATCACTTCATCCCTGACTTCCGTGGCTCCATCCTCCTCCGAACTTCCGGCGCCCTCCCTAGCCTCTTTAAATCCCCGCTCCCTTCCCTCACCATCTCGCCCACTTAAAATACCTTTAAAAATTCTGAGGACGGCTCTAATCACGGTCGAGGCTCCCTAGCGGTGGTTCGGGGAAACCATTAAAGCTGCTTAGCGATCTCCTCAGCGGCCTCCCGAGCGCGGAGGCGGATAAGTCCTAAGTTGGCGTCGGGCTCGACGACGAGGACTAGTGTCGCGTCCTCCCCCACGTCTACGATCATCACCTTCCCGTGCGTGGCCTCTATGAGCATTTGCTCGAGGTCTCCTAGATTCATCTCGTCGACGACTCGCTCGCCAGAACCGTATACGGTCGTCGCAATCGCACCCACGATCTCGGAGTCGATATCCGGAGGCACGGCCTCTGCGATGATCAATCCGTCGCTCGAGACAACTAACGATCCATGCACTCCCTCAACCCGGTTCAAATCCGCCAACACCTTCTCGATCAAGTGACGTCGGCCCCCAAAGATGGGTTCTCCGGCGCGGCGGGTGAGTCGGGATTTAAATACGTTTGCGCATGGACCTCGCCGGGGGATGGCACGTGGGTGCGGCATTCGTGACCGTCGCGACCCTCACGACAGTGTTACTCGCACTCTTAACTTACTCTATCGGTGTCGTTGGGCGATGGATCAAGGCGCCGATAGCAACCACCCTCGGAGCGGCGATCATCGGAGCCGGTGTAGGACTTTTCCTACTCGCTCCCATGCTCTCGGACATCCCCAAGGTCGTGGCTGGACTGGAGAAGAACGGGTACCTAACGGTCGAGCTGAGCACGGCACCCTCGGATTTACCCAAAGCTTTGGAGGCGGTTAAGAAGTACCGCGGGAAACCCGTCGGACGATACCTAGAGCTGGAAGTTGCCATGAGTGAACCCGTGCCCTCGGACCGTCGGAGGTGGTTCGAGTCTAAAGTGCCCAAAGTCTTCCCCGGCGTCAAAGACGTTAGGTTCTCATCGCCCACCAAGATGGTCGTCCGTATGGATCTCAAGTCCGTCCCACCTTCGAAAGTCTCTCAGCTGGCCGACGAGCTTTCGGGGTGGATAACGTACACCAGTGGATTCGTAGTGGTTGGCGTCACAGCCACGATCGACGTCGAGGTCCCGCCTTCGGAGTACGCGGATTTGAAGGGAGAAATCCGCGAGATCGCCGACCTCAGAGTGATTTACGATCCAACCAAAGCAGCCCAGCGGAGGATCGCACGGATGCTCCCATCACCACGTACGACCGTAATCGCCAGCACATTAGCCTTCGCGGGGATTGCAGTAATAGGCTGGTACGGTATTAGCCATATCATCGGCCCGCTAACCTCGCCGCTAAGAAGATCCGCGGAGGGAAGGCGGCTTGTCCGGCGTGAAAAGGGTAGAATTCGACGCGAGACTCCTGGACTCCCTCCTCGAGGCAAGCGATAAAAATCACCCTGATGAATTCTTCGCGATGTTAGGGGGCTCGATAGACGCGGAAACCATCACGATCGACTCGCTGATCGTAGTCCCTTTCGAAGCCTCCGACTCCGGTGCGATTTTCGATCTCCTCTCCGTTCACACCTGCGACGTAATCGGAACGTTTCACTCCCATCCATACGGCGATCCGGTACCCTCGGAGGATGACTTGATGCTGTTCAAGAGGTTGGGGGCCGTCCACGCGATCGCAGCGTACCCGTATACTCCGGACCGTGTGGAGTTCTACGACAAGTCCGGCAGAAACATAACACCGGTCGTAGAAGTGAGATACACGGCCGATGAAGAAGCGAACAACCGCTGACCTCACTATGACGATCCTGCGACCACTCCGAGGCCGGGATGAAGAGATCGAGGTAGGCCGACGAACCGGGATGACGACCCCTGGGGTACTTGACCGTGTCGTCCGGACTGAAAGTCGGGAACGTGAGGGTAGTTCCGCTCGGGTTCGAAAGCCTCGGTGTGAGGTCGATGGCCACACTGATCGAAACGCCGGACGTGACTGTACTGGTGGATCCTGGTGTGTCAATCCCTCCGAAACGCTACAATTTACCGCCGTCGGAGGAGGAGTGGGAAGCCCTTGAGGAGGTGCGCGAGAGTATCCAGCGTGCCGCAGACAGCGCGGACGTGGTCACGATATCGCACTACCACTACGACCACCACACCCCGTTCACCGACCGGAAGTACGAAGCTTGCGACCTTGAAACGGCGAAGGAACTTTACCGAGATAAGCTGATTCTGATGAAGCATCCCACCGAGAACATTAACCGGAGCCAGGCGGGTAGGGCTCGGGCACTGATTGAGGGGTTGGATGAGCTAGGCGTCGATTACGAGTTTGCCGACGGTAAGAGGTTCGAGTTCGGCGAGACCGTTCTCGAGTTCTCGCAGCCACTCCCGCACGGGCCTGAAGGGACGAGATTAGGGTACGTTCTCGGACTGAGGATAACGCACCGTGACCACGTGATCGTTCACGCCTCAGATGTTCAGGGTCCCGTGTACGGACCGGCGTTGGAGTGGATCCTAGAACGCGACCCGGATTTGGTGCTGATCAGTGGCCCACCGACGTACTTACTCGGTTTCCGATTCTCCTCGGACAATCTGGAGAAGGCCGTGAAGAACCTGCGAAAGTTGGCCTCGAGATCCGGCCAGATAATCCTCGATCATCACCTGCTCCGCGATAAGAACTACCGTGATCGGTTGTCCGAGGTTTACGAGGAATCGGACAACGTGGCCTCTGCCGCCGAAGTACTAGGGAAGGAGGAGCGCCTGCTCGAAGCCTACCGCGATGAGCTCAGCGGGGAGGAATGACTTGGTGCTCGAGCGGATCGGACGGTTCGTGTGGAAGTTCACCGCCGCCGTCGGTTACGTGACCGTGAACTTGCCTTGGATAGTAGTGAAGCTGCTTAAAGAGGGCCCGAAACGCTCCGCTAAATTCACCTCGCAGCTCATCAGGACGGCCGAGGAGTCCGCGTCCAAGTTCCAGACGGTTATGGAAATGGTGAGAGAGGGTCAGGTACTGCTACCGGAGCTGCCCCAAGTACCCTTCAAAGATATAGAGATACGCGGTAAGCGGATCGCGGCGGCTCCTAGAATGCCGTGGGACGTGCCCGTCTTAGTGCTGCAGTTTTCCCTCCTCGCGACCGTAGTGTTCGTAATCTTGGAGGAAATCGTAGCACCGCCCGTAATGTTATGGGAAGCTTTGGCCGTGATCTCGGCGTTCGTTACGGCCTTCAGTCTCGGATGGCTCCGCCGCGTCTCACCTTCAGAGGACATCCACTGGCTACCGTACTGGCATTCCACACTCATTATCTTGGGGTCCGTCGTACTGTCCGCAATACTGACGAACGTACCTCCGGTGGTAGCGCTCGTCCTGCCGCTTGAGGGAGTCTTACCCGGGTTTATAGTGTTCGGGTTACCGGCCCTAGGAGTAGCGGCGGCTACGGTTTGGGTGAGGAGGAAGTTCCATCGGACCTGGACCTTCGGGGTCGTGCTCAGGGAGGTCCAGGAAGGAGGCAGCGTTGAGGTAGTGGTCGGTCACGACATCGCCGCGAACACGCTTCCTGGAGAGTATATAGTCGAGGGGAGTGGCTCCGAGGGCACTCCGGTGCTCGTAGAGGTGGAGCACAGCGGCTTCTCACTCACAGGGGCGAGACCGGTGCGCATCCTGAAGGAGGGGTGGTGGTGACCCTCGGCCAGCCATCCTCTCCCCATAATAGCGTTCGGCTAACAGCTCACTCGTCATCGGGGGGTCCACGTTGACACGCGTTGAGAGGCTCGAAGAACTCCTCAGTCACGCTGTCTCCCAGCGGTCAGGACGTATAAGGGTTGTCACGGACGTCGACGAGCTTCGGCTGGACGAAGAGGTCGTCCGGAGGATCGTTCACCGAGCCGCGGAGCTGGACCACGCACTGGTCGAGTCCGCTCCGGAACACGTGCTACGCGGCGAGCGGGCTCAGGAGGTAGCCAGAGCGTTGGACGATATTTTACGATCAGTTCTAGAGCTCGTCGGCGTCGAGGAGGAGACGGAGCGCGACCTAGACGACTTGTTCAAGGACTCCGTGCTGGTGGTGGTAAGGGGGCGAGAGCGTAAAGCCCTGAGGGAGCTCGTAGACGCTCCGATCGTGCAGACCGGAGGGCCGCTAGTGCCGGAGGACTATCGGAAGGTGAACCCTAACTTGCCTGAAAAACTACCCGAGGGGCTCGTGAAATCCGTCGAGCGGGCCCGAAGGGAGCTCGAAGAATACATCCGGAAGTCCGGCGCCAAACGCATCGTCCTAGTGCGCGAAGAGGACGACCGCGTCGGCGAAGTCCTCGAGGAGGAGTTACCCGAAGTGGCCGAGGAACTCGGGGTCGACCACGAGGTGATCGTCGTCCCGGACTTCACAGAATTATCGCCGTCCGACTTGCTGTCGGGGAGGACGAAATGAGCGATACCGAAACTATCGAGACGCCTTCGGGCGAGCGGCCACTGCTACCACCGAAGGCTCGCTTGACGTTCTCGCGTACGATGCCCGCCGCGCTGCCCGAAACCGTCGAACATACCGTAAGACTGTACATCACGGAGCTGGAGCACGTGAGTTCGAACGAATCCCTTCGGATAGAGGAGAAAAAAGACGGTACGAACGTGCGGGTAGTGCTCGGCCGCGTGCTCGAAAGCGAACTCGGCGAACCCGTAATAGCCCATACCAGAAGCTGGGTCCGAGTGGAGGAGGTCGAGGAGTACGTCCAATCAGTGCTCGATCCGTCGGAGCACTCCCTCACGATCGTCGAGGGCGAGCTGTTGCCGTTGTCCCTCTTCGGAACCTCGGTGTTCGAACTGTGGAACGAGACGCTCGACTACATAGATTACCACGTCCGGCTCATGTCTAGATACACCTTGAACCCCCGCCGCAAGCGGGTTCCGCGAGCCTGGCTTGGAAAGCTTTTCGATAGGCTGTCTAAGGTCCGCCGCCACGTGAGAACGCTCTACACCATCCAGCGCAGACTGCCCGATGTTAAACTGGCCGACGACGATGAGTTCCAGAGGTTACACGAAGAGATCGAACGACTCACGGCTATCGCCCACGACAAGGACTACGTGCCGGAGGATGCCGTTGAAATACTTCGGGATATTCTAAGCGTTCTGGACGATCTCGCCGCGTACGAGCCTGAGGACTCGGAACCCGTATACTACGTATACGAACTGGATATGTATGACGGTGAAATCACTATTCAAAAACCTAAAATACGGCAATATGAGCTGTTGGCTGATATGATCGATGGTGATCGAATAAAGCCCGTTCCCAGCACCTTATGTGATCTCGGAGAGGCAGAGCAAGTGGCACGTGAACTTATGAACCGGGTTGAAGAAGAGGAGCTTGAGGGACTCGTAATCAAGCCGGAGAAGGAAGTTCCCGGCGTACCTCATGCCCGAAAAGTCCGTGCGGAATGGTACCTTCGCGGAATGAAATTAGGTTCTCGATTATCCCTGAAAGGGTTCGCAGGAGCTGCTGAAAAATACGCGCGTAACGAGGTACGGCGCGCTCTGGCTGCTATTGAAACTTCGTACTTGTATAGAGCGTTGGAAGCGTTGGCAGAGGGGGATTTACGGCGAGCCTCTCGGATAGTCAAGGAAGCTGAGGAAGTAACGGATAGGATGTCTGAGTGGGATGATCCTACCGTGTGAAGACGTTATTTCACTCGGGTTCTACGACTACTCGTACCTTGAATGGACGTTCCCTTCGGTCCACGCGCTCTATGATCATTCGATACGGCTCGCCTAAGTTCTTCATGAGATATTGGAACAGTACTACCGCAGGATGTCCACCGATCGATCGGAACATCCGGTCTAATTTTCCCCTTCCAGCACTTCACTCCTTTTCTCTATATCCCCCTCCGGCTTCACGTACTTTTCGAACTCGGGGTGCTCCTCGGCGTAATCATGTATAAAACGGAGCATCGGAAAGCTAGTTCTGCACTCGAAGATTATCGTGTCGTCTTCTTCGACCCGCTCTACGTCCTCGAAGTAAGCCTTGAGCACGGCTTCGGCGACGTCGGAAGGCTCCATATCCTCGAGATATTCATCGAGCCCCTCGACCAGAAACGCGGCGGTATCACGGTACACCTTTTCACGGACTACCTTTCAGGATTTGCCCGCCAACTCTGCGATCCCGAATATCAGCGCACCGTCGAGCTTCCGAGCGATGAGAGGGGTTATCGACACCCGTCTGACCCCCTCTTGCGGCGCGAAAATCAGAAAGTCGTCCCCGAACCCGCGGGTGCAAGCGTATTTAGATGGCACGATCGTACGGTGTTGGGGGTGGCGGGTTTGGGTAAGAAGATGGAGAAGAAGAGGGCCGAGATGCCACCGGCACGTGCGGGTATCCTAAGCTTCTGGGACGAGGAAGCGCCCGGGATCAAGATAGACCCTGATTACATACTCTACGCGTGCTTCGCGGTGGCCGTGCTGCTGATAATCGCCCACACGATGGCGGCGGTGTAAGGGCGTCTTGGCGGTTCACAGTTACGTGCCGGAGGACCCGCTCGAAGAGCGGGATCTGCCCGAAATCGTGCTCGTAGGTCGCTCGAACGTGGGTAAGTCCAGCTTAATCAGGGCGATAACCAGAGGGGCCGCCGACGTCCGAGTAGGTAAGCGTCCCGGCGTCACCCGTAAACCCGTCTTTCACGAGCTAGACGGCGAGCTCGTTCTAGTCGACATGCCCGGATTCGGGTTCATGAGCGGGGTTCCCAGGAGGTATCAAGAGCGCGTTAAGGATCTCATCGTTCGCTACCTGGAAGAAAAGGATAATATCCTGTTCGCGATCCACGTGGTGGACGCCAAGGCTCTTCCGGAGATAGCGGAACGCTGGGAGCGGAGGGGCGAAATACCCATCGACCGTGAGATGTTCCAGTTCCTGAACGAGGTAGGATTGGACCCCATAGTTGCGGCGAACAAGATCGACAAGATCAAACCGATCGAGTTCGAGGAACACATGGACGCCGTCGCCGAGGCGTTAGGCCTCTTCCCCCCGTGGCGCCAGTGGCTCGACACCTTGTTCCCGATCTCGGCCAAGACGGGAGAAGGTCTCGTAGAGTTCCTGGAGGCTTTGCAGGAGAGGGTAAGGAAAGCCGGGTATCCAGAGTTCGCCCGGTTCTTCCGCACGAAGTAGCGCTAGATAGTCGGTTCGAGGCGTGCTGGTTTAATCCGGCCACCTCTCAGCGACACGATCTTGGGTGGACGGCCGGAAATCCCGACGAAGTCCCCTCGAATAACGACGGCGGCTTCGATCAAGTCCCCGGTGAAGTCGTCGGCGAACTCGAGGGCGCGCTGTACCGCGGCCTCCGGGTCGTCACCGGAAGTAAGGTTGCAGATGGCCGTGGCGGCAGCATCCGCGAGCGAAGCTCGCTCCGCGAATACCGTGACGGCGTCTGCCTTCCCGGCGCTGTAAGAGTGGCCGAACTTGCCGGAGCTGGTGCAGACTCCGAGCACTCCTTCGATCTCGAACCCAATTCTACCGGAGAGAGGATGGTCGTCCGAGACGTACAGGCCGACGACTACGGATCTCCTGGCCCTGACCTGTACATCGCCCCCGTTGTCTACGATCACCGTCGGCTCCGAGGCTCGGGCCGCTAACTCCGCGATGGCTCCCGCTACCGCCGCCATCGGACCCACTCCGAACGGTTCCGCAGCTCTTGACATCAGCTTCGCGACCTCGGGGGCGCCCTCAAGCGTTCTCACCGGTACTTTGGCCGTCACGAAAGCAGGATCCTTGGCGACGTACCGGTCGAGTTCGGAACGATGCAATTTCACGGCCTTTGCCGCCGATGATACGGACTCCTTCGAGTCCGCCCGTATGGTCACGTCGGTTTCCTCGATCACCACTCGCATGGAGTACAAAGGCCTCTCACCTCCGAGAACCGGGCGTTCGAGAGTTATTCTCACAAACGTACTGGCCGCGCCAAACCCAGTACGACGATCATTGTTGCGATTCTAGCCTGACTGTACCCGCGGTCGCGGAGGAGTCCTTTTTTACGGCGCACCGTTCGGGTCTTATCGTTCGAATGATGGCGTAACGGCATCGAGAACCGCCGAAATTAGGTGTGTCAAAGCACCTCGACCTCGGGCGAGAGGCGGACGGGATGGGTGGCGTCCGGTTCCGAGCGGATCGGGAAGTACCGCGCAACCTTATTCTTTCTCGAGTCTCGGAGCGTGAAGGGGCGCTCGTGAAGTTCGTCGTGATCACGGGTGGGGTAGTGTCCGGTATCGGGAAAGGTATCACCACGGCGTCTATCGGTAGGATCCTAAGGGCACGAGAGCTGGAAGTTACCGCGGTCAAGATCGACCCTTACATTAACGTGGACGCGGGCACCATGAACCCTTTTCAACATGGAGAGGTGTTCGTCACGGAGGACGGTGTTGAGACGGATCTGGACCTGGGCCATTATGAACGGTTCATGGACGTCACGCTATCCGGAGCCCACAATATCACGACTGGCAAGATCTACCAGCGGGTGATCGAAAAGGAGCGCCGTGGGGACTACTTGGGCGAGACCGTCCAGGTGATTCCCCACATAACCGACGAGATCAAGTCGTGGATCCGCGAGGTGGGCAAGGCCAGCGGTGCGGACGTCGTGCTGGTGGAGATAGGCGGTACCGTCGGCGACATTGAAGGGATGCCCTTCTACGAGGCGGTTCGGCAGTTGCAGCTGGAGGAAGGTCGAGAGAACGTGATGTTCGTCCACCTGACCTACGTCCCATACTTGGAACACGTCCACGAGCTGAAGACGAAGCCCACCCAACATAGCGTCAAGGAGCTCCGTAGTCTAGGTATCCAGCCGGACGCCATCGTGTGCAGGTGTGAACGTCCCCTCGACGACGGCGTCAAACGGAAGATCGCCCTGCATACGAACGTCCCGAGGGAGGCCGTAATCGACGCCCACGACGTCGATCTGGTGTACAAGGTGCCGTTGTTGCTCGAGCGTCAGGGCTTCGGCGATTACATCTGCGAGCGTCTGGGTCTCGACGCGGACGAGCCCGATTACTCCGACTGGCTGGATTTCGTTACCAGGATCGAGGAAGCCGACGACGAGATCAGGATCGCGGTCGTGGGTAAGTACGTGGACCTACCGGACGCCTACATCAGCATCCGGGAGGCCTTAGTCCACGCCGGGGCTCATGTCGGGGTTGGCGTGGACGTAGCGTGGGTGGACTCGGAGGCGCTCGAAGCCGGCGACTCCGAAGCGTGGGAGGAGGTGAAAGACGCCGACGGTGTACTAGTTCCAGGTGGCTTCGGCAAGAGAGGTGTCGAAGGTAAGATCGAGGCGGTTCGATACGCCCGGGAGAACGACGTTCCGTTCCTGGGTATCTGCTTGGGCTTCCAGCTCGTCGTGGTCGAGTACGCCCGCAGCGTTCTCGGGCTCGAGGACGCTCACAGCACGGAGTTCAATCCCGACACCGATCATCCCGTCGTGGACTTGCTCCCGGAACAGCGCGGAGTGAAGCGGAAAGGAGGCACGATGCGGTTAGGCGCCGAGCCCGTGGTGCTCGAGGAAGGATCGCTCCTCAGACGCCTCTACGACGACCGTGAGATCGTTTTGGAACGGCATCGACACCGTTACGAAGTGAACCCGTCGTACGTTCGCGAACTGGAGGACCATGGACTGAGGTTTTCGGGACACTCCCCCGACGGGCGCATGGAGGCCCTCGAACTGCCGGATCATCCTTACTTCGTTGGCACACAGTTCCATCCGGAGTTCAAGTCCCGTCCCGGTGACCCGTCGCCGCCGTTCGTAGGCCTCATCAAGGCTGCAGCAGGTCAAGGGCCCGATTGAACGCCTCTCGTGGATCACCGTCGGAGAAATGCAGCGCCGCCGCGTTGGGATGTCCACCGGCCTTGGAGCCTTCCAACCACCTCGCCATCTTCACCATCAACTCGTTCACCGGGAAGCCTTGGGACCTACCGCTCGCCTTGTAAAGACCGCACGGTTTTCTGGCGAGGTTGACCACCACGGAGCATCTGAGGTTCAATCGATCGACGAGGTCACGGGCGACCAACCCTTCGACGTCCACTTCGGTGTGGATCTCCGCGTAACCGACCCCTTCCACGATGTGCGCCGTGCGCTCCGCCTCACCCGACCATATGGCCCGGTGCTTCCTCACTCGCTTTCGGTACCGCTGTAGGTGAGATTCCGTCACATCGTACGGGGAATCAGCCGACATCAGCACCTTCAGCGCTTCTCTGGCCCCTACATCGTACTTCACCCGACGCGCCGCGTTCACGGTAGCCGCCGCGTCCTGCAGCGGGGTGAGGTTCCGGCCCCTACTCGGAACCAGATACCCCGGATCCGTCATCGAGGCTAGCGTCTCGTACACGGCCCCTCCCTCCATACCGTCCCCGGCCGCTCCTATCAGTGGGACCCACGGTCGATTCAGCCCTCCCGTGCGGTGTGCGAGCATGCCGACCAGAGCCGACGCCGATGTGTGAGTTGGGAGGGCTGGGATTTCGTACGGATTGACAGTCATCGGATAGTGGCTGTCCGTGGGATGGTGGTCGATGACCACGACCCTGTCTCTAGCCTCCGGGAAGGGAGGAGGTGTAAGATCCACGGTGACGACGACGTCGTAGTCTTCTAGCATGTCGCGGAGCGCGTCCTTAGGCACTCCGTAGAAGCCTCCCGAGGGGAACCACACGTCGTCCTCCGCTACCCCGAAAGCTTCACAGAGCGTGGCTGCGCCCGACACGCCATCCGCATCGGTATCAGCCATGATACCGATGGAATCGGCCGACGACAGCAACTTCAACACTTTACGGACTAACGGATACAGCTTCAAGCGTCCACCTCCTCGAGGAGCTTCCGAAGGAAGGTGGCGACTCCCTCACCGTTCTCGGCGTCGAGTACTACGTCCGCGATCCGTTTGACGTTCTCAGTGGCGTTCGCGGGTGCCACGCCCAGCCCCGCCGCTTTCAACAGTGGAGCATCGTTGTCCCCGTCTCCTATGGCCACCACGTCGTCCGGGTCGATACCGAGTCGCTCACAGATGACTAAGAGCCCCTTCCCTTTGTCCACCCGTTTGGACTTCAAATGATACGCGAAGCCCGTGTCCACTACCTCGATACGGCCGGAGTATCCGAGCCCATCCAACACGCGTTCGACTTCCTCGATGGGTACATCCCGATAGATAGCGACCTCGGTCCGGCGGAGCCCTGGTGGTTCGGTACGCCTCACACCGAGTCGCCGACGGAGCTCTCGGTACGCCTCCTGAATTAACTCGATGTCCTCTTCGGGCACCGTGCTGATCTCCTCGTCGTCCACGGCGACTATCCCTCCGTTCTCCGCAATCAATGGACCCTCGAAGCCGAGGAGGGTCGCCGCCGATCTGGAGTAACAGAGGGTGTTACCGGTGGCGATCCCAACCGGTATCCCGCGTTTCTGTAGTTCCCGCAGGTACCGGATGCACTTTAGGTGGACGGCTCTATCATCTCCCGTGATCGTGCCGTCGATATCCGTGATGACGAGGGACGTCACGGGGGTAGCCCCCGCATGCCGCGTCTTTGTTTCGTGCTAGCGGAGTCGGAGCTGGAGTTCATCCCGCCCAAGCTCAGGGGCCATCAACACGTGGTGAGGTGGGCGAAACGACGTGGGAAAAAGCCGGGAGAATGTCTCCTCATAGCGAGCAAGCATCACGTAGCCATGCGCGATAAACGGCTCCCGGAGCGTGACCGTCGGGGTCGCCCCGACATAGTTCACGTGACGCTGCTTCACGTACTGGACTCCCCCGCATCCCGGGAGAACGCCCTAGACGTGTACGTACACACCAGACATGACCGCGTCATATGGTTCCGTGGAGACGTCAGGCTACCGAGGGATCAGTATCGGTTCATTGGGCTCATGGAGCAGGTCCTCAAGGAGGGTCAGGCGCCTCCGGATTCCGATGAGCCGCTGATAGAGGTCCTGGATGTCAGCGTGTGGGACGTGCTGGAGGCCAACGAGGTCAACGTGTTACTTTCCGAACGAGGCGATCTGATCGAACCCGTCGGCTATATGGCCGGGCTCCTGGACGCCGGCGTGGAAAGGATAGGAGTCGTGGTGGGTGGCTTCCCGAAGGGGGACTTCTCGGAGGAGTTCTACGATCGTGCGGACGATGTCGTTCGAATATACGACGAACCCCTGGACGCGTGGACGGTGGCTGCACGAATCGTCACGGCCTTCGAGCTGGCCGCCGGCATCTTGGGTTAGCCCTTCACCTCGATACCTTCGATGAGCTCCCGTGGAATCTCTATTTCGTCACCCTCCTCGATTTCTCCCTCCGACATCATGCGGGCCAGCCAAGTGTTGAGGGCAGTGCAGATGTGGATGGGTTCGACTCCGAACTCCATCGCCTTCTCCGCGATCGCCTCGGCAGCCTCCTCCTTGTTCTTGATCTTCACGTTATAGGTCGCTTCCATGACGGAAAGGTGGGCCATGGCTTCGGACTTCGACACGGGATTCTCCCCCCTGCCACGATGGAACCGGCCGCTAATTAACATCGTGCGACCACGTTGACCGACAACCGCGAGGAGGGAGGTAGATGGAGGACCTGGTGTGCGTCGGTATCACCCACAAGGAGGCGGAAGTAGAGGAGCTGGAGAAGGCCAGGTTCGAGTCCGATGAGGCTGTGAGGGACATCGTCGAGTCCTTCGGACTCTCCGGCTGTGTCCTCCTTCAGACATGCAACCGCGTCGAGGTGTACGCCTCGGGGGCTAGGGATCGTGCCGAGGAGCTTGGGGATCTCATACACGACGATGCTTGGGTTAAACGAGGTTCGGAAGCTGTGAGGCACCTATTCCGTGTCGCTTGTGGGCTGGAGTCGATGATGGTGGGGGAGCAGGAAATCCTACGTCAGGTGAAAAAGGCGTACGACCGTGCCGCACGGTTGGGTACGTTGGATGAAGCCCTCAAGATAGTCTTCCGGAGGGCGATCAACCTGGGCAAACGGGCCCGGGAGGAGACTCGGATCAGTGAAGGTGCGGTGTCTATAGGATCCGCCGCTGTCGAGCTGGCGGAGCGGGAGCTGGGATCCCTCCACGATAAGACCGTTCTCGTAGTCGGCGCCGGTGAGATGGGAAAGACCGTGGCTAAGTCCCTAGTCGATAGGGGCGTCAGAGCAGTTCTCGTGGCGAACCGCACCTACGAGCGAGCCGTCGAGCTCGCGAGGGATCTGGGCGGAGAGGCGGTACGGTTCGACGAGCTCGTGGATCATCTCGCCCGGTCGGATGTCGTGGTTTCAGCGACGGCCGCCCCACATCCCGTGATCCATGTCGACGACGTTAGAGAAGCCTTGCGTAAGAGAGATCGTCGATCCCCGATCCTGATAATCGATATCGCTAATCCCAGAGACGTCGAAGAGGGAGTGGAGAACATCGAAGACGTCGAGGTACGCACTATCGATGATCTCCGAGTGATCGCGCGGGAGAACCTCGAGAGGCGGCGTAAAGAGATTCCCAAGGTGGAGAAGCTAATCGAAGAGGAACTCTCAACCGTGGAAGAAGAGCTTGAAAAGCTGAAGGAGCGACGCCTCGTGGCCGATGTCGCGAAGTCGCTGCATGAAATTAAGGATCGGGAGCTCGAGCGCGCACTGCGGAGGTTGAAGACGGGAGATCCGGAAAACGTCCTCCAAGACTTCGCGGAGGCTTACACCAAGCGGCTGATCAACGTCCTGACGTCCGCGATCATGGAGCTGCCGGACGAGTACCGTAGAGCGGCGTGCAGGGCCCTAAGACGGGCGAGTGAGCTTAACGGCTAGACTCTCCAGTTTCATCCTCGCCGCCGGATCCGGTGGTACGAGCTCCAACATATCGAACGGTAAGAACACCCGCTTGTCGGGAGTATCGGCGTTCTCCACGAGTACGAGTCTCAGCTGTGGGACCATGAGTAAACACTCACGAAACGTTCCCGCTCTGTGCACCACGTACTCTACATAACCTCCGTCTCTACCGAACCCTTTTCCGAATTTTATCTCAGCCCTTAGCTCGCGAAATTGCCATGATGGAATGAATACACATCCAAGTCCAAATTTTACCGAGCCAGACTCGCTTTCTAACCCTAAAAATTTCCTAATGGTGCTATCTTTAAACGATTCTTCGAAGAATTTCGGCAATTTCTCTCCCTTACGCACTTCAATAGGTAATAAGGATCCAACCAATATTTCCTCAAATCCTTCTTCCCTACCTGATAACTCATACGCCGTCTTGTAAAACTGTAATGCGTCCCGTACGTACTTCATTGCTTCTTTTCTTTTAATTCTTCCATAAAACTGTTTTACCATAATTACCATTATAACAGGAATGAAATATGTACGTAATTTGCCAGTTAAAGTCTTCTCACCTACGTCGAGTATATTCCTATACTCGACGGCTATTCTGTAAATAAGATTCAAAAGTTCCACAACGTTTCTCTCCTTAAAATTCACCCCAAATCGACTCCGAAAGAAGCTAGAATAAGCGCTTAGCATTTCTTCCCGGTCGAACTCCTTCAGCCGCGCCCATCCCTCCGACCACTTTATGAACGCCTCTTTGAACACGTCTACCACACCGAACGCCGTTTCACGGGACTCCTTCCTCCCGCGTATCAACTTGAAGCACTCCCCGTGGGGGAGAGACGGATTGTATCCGACCGTCCGCATGCGCAGGTATCGTAAGTCCGAGGCGATCCGTGATCTCGTCGCCGAAACGGAAGTGCGCCCGGACGATCTAATCTACCCGATCTTCGTACGTGAGGACGGGAAGACCCACGAAATTCCCTCAATGCCCGGTCAACGCTACCACTCCGTGGAAACTGCCGTCGAGACAGTTAGAGAACTCCTGGACCTGGGCCTACGGGCGTTCATACTCTTCGGGATCCCGAGAGAAAAGGACCCTGAAGGTCGAGTCGCCGCGGATCCCGAGGGTATAGTCCAAAGGACCGTGCGGGCGCTCAAGGAGGAGTACGGCGACGACATTGTCGTGGTCACGGACGTTTGTCTCTGCCAGTACACTACCCACGGTCATTGCGGCCTCGTCGACGAGGATACGGGTAAGGTGCTGAACGACCCCACCCTGGAGGTCTTGGCGGAGGTGGCTCTTTCCCACGCCGAAGCCGGGGCCGACATAGTCGCCCCCTCCGATATGATGGACGGTCGGGTGAAGGTGATTAGAGAGGCGCTTGAGAGCGAGGGTTTCGACGATGTCCTGATCATGTCTTATGCGGCCAAGTATCACAGCGCGTTCTACGGCCCGTTCCGGGACGCAGCGGACTCGGCACCGGAGTTCGGGGATCGGAGCACTTACCAGATGGATCCTCGGTGCTTCCGCCAGGCGATCCGCGAGCTGGAGCTAGACGCCGAGGAGGGAGCGGACATCTTAATGATTAAGCCGGCGATGCCCTACCTGGACGTGGTGCGCGAGGCTCGGCGGAGGTTCGACCACCCCATCGCGGCCTATCAGGTTAGCGGTGAATACGCGATGATCAAGGCGGCGGCCGAGGCGGGGTACGTGGATTACCGGACCGCTGTGCTGGAGTCCCTAACGTGCATCAAGAGAGCTGGGGCGGATTTGATACTCACGTACTTCGCTCCGGAGGTGGTGCGGTGGCTGAAATCGTAGTGCGGTTCGATCATCGCGTGATCGAGAAGATCCCGAGACGGCCCCACCCGGTCTTCGAGCTCATCGGTTTCATCTTCAGTGGTTGGGTTTTATTCCCCTCTTCTCTGATCCTAATGCTGTTCGACCGTCCGCTGGGTTTCCAGGTGCTCGAAGCGCTGGTCCTTTCCATGGTATCCAGCGAGATTTTGAAGGTGGTCGTCGGTAGACCCCGACCCCAGAGAGAAGGTAGAACTCCGTGGGGGTATTCTTTCCCCAGCACCCATACCGCCAGAGTGGCTTCGCTAATCCCGGTGTTCTGGAAGCTGTCCTCCAATTTGGGGATCGTGGTCGTCGTAGTGGCCATCATCGTGGCGATATCCAGAGTGCTTTCCCGGGCTCACTACCCGTCAGACGTGGTGGCGGGGTTCCTCCTCGGCTACGTAGTGGGGTGGTTCGTCATTTGGTGAACGAGCCGGAGCGTATCGCCGTCAGCTTAACCCTCGGAGCGCTTCTGGAGGTCTCAAGTTGGCCTAAGCCCGGAAACGTCCACAGAACCAGGGATTTCGACGACACCAGGTTCGAGCACTTCCTGGCCAGCGCCGTCGCCGCACAGCCGGTACTCCGAGAAGTGGCGGAGATGGCGACCAGGGGAGAGCGCGTCCCGCTCGGGCGCTACCTCTACGAGGCGGTTCGACACTCCATGTCGGCTCACACCGGTGGGAACACGAATCTTGGTATCCTGCTCCTCGACGTCCTGCTAGCTTCAGCTCTTGCCCGTGCTTCCTTGGATCCCAGCGACGTTCGGCGTGAGGCCCTGAAGTTGGCGAAGGAGACCGAGGAGCGGGATGCGTACTACTTGTACCGGGCTATCAGGTTGGCCGGTGCCGGCGGGATGCGCAGGATCCGGGGATCCAGGGCTCCGGACGTTTCACGTCCGGAGGACGTGCTGGAGAAGGGGATAACGATGTACGAGGCGCTGCAGGCGGCCGCGCACCGTGATGCGGTAGCCGAGGATTGGGTGCGCGGACTCGAGCGCAGTCTTCGAATCGGCCTCCGTGTGATAGAGCTGCGCGAGGAGTACGACATCAACGAGGCGGTGGTTCGAACGTTCCTAGAAGAGCTCGCCACGCGGCCGGATACGCTGATTTGGAGGAAGCACGGATTCAGGGTGGCTTTACGAGTTTCCGAGGCTGCACAGGAAATCCTGCGGATCGCTGGGGACAGACCGGTGACCGAAACCCGAGCCCTCTATGAGCTCGACCGTGAGTTACACGAGGATGGTATAAACCCAGGCTCGACGGCCGATCTGTTGGCGGCGGGGGTAGGGTACGCTTGCTATCTGGGGATGAGACCCTGACGGTGTACCTCGCCAGGGTACTCTCCTGTCCCGAGCTGTTCCGTGTAAGTACTCCGGAGGAGGCACGGCGGATCGCCGAGAAGATCTTGAGCGGGGAGATCGAACCTCCCCTGGAGTTCTTCGGACTGCGCCGGGATGCCGTCAATGAAGTTCTCGCGGTGACCGACGGGCCGGCGGGTGAAAACGTAGCACCTGTGGGGCTGCGCGTGCGCGGGGATTCCATCGTCGTGAACCTGTACCCGGGCTCTCGTACCTACGAGAACTTCGTTCGAACCGAAGAGCTCACCGCGTGTATAGTACCTGATCCCATCCGCTTCTTGAAAGCGCTGTCGAAGGAGTTGGCTATCGAGACCGTCGGGGACGGGACCAAGGTCGCGGAGGGGACCAGGGCTTACCTTGAGCTGGAAGCTAAGGAGATCCACGAAGGGAAACCGCTGACGGCGGAGTTGCAGGTTGTAGGGTGGGGGCTCCTCCACCCCCGTCCCCGAGCTCTAGTCCGGGGTGAGTCCGCCTTACTGGAAGCGCTCGTGGAGTTGACTCGAATCCACTTAGATGAGGACCACGTGGACGCCTGCAAAAGGGCTCTGGAAGTCGTCAAGAGGACGATTTGGAGTGAGGAGTACCAGTGGGCCGTCGAGAAAGTCGAACGAGAGCTACGGGGGAAAGAGGATGGGCCGGATCATCAGGATACCAGTCCACGGATTCGTCGAGCTACAGGGGGCTGAGGAGCGCGTACTGGACTCACCCGAAGTCCAACGGTTGAGGAGAGTCCGGCAGTTGGGTCTCGCGGAGCTGGTATACCCTGGCGCCACCCACACGAGGCTCGAACATAGCTTGGGCGTGAAGTACCTGTGTGACCGCGTGATGGAGATTCACTGGGAAGAGCTCAAGCGTAACGTGCCGGACGTCGGTAAGTTCTCGAGATCCTACATCGAGGAGGTGCTAGGGCTGGCCGGTCTGTTGCATGATGTGGGGCATCCGCCCTTTTCGCATGTCCCGGAACCGCTGTTGGAGGAGGAGCTCGGGGTCGATCACGAGGACATCGGTCGTGCCGTAGCTAAGGTCGTGCTGGAGAGGGCCGACGCCATGGACGTCGAGGTTACCTTGGAAGTGGCGTTCGGACCCGGCGATGGATGGACTGGCGTACTCCACTCCGTGATCGCCGGGAACCTCGGTGTAGACCGCCTGGACTACCTCATGCGTGATTCCCTTCACGCCAGCGTGGAGTACGGCCGCATCGAACTCGACAGGCTCCTGCACACCCTGGAGTTGGGTGATCCCGTGGTCGTACATGAGAAGGGGTTGGAAGCGGCGGAGTCCGTGCTGATATCCCGCTACCACATGTACAGGGCGGTGTATTTCCACAAGACATGCCGTGCCGGCGACGCGATGTTACTCTGGGCGATGCACGTTGCCGCCGAGGACGGCGACCTGGACCTCCGTATATTCGACCCGGATCGGCTGAGTCGAAGCGAAGACGCACTATCCGCGTTTCAAAGCATGGACGACTCCGCCCTACTACGCGCGTTGGAGGAGAACCCCGAGAGCCGTGAATTCGTGGAGGTCCTGAAGAACCGGCGCTTGTACAAGTGTGTGGCCGAGTACCAGGCGGCCGTGGAACCGAGACATGGTGAGCTCTTCAAGGTAGCCGTGGAGACCTCCGAGGAACACCTGGGAGAATCCTTCGGAGTGCTGTTGGATTCCTCGAAGGTGGTTCCTTACGATCCCTCTTCCGACGAGGTGATCGTGAGGACGCGTAATGGTGATGTCCCGCTATCCGAGGTTTCCGACATCGTGGCGACGCTGAAGGAGCGCACGCTCTCCGAGATACCCACCGTTAGGGTGTACGTGCGTCCGGAGACGAGAGACGACGAGTCCCGCGTTCGGAGAATCGTGGAACACGTGAAGTCGGCGCTACCTCCAGCCTAGGATAACGTTATGGGGGTTATAACGAACGACCGCGGCCGCCGCGGGGAATTGAACCCCGCGCCCCACTCGGGGCGCGCCGGATCTGAAGTCCGGCCCGGGGACCACCCCGGTGGCGGCGGCCTTTCGGTACCGGGCTTCAGGATGTTCCCCTCGGTACCGAGTTTAAGGATTTCGCCGGGAGTAGGGCCGGGGAGACGCGTGAATCCCGTGATGGAGATCGTAAAGCACTACGAGGATCACCCCATCATGAAAAAGCTGAAGGTACGGCGTGATCCTTTCCGGGCCCTCATTCAAGCCATCATATCTCAACGGACCAGGGACGACGTGACGGACAGAGTGGCGGAAAGGTTCCTGCGGAAATTCAAGACTCCGAAAGACGTCGCAGAAGTGAATCTGAAGGATCTCGTCGAGACGCTCCGCGACGCCGGGCTCTACCGTCAGAAGGCCAAAATGATCAAGGAGTGCTGTGAACGTATTCTCGCGGACGGATTGGATCTCGAGGAGATCGTTCAGAAGCCTACGGAAGAAGCGCGACGGGAGTTAATGCGTCTGCCAGGGGTCGGTCCGAAGACAGCCGACGTGGTGTTGCTGTTCGCGGGTGGTCATGACGTCTGTCCGGTCGATACCCACGTAGCTCGGGTTTCGAGGAGGCTCGGTCTGACCGACTCGAAGGAGTACTTCGAGGTCCAGGAGGCTGTACACGAGATGGTTCCCGAGGGCGAACGCGGTAAAGCGCACCTCGCACTCATACAATTCGGACGCGAGATATGCCGTCCTCGAAAACCCCAGTGCGAGTTGTGCTTCGTCCGTCGTTTCTGCCCGTACGGAGGGGAACAGGCTTGACTGTCAGGGAAGTGTATGAGGAACTGCGCGAGGTAGTCCTGGAGAAGCTCGGTAAAGGCGAGGATCCCCTCCCTCAGATTCTCGGGCAGAGAGAGGTCAAGATCCAGGTTCTCTCCGCGCTCATCGCCGGACGGCACGTGCTCATCGAGGGTCCGCCCGGCATCGGCAAGACGACCCTCGCTCGCGCCGTCGCGGACCTCCTACCTCCCGCTGAGGTTGTGAAGGGGTGTCCCTTCCACTGTCATCCGAAGGAGCCGGTATGTCCCTTGTGCCGAGCTCGCGACGAGGACGAGCTCGAGACGGAGACCATTCCAGGGTGTGAGCGGTTCGTACGGATTCAGGGGAGTCCTGACCTCACTCCGGAGGATCTGCTCGGAGACATAGATCCCATCGCGGCCCTCGAGTACGGACCGACCGACCCTCGGGCTTTCACTCCAGGGAAGCTGCTCCGAGGCAACCGTGGCGTAGTGTTCTTCGACGAGATCAACCGATGTCCCGAGAAGCTCCAGAACGCGCTGCTCCAAGTCTTAGAGGAGCAGCGTGCTACGATCGCGGGTTACGAAGTTGACTACCCCGCCAACTTCGTCATGATCGCCACCATGAACCCACACGAATACGCGGGAACCGAGGAACTCTCCGAGGTTCTCCTAGATCGCTTTGATACCGTGAAGATGACGTATCCCAAATCCAAGGAGACCGAGAAACGCATCGTCGTCGAACGGGGAGAAGACTTCGGAGTGAAGGTCCCGGAGTACGTCCTCGAGTTCATAGTCGACCTGGTTCGAGCCACTCGAGACCACGACGACATCGAGAGGCCCGCCAGCGTCCGCGCCACCATCGGTTTATACGAGCGGGCGCAAACTCATGCGGCGTTGCAAGGGAGATCGAAGGTCGAGCTGCAGGACGTCATCGAGGTCGCTCCTTCGGTCCTCCGCAAGCGCATCAAGTTGAGTCCGAGGGTCCAACACGTTAAATCGGAGGAGGACGTCATCAAAGAGATCATCCAGGAGGTGCTCGAGGGATACGGGAAGACCGAAGTGCCGGACACGGACGGGATCCCGGGAAAGTCGAAACCCGATGAGGGGGCGTCGACTGGCGCCCCTGAGGGACGTCGGAGAAGTCGCCGGTGGAGGCCGAGGCGTACTCAGGAACATCCGGACGGGGCGAGGCTTGGAAGCGAAAAGCGAAGTCGGTCGGATTCTCGTACGGTTTCGAGGAGTGAGAGTCAAAAGACCTCAGCCACCGATTCAGCCGCGGATGGTGAGGTTCTGGATGATGAGTACCACAGGAGGTTGCGATTCCGAGCCCTCACGAAGGAGGACCAGCGCAAATACGTCGAAGGGGAGCCGGAGTACGTCTTCGCGGCCCGCGTCCTCCGCCAACTGCTCAACCGGGGTATAGAGTACATCCGACCCGATCAGCTGGCGGAGTCCCTGGTTACCAGTGCGGCATACGTCAAGGGGAAATATGGTCGGAGGTTCATCGAGGAAATTACGGGGTGGTCCTACGACGAAATCGCCTCACAGCAGCACGATTACTCGCTCATAGACGAGCTAGAGGAGGAAATCCAGAGGAGACTGGAGATCCTTCAAAAACTAGGGTTCGTGCGCCCATCTTACCAAGGAGGCGTGAGCCTGACACTAAAAGGTAGAGAACTCGCGGCGTTTTCCGCGCTGATCGAGGAGCTCGAAGCCTTCGAAGGCACCGAGTTTGGACATCATGCGGCTAAACGTCTGAGTGAGCGAGGCACTGGGAGTAGGAGCTACTCCCGAGAGTACCGTCGTGGAGATCCCTACGCGAATCTCGACGTACGTGGATCACTCCGGACCGCCGTTCGCCGCGGACGTCGCGAGATCCTTCCCGAAGATCTGCGCTCGTTCGACAGGGAGGAGGAGGTATGTCTCGATATCGTGTACGTCATAGACACCTCCGGTAGCATGTCGGGAGACCGCATCGACGCTGCTAAGCGCGCCGCGATAGCTCTCGCTCACTTCAGCGTGAAGGCGGGGGACCGAGTAGGTATCGTAGGGTTCAACACTAAGGCGGAGATCGTTGTGGACATCACGTCGGATGTGGAGGAGATCATCACCAAGGTGATGTCGCTGAAGCCCGGTGGTGCCACGGACATCGGCGATGCGATCCGCGTAGGCACTGAGCTTTTCAGACGCTGTGGAAGACCAGATCGGGATTGGCACATGATCCTACTGACGGACGGGGTACCCACCAAAGGGGAGCCCGATCCGGAGACGAAGGCACTATCCGAAGCTACCGCAGCGAGCCGAATGGGAGTGACGATCTCTACGATCGGGATTAAACTGCCCGAGGAAGGTATTCGGTTGATCGAACACATCGCCGGAATCTCAGGCGGCCGCTCGCACCACATTACCGACCCGGAAGAGCTCACGCTGGTGACCCTCAACGAGTACCGCAGGGCCAAGGGGATGGGGCCTTGAAACTCACGATCCTGGCCTCCCCTTTAGCCGATCGAGATGTACTGCGACGAGCCGAACGGCTCGCTGATAGGTTCAACCTCGAACCCAGGATCGTTACCGACCCCGAGGACGTCCCCGACTCACCTACCGTGGCGCTGGTAGCCACCGGCGGTACGGAGGACACGATAGAGGCGCTCCTCGAGCGGTCCTCGGCGGTGCTCCTCCTCCACTGGCACTCCTACAACTCCCTAGCGGCCGCACTCGAGGTCGGCGTATCGACGCTTCACGTCGGCCGTGCGGAGGAGGCAATACGTGCCTTCAAGCGTCTCGTGGGAACCCGTATCCTGGTCGTTGGAGGGAAATGTAGCTGGATCAGAGGTCCCGACCCCTCCGACCTCCCGTACCTCCAGACGGTCGAGGTAGACCTCGAGGACGTGAAATCGGTCGATCCGGACGGATCCTTCGAGGAGAAGCTCCGTGCCCACGGTATCGATCCGTCGGAGTTGAACCGTAACTTCCTGGACTTGGCCGGTAAATTGCATGCCGTGCTCTCACAATACGGAGCCAACGCGATCACGGGGGACTGCTTCTCCCTCTACGAGGAGTTCGGTGCGGGTTCCCTGTCTGTACTTCTCCGCGCTGGACGTGCCTTACTGTTGCGAGGGCGATCCCGCCGCCCTGGTCACGACCCTGCTAACGCCCGCGCGTATCCGTCCCTTCATCGGAAACGTGATCGAGCTGGATCGCTACGGGACGCGTCTCGCCCACTGTGCCTGCCCGTTGGAGTTGCTTAGAGAACTCGAAATAGTAGATCACATGGAAACCGGCGCACCACACGCCGTGAAAGGTGTCCTACCGACCGGTGAGTGCGTGTTGGCTCGGTACCCGTACGCCGTCGGAGCTTCCGTTGTAGAGACCCGATGGCGCGACGACCAGTGTCGCGTTCAAGCTAGATTGTTAGTGGAGGAGGAGTTCGAGCCGCGGGGGAACCACCATTGCGTGGCCCTCGGTGTGGGCCCTGAACTAGTCAAGGAAATCTTCGAGGCCGTGCACTTGAATCCGTCCCCGTCATCCGAGTGATCCACGCATTCGGCCCATCTCGAGGAGGAGATCCCTCACGAACGGGTTGACTTCCTCTACACCACCCTCCGAGACCACGTACCTGAGGTACGGTTCCAACGTGTGTACCAGGTTCTGGTACTCGAAGTCGGATGGGGGTTCCAGGTCGAGGTACTCGACGCAGTACTCCAGGTCGGTGTTGACCATCGCTACTCCGGACGACGGTAGGACGGATCCGGCCGTTTCGAGGAAGGTGTACTCCACTGCGAACTGCAGATCCTCGCGTAGCATGGGGTACAATCGTGAGATCACAGCGTCCAACGCATCTTCACCTAGCCGCTCCTCGATCTCCGCGAGTCCCCTTCCGGTTCCGATGAGCTCCGGTGGCATCCCGACGGTGTAGCAGGCTCCCGTGAATTTGATCGCGCGTGGCAGCTCGGGCAGCTTCTCGACCCTCATTCGGCGCAGTTCGCGGTATAACTCACGACCCACATCTCCAAGGTCCTTACACTGTGCTCCGACACGGTCAGGTTCGGGAATGTCCCGCGCGTACCCTACGGGCCCCTTACGTGCCAATCGGTCCCTTGTATTGGGGATCATGTCGGCGACGATGTTCAGCGTACCTATGCAACGGAAGAACACGCTGAGGTAGTGCTTCATGAAGATCGCGGTGGCTAAGACGAGGTACTCGATGTCGTCCCCGGAAAGTTGGAGTGGGTCGTTCGCGGCGAGCTCGTTAATGCGGCGGATGGACGCAACGGCCTTTTCCCGGTCGTGATCGTACCGGAATCCGGATTGTACGGTGTACGTGGCGGTGCCCGCGTACTCCTCTACGAACTCTTCTTCCATTCCCGGCCTAATATGGCCGCGGAACGGCAGGCACCCGCCTCCTAAGATAGGCGCCATCGGGACACCTAGTTCGTCCGACAGCTCATACACTTCGAAAATGGCCAGCTTGCAGGCGAGGACCGCCGGAAGATGCCCGTAGGATAGCGCGGGGTCGGAGCGTCCGATGAACACCCTGAGGTAGCTGACGTCCATCCCGATTTCACGCATCCCTTCCACGTAGCCCGTTAGAATGTTGCGAATGTCTAGGAGTTCGGGAACTTCCTCGATAAGTGGGATGATCCGGAGGTTTCCCGCCTTAAGTGGTACGTCTAGCTCACGGGACGCGAACCTGCGCGCGTATGAGATCCTGTCCACTGTTTCCACGAGCTCTTCGGGCGAGGACGTCATGGGATGTACTACCTCGAAGATCCCGCGGGCGTCTGGGTCCTCCTTAAGCAACTCCGAGTTGGCTTCCATTACACCCAGCAGGGCCTGGACTTGGCGTAGTACGTTCTCCTTCGTCGCACTAGGTACCCTGACGATCACGAAACGTTCCTCTCCCACCCGAACGCCGGCGTCGTACAGTTCCATGAGGACCTGAATGGGCTGCAGGTACGGCGTCAGCTTGCCCTCGAAATCCACCATGTATTCCTCCGCGCCGAGCTCGACCAGACACTCCACGGCCTCCTCAGGCTCCTCCTGCACCCTCACGAACTTCGTCGCGTCAGGATGCTGGGTGGCCAGCGTCCGTGCAATTCGAGCTTCTCGGACTTTCTCCACCTCCCTGATCACCTCGTTCAACTCGAGACACCCGCCGACTATCCGCCTCGAATACTCAAAATGTTACCTCTAGGGACTTCCGGACGTCCCGGGCGTGTTTTTCGCTCCAACCCGTACAGTCGAGCTCTTCCAACATCTCCTCGACGACGTCTTCGTCGTGAAGATCACCTCCCCAGACCGGTCCTACCCCGTCGACGTAGTCTAGCATATCCAAAGTTTCGTTCGCTCTGGACCGGCCCCTACGGCACTCCAATCCCACCCGAATCCTAACCCCGGGCTCGACGAGGCAGTACATCGGCTCGATCCCGATGTCAACTGAAGCCGCTAAGCGCGCTAAGGCTCCTACCACAGCCCGGACCTCTAGATCCGTGTCCCGCCGAGGGAGCGGTCCCTCGAGGAGATATTTGCGGCGGGCCGCCGGGGTATACAGCGATTCGAGGTCTGTGGCGGTGACGTGCACGTAACCGTCGCGTACGCACCGAAACGCGGCTTGGGCGAACGGTATCGGGGTCCCGAACACGTCCAAGTCGACGGCATCGAAGTCGAAGGTAGAAAGTGCGGCGACGGCATCCATACACCTAACCTCCGATGGTAGTCCGAGTCTCCGGACGTTGATCATTGCGATTTGACACGCAATGGGGTTCACATCGGATAGTACGGACCACTCCACCTCGGCTTCAATATGAAGGCGGATGGCCCTGGCGCCGACACCACAGAACACGTCTCCGAACCTCCTCACAGGACGTACTCGGTGGAACAGGACGAGTACGGACCTGTTCACGGCGGCGTTCGGTGCGAACGCTACCGGTGCATCACGGGTGGGAAGGCCATCCTGAGAGTAACGTTCCGGGTCCGGCACGTAAAACTCCGATCCCCCTTCCTTATAAAGGACGAACTCAGCGCCTGCGACCCTCTTCACCCCTCCGTCGGTCCTCACCCTCATCATCCCCGCTAGGCTCCACGAGGCAGTGGCAAGGGTACGACCATGACAGTTCTCCGGGTACCACTCCTAACCACTCGTCGGCGAACGCCAGCTCCCATGGTTCTAACCACTCGACGATCTCTGCGTAGGGTCTGCTTATCCCTTTCACCACTTTACGCCCCGAGAGCTCGCCGAACCTGTCCCGGAGCCGTCGACGGTAGAGACGTAGCTCGGGACGTCCCTTCGAGACCTCATCGCATACGAACACGCTACGCTTTACGGCCGGACACCATCGTTCCAGTTCTCCTCCACGTCGCGCTAACTCCACCATCCCTGCCCAAGCACGCGGATGTGCTCGGCATACCGATTCGGCCAACTCCCATAGCTCTCCCGACACTATAGCCTGCCTCGTGGTCTCTATCACCCTGCGCAACTCGTAGAGGTTATGCGTAGCCAACACTCGGGTACGTTCTCGCGGCTCCATCTCGCGGACGTCGTCCGGATCGTGTCGTGTACACGCTGGGCAGGAACACGGGAAGGTCTCCAGCTCCTCTAACTTCAGAGTACCTAGGATGGACATGTACCGGTCCGATCTGGCGTAGATAGCGTAAGATGCGGAGTCGAACAGATCGCACCCCATCGCGACGGCGAGTGGAATCGCCAGCGGATGCCCGCAACCGAAGAGGTGTACAGGGCGATGTGGAGGCAGCGAGGACTTCGCGGCTAGGACCACTCGTACCACGTCTACGAACCGGTACTCCTCCAGCAGCGGTACGACGCCTCCCACGGGATACACCGCCGCCGGCAGCTCCGCCAGTTTCTCTGCGCACAGTCTCCGAAGGTCCTCGTACGTGGACCCTTGGACGGTGAGAGCTAACGGAGGGTGTTCGTCGAGCTCCACCGCTTCGCGAGCCCTTTTCAGTGTGGTCTCGAGGTCACGTTCGACCCTGGACCTCGGAGCGTCGGGTGGCGTCGGCACGTCGAGGATAGTGCCCACATCTGACCCGATCTTCGCTTGGAACCGCACGATCTCTTCGTTGGATACTTCGACATCGCCGTACTCCGCCAGCTGGAACGAGCCGGAATCCGTCATCACGAACCCGTCGAACCCAAGGAGCCCATGGACGCCTTCCTCGAGCGCCTGCTCGCGTAGGTGCTCGTGCTTCCGGATAATGTAGGCGTTCGTGATCACCCCGTCGAAACCTAGCTTGGAGATCTCCCGTGGATCCAAGGTGGGTTTGTTGGGGTTAACCACGGGCAACAGGGCGGGCGTCTTCAGTCTCCTGCCATTGACCTCGAGACGCCCGAGCCTGCCCGCCACGTCCCGATCCTTAACTTCGAATGCAACGTTCAAACATAATCACACCCGTACCACGACATTCTCACAACTCTCTCGGAGCTTCTCGGCGAGTTCTTCGGGGTCGATCCCGACCTCCTTGTCCCCGACGTATCGCTGAACGACCACCACGTCGGGGGACGCCTTCCGGACTGCCTCCACGACCCTCGGCACGTCGTCAAGCCACGGATGCACCGTGATCCGCAGTTCCAGGTCACATCGCCGGCGTGCTATCCGGGCCGCTTTCAGGAAGTCCGAAGCCGTCATGCCGCCGCCAGTCGCTTCCATGTACTCGTCATCGCGTAGAGGCGCTTTCAGGTCCAGCGCTACCCTGTCGAAGCTCGAGATGACCTTCCCGAGGCGATCCGGGGGGAACCCGGAGGTATCCAAGACGACCTTGAGACCCAAGCCCCGAGCACCACGTGCCAGCGCTTTCAGCTCCTCGCACGGCTGCAGGAGTGGTTCTCCTCCGCTCACTATCAGTGCGTCCAGGTAAACGGCGTACTTCTCCACGTCCCGTAAGATGGTCTCGACATCGGCCTTCTTTCCCCCGTTCGGATCGCGGGTCTCCGGGTTGTGGCACCATGGACATCGTAGCGGACATCCTTGAGTCCAAAGGACCGCACACACTTCACCGGGTAAGCCATCGGAGCAGCTCACGGGTCTCAGGCCTGCTATTCGCAGTCTTAACCCCCCTCCGCGCGCTCAGAAGAAGTCCTCGAGCTTTCGCTGCTTCACTTCACTCTCAACGCGCTTGTACGTCTCCCACGACCGTCTGAAGTACTTCAGCAACTCACCACCCCGACGTAGTTCCCGACGAAGGCGATCTACGGTACGGGGGTCCGAAGGGTACCCCGACCCGACCTCTCCGTATTCCAGCTCCAGGAGCCTTACTATCCAGTCACGGTACGTCTTGGCTACGATCGAGGCCGCTGAAACTACTTCGTACTTCGCGTCCGCCCTCTCTTCAGCGATTAGGTTGATTCCTTCGGGCAAGTCGAGCTCCCTTCGCAGTCGCTCGGGTGAGTAGTTTCCCGGTTTGTCCAGGATTACCTCGTCGGGCATAGCACGGCGTACTAGCTCCCTGATAGCTTCGAACTCCGCCTTCGCCACGCCCTCTTCGTCTATCTCCCACGGCCACACTATCCTCAGGTCCACCCTTAATCGCTCGTCCGACATCAACGCGCGGATCAGTCTACGACGCGCACTCCGTGTGAGTTCCTTCGAATCTCTCGCGCCTAGGCCGAGCTCCCGCTTCGGAGCCAGTACACCGGCCACGACCATAGGGCCGAACACGGGTCCACGTCCGGCTTCATCGATACCCATTACACCGCTCATCTTTTGAACCCCTAAGCTTCGCTCCAGCGGGGGTGGAAGAGGGTTGGAGGAAGCGTTCGACGTGCTCGCTAAGTACGCCCGGAAGGAGGAACTGGAGGAGCTACCGGACGACGTGGCGGCCGTTATCAAGCAGATGCAAGGGATCGTGCACACCGGAGGTCGGTACGAGGTCGTCACCGAGGAGGGCGAGGACGGTACGGTGGAGGTCGTGGTGTACACCCTCCGAAGGTCTCGCAGGCTCGGCACGTCGAAGTACCCCGGGTGGGAACGGACGAAAAAACTCGCGGAGTTGAAGCTAGACGAGGAGGCTCAGGAACGCGTCCAAGAACTCTACGAGCGGGTATCCCAGCGGCTCGCTTAGCGCCACGCGGGAAACGTTATTTGCCCGATAACGATGCCGTGAGAGCGAGATGGACGGCGGCTACCAGTAACGGCCCTTGAGACTCTCCCCATAACCGGCCGCTCCTTCGACAGCGTCATCCCGTCCATGAGGAGCGCACTGAATCCACAGTAGCGAGAACCTTACGGAGAACGCCATTGCAGTGACGACGTCACTTGCGACCTCCACAGCCAGAACACGTAGGGATTGCGGGTTCAACGGGTTCACGACCACGGCCCGCTTGAGCGTCCTGAGACTCCTAATCATCGGAACTCCTCCGCGATATCTTTCGGCGTCTTCGATTCATTACAGCACCTTCAGCGCCTCCACATAAGCCAGTGCGATCACGGGACGTCGGTTAGTGCACAGCATCAGGCCGGCCCAGAGACGGTCGCGTACCGCTCGGACATTATGGGTGCCTGAAGTGGTTCCGGTGATCCGCGCAGTCCCCAACGTGAGGTCGGGCCAAATCACCCGTACATTTCCCTTAGTTCCTCCACAATATCCACCAGCCGCTCGACGACGGTCTTGAAGATTCTCTTCCCCTTGTCCGCCGTGGCGGGACGTGGGTCTCCCTTCGTTCCGGTTTCCGAGATCTCGTGATAGTCCGGGAACTCCCAAGGCTTCGTCGGTCTCCCGTCGACTTTACGCTCCTCTCCTACCAGCTCCGGGTGCAAGTACAGCATCACCGAGGTCTCCAGCTCGTCCGCATGACCTCCCCAGTCGGTCTCGAGCTCGTCGATCGGGGCTAACTTCCACCAACTGATCCAATGAAACCGTTCTTCCTCCTCGGCGACGGTGCCTAACGCGGCTTCGTTTCCTCCGTGTCCGTTGACGGCTAAGGTGGCCGCGGCCCCGTGATGTAGGAACGACCTGTGTACGTCCGTGAGCAGTGCGACCATGGTCTTCGTTCTCAACGACACCGTACCCGGGAACCCCATGTGGTGGCGCGATACACCGTAGGGTATCGCCGGGTACCAGGGTGCTCCGGTCCGCTTCGACACCTCCCGGCAGAGCGCCTCCGCGATGAGGTGATCGGTGCCCAAGGGTAAGTGTAGACCGTGTTGCTCGGTGCTCCCGACAGGTAACAGGACCACCTCACCCTCCAGGTCGACCTCGGGGTGCCGTAGCTTACGGGTTTCCACGGCTCTCCTCCCCCAGCATGGCCACCAGAAGCTCCTCCGCCTCGCTTATGTCGAGCGGTGGATTCTCGATTCCTAGCCTTCGGAGTAGTTCCACGTGCTCCGGGGGTTTCAGCCCGGATTCTCTTATCAGGTCGACGTCCGTGAGGATGTCTTCCGGAGACCCTTCGGCCACGGTCTTCCCCTCTCGGATCACCACGACGCGCTCCGCCAACGCCGCCGCGATGTCCACGTCGAACGTCGTCAGTATCATCGTGAACCCCAGCTCTTCCTTGAGCTCCCTGATGAGTCGCACGAACAGTCTGGTGGCGCGGAAGTCGAGTCCTGAGGTGGGCTCGTCGAGAATCAGGAGGTCGGGCTCCGGAGCTACGGCCCCCGCCAAGGCTACCAACCTCTTCTGTCCGCCGCTGAGGAACTGCGGCGGCCGATCCTCCAGATCTTCAATGCCTAACCGTTCCAGGATCTCACGGGCTCGCTCGAACGCCTCTTCTCGCGGCATGCCGCGGTTTACTAGCCCGAAGGCCACATCCTCCAATACGGTCGGCATGATGAGCTGGTCGTCGACGTCCTGGAAGACCACGCCTATACGCTTCCGAACTTCCCGTACTCCGTCCGGCAAGTCGTGACCTAGGACCCGGATGTGTCCCTTGGTGGGGGTCAACAGACCGAGAATGTGGTGCAGTAAAGTGGTCTTCCCAGAACCGTTCGGTCCGAGTACAACCACGGACTCACCTTCTTTCACTCGTAGACTCAACCCGCACACAGCACAAGTGCCGTCGGGATACTCGTGAGTCAAGCATTTGATCTTAACGGCATACCCGATTTCAGACCACCCCCGATAACGCCACGGAGCAAAACACCATGGTCAACCATCCGAAGTCTATCCGCGTGAACTCGAATCTTTTCAACGGTCGCACCCTACCCGTCGCCCCGCGTACCTCCACGCTTACCTGCACGAGTTCCGCGCTCCGGTGGCTTCGAATCAAGAGAGTCGCGATAACGGATCCCAGAACGTTGATCGACCTGAGCCTCCATCCCCGGATCCGGATCGCGTTCAACGTTCCCTCCAACTCTTCGAACGCCCGGTACACCGAGCGATGGAAGATGAGACCGGTCTCCGCCAGCGTGGGTGGGAACACCACGACGAGGGCCGACCACAGCGCGTTGAAGGGCGTCGTCAGCGTCGTCACGAGCACGGCTAAGAGATCGGTCGCGCCCCGAACGGCGTACAGCAACACCTCGCGGCCCGGGACGCCCGAGGGCAACATCAGGAGCAGGACCGCGCCCAAGAACGCCATCGGCGGTATCGACAACCGCGCTAGGATCCGGACGGGAACGCGGGCTAAGATGCACCCGATTAGGTACGGTATCGACAGGATGGCGATGCTCTCGGGATCGTACAGTAACATCGAGGCGAAGATCGTGGTCATCAGCCCGACTAACTTCGACCATGGGTGTATACGGTGGAGCACGGTCTCAGCCGTCAGCGACCACTCCAGTGCTTCGGTGAACCTCACAGATCTCTCACCCAGTCCGGTTTCATTTGGGCGAGAGCCTTAACCATCGATGCCGTAATTACGGCTTCGATGATCGCCGTGACTATCCAAACCGTGGTCAGTGTGAGAAGGAACGGAAGTACCGGTTTGTTGATAACCCAAGCCATGACGAACGATGGAATCACCGACGATGTGGCTAGGACGGAGAACGTGGCGATCCCCGCGGCTGCACCGTAATCCAGCCTCTCCCTGAGAAGCCTGTAGAGTGCCCACACGCCGGCAGCTTCTCCCCAGTTGATCAGGGTGTTCAATCCGACGATGGTTATTCCTCCGTGTCCCATTAGGGCACACGCCAAGTTGACGATGAAAACAGCCACGGCGGAACTCCAAGGCCCCAGTAGAATTCCGATCGGTCCCGTTAAGTTCACGTGAGCATGGCCTATCGGCACCTGCATGAACACGAACGAGAGACCCGCCAACAATCCGACCAGAATGGTTTTACGACCCTCGGACCGGATTCTCAGCGCCCCTAAACCTACCGGTATGGCCGCCATAGCGTAAAATACGGCACACCACCATAACGGTATCAGTCCATCAGGTAGGTGAATATGGGCTATTCCGGGACCCCCCGGTCGAAGCTGTTGGGTAGCATTCGATCCTTCAATCCCAATCCGGTATTAAATCACGCGCGGGCCACCGCCGGGGGAGCGCGGGATGGGTAAGGCGACGATTGCGACGGCTCAACTGTCCTCCTGTGTCGGGTGTCACGTGTCACTGCTCGATCTCCACGAGAAGTTACTCGATCTCCTGGAGGACGCCATCGAGATCGAGTACTGCTACGTACTAGTCGACCAGAAGGAGATCCCAGAGCACGTGAACGTAGCGGTGATCGAGGGAAGCATCCGAAACGAGGAGGATCTCGAGGTCGCGGAAGAACTCCGTGAGGCCGCCGACATCGTCGTCGCCGTGGGGACATGCGCCTGCTACGGTGGAGTCCACGGGCTGGCCAACCTGTACCAACTGGACGACATCCTCGAGTGGGTCTTCAAGGAGACCCCGACCACCGACGACGAAGGCGAGACTCCGGAAGAGGTCGTTCCGGAGCTCTTCGGCTACGTGCGGCCGCTGCCCGAGGTAATCGACGTCGACTACATGCTGCCGGGCTGCCCTCCCAAGCCGGAGAGCATCGCTGAGGTCATCACCGCCATCCTCGAGGACCGGGAGCCCGAACTCCCGACGACGAACCTGTGCGAGGAATGTCCCCGCGAGAAGGAGGACATCCCGATCGAGGAGATCAAGTTCCGCACCGGTCAGGGCCGACCCGACCCGGACAAGTGCCTGCTCGAACAGGGCTACCCGTGCATGGGACCGGCCACGGTCGCCGGATGTGGAGCGGCCTGTCCGTCCCGAGGACTATCGTGCCGTGGGTGTAACGGACCGACGAAGCAGGCACTGGATCAGGGTGCGGCGTTCCTCGATGCGATCGCCTCGGTGTCCTTCGAGACCGACGTCGACGTCGAGGAGATCCTGGAGGGACTCGTCGACCTACCTGGGAAGCTCTACATGTTCTCCATGGCCGCGTCTCTACTGAAGGGTCATCGTGACGTGATCTTCGGCTCGAAGGGGGAGTAACGGGTGGCCGAGATCAAGATTCACCCCCTGACCAGGGTAGAGGGACACGGTGAAGTCATCATCGAGGTCGAGGACGGTGAGGTGACCGACGTCAAGTTCGCAGTCCTCGCAGTCCGAGGGTTCGAAAAGTTCGTCCAAGGCCGCCCCGCGGAGGACGTTCCCTACATCGTATCCAGGATCTGCGGTATCTGCCAGACTGCCCACCATTTAGCGGCCTGCAAGGCCGTGGACGCGTGCTTCGACGCCGAGCCGCCCGAAGGCGGGCACAAGATCCGGTGGCTGATGCACATCGGGAACATGATCCACAGCCACGCGCTTCACTTCTACTTCCTGGCGGCGCCCGACTACGTGGTTGGACCGGATGCGGACCCGCTCCAGCGTAACGTGGTGAAGATAGTCAAGGACGACCCGGAAGTCGGAAAGATCGCGATCGAACTGCGTCGCTACGGTCAGGACATCGTAGAGGCTACCGGAGGTAAGGCCATACACCCCGTGACGGGGATCCCGGGCGGCGTCTCCTCCCCGGTCGACCCGGAGTCACGCGATGACCTGCTCAACCGCGCCGAAGAGATGATCGAGATGGCGTACGAGGGTGCCAAGGTCGGCATCGAGGCGATCAAAGAGACGCTGGAGGAGTACCGGGAGAAGCACGACATCGATCTGCTCGAGACTCTAGGGAACATCGAGACTTACCACATGGGTCTCGTCTCAGACGGTGACAAGCACGAGTTCTACGACGGCGAGGTGAAGGTAGTGGATCCGAACGGGGAGGAGGTCACGCGCTTCGAGCCGCAGGAATACCAGGACGTGATCGCGGAGCGCACCATAGAGTACTCCTACGTCAAACACCCGTACCTGAAGGACGTCGGGTACCCGGACGGTATCTACAGGGTAGGACCGGGTGCACGGCTCAACGTCTGCTCGGAGATGAAGACCGAGCGCGCCCAGGAGCTCTACGAGGAGTACGTCGACGAGTTCGGGGAGTGCGTGAACTACTCGCTCACCATCAACTGGGCCCGGCTCGTGGAACTCGTGGCCGCGTGTGAGGAGGCCAAGATGCTGCTCGAGGACGATGTGATCACCGAGGAGGACGAGTGCAAGGAGGACTACGAGCCCAAGGCGGGCGAAGGAGTCGGCATCGTCGAGGCGCCGCGTGGTACGCTCATCCACCACTACGTGACCGACGACGAGGGTCGCGTGAAGGAGGCCAACCTGATAGTCGCTACCACTCACAACGTCCCCGCGATCGAGCTCGCCCTGAAGGAGACCGCGAAAAAGTTAGAGGACGAAATCGTGGAACTAGCTTAGGGGGAGCCGCTCGATGGCCGAGAAGCGGGATGTATTGAACTACCTGGAAATGGTGATCAGGAGCTACGACATCTGACTGTCGTGCGCCGCCCACGTGTTGGACCGCGTGAAGTTCCGGATAGAGCGGAAGGATGAGGATTGAACGCCCCGGCCGGATGATGGCCCGGGGGAACCCTAACGGGACCCCGGGCCGGACGGTCCGGGTCTTCCTGTCCACCATGCCACCGCGTACACAACGCTCGCGAATGCCGTTTCCCACGGGCCATCGTACACACCGACGCTGATCATGACGTAGTCAACGCACGCTGACCCGAGAACCCCTGGGACGATAATCGCCAGGATGAACCAGGAGGGAAGTGCGTACCTAAAAGCCGCCCAGACGAGTACGGCGAAAGCTACCACCGCCAGCGCATTCAGTATGCAGATCTTCAGCAGCGCGTCCAAAGAGCCGTCCCCTTATTGTTATGGTTCTCAAAACGATTCGGAGTGGTAGGGCCGCCCGGATTTGAACCGGGGTCGCGGGGTCCAAAGCCCCGCAGGATAGACCGCTACCCCACGGCCCTGCTCCCATCAGCCCAACCTCTATGCATCCTATATAACAATTACGGTCGCCAAGCCGGGTAGTGTGCCCGATGTGCGCTCAATGGTCTCCATCCTTCGGGGGCCGAAATCAATAATTATCGCTGAATTGCCTACATGTGTTTATCGAAGGATAAGACGTTAGGGGGTGAACTTAATTGCTCGGAGTGAGAAGAAGAAAGTCCAGACACGAAGGGGAGATCCCCAGAGACTACAGGATTTCCAGCAGGGACCCGTTCGACTATTACTTCACTCCGCGGCATTATGAGGTAGCCAGGGTTAGAAAGGCTCACTGAACTTCGAGCTCGACCTCGGCCCCCGAGAGCGCCAGTGCCGCGCCAGTAACGTAGTTCAGTAGGGTGAACTTCCCGATCCTCACCCTTACGCCCTCCAGCTCCCTGACATCTTCGAGCAACCCAACCTCCACACACTCTGGCAACAGCCTCGCGAGGACGGACACTACACGGCCCGCCCAACGGTCGCGGCTCACTTCCGGGCCCGGCTCCCCTATGTACACGGCATCCTCCCTATGATCGTCCGTCATGATATCCAGTGTCAACGCCTGAGCTCCCGCGGGTATCGCCCCGGGCTTATATAAATACTTTTCAGGCTCGAACTCATGCTTGACTCCCTCGATAACGTCGAAAGCGCAGAATACCACCTTGGGTACTTCCTCGAGCTCGACCTTATGCATGCGTCGGAGCTCCCTTTCGAAGAAGTTCTCGGCGTCGTCAACGGTTTCCAGAACCTCCCCGTACCAGCTCTTCACTATGGGTAGAGGAGGTCGGTCTACCTCTACGGTACCGTGCTCCCTAGCTAGTCGAATCTTGACCTTGACCAGTGACCGGAGCTTTCTGAGTCCGGCCTTCAGCGTCTTACGATCGATGTCGAACTCCGTCTGAATCTCCCTCTTCCCCCCGCACTTTATCTAGGATCTCGCGCACGGTCGGTTCCCCGGTCGCCTCCTTCAGGAGGTGGAACAGTTTTCGTAGTCTCCGGAAAGACTGCGGGTGTAACGAGTGCTCTATAGCGCATGCGTCACGTTCCGCTATCTTCGGATCTACACCCAAGAACCGGAGGAATGACGCTATCTCCCGGTGCCTGTCCCACACCTCCTTACCGATCTCTCGACCTTTCTCCGTGAGTTTCACCAGACCTCGTTCGTACTCTACTAAGCCGCGATCTGCTAACTTTCTGATCATCTCCAACGCCGTCGGTTTGGACACTTCCAGGTACTCGCTGAGTTCCGATATCCTCACATGTCGGCCGGAGCCGCGTCTCGAAAGTAGGTATAGGGCTTCCAGGTAGTCTTCCATGCGTTCTGAAATCTCTTCAGAGGTTCTCCGAACCATTCGCGGTTCCCCTAAGTCAGGTGTGGCCGCTTACTCTCATCGGATTACCCTCGATCCCGGTCCCGTGATCATCATCCTTACCCTTCCGGGACGAGAGCACGTACGAACTTGGGCTCGGAAGGTCCCGGCGGGATCCATACGGCTATACCTTCTGCGGCCGCCACTTCCCTGACGGCGTCGTGATAAGCTGACACACGATCTATGATGCCGGAGTCGGATGTCACGGGCACTCCTTGGGCCCTCACCAGCTTTTCGTCCACACCTTTGACGGCCGAGGCCCGTACCGGGACGTTCAACGAGTCTTTTAGGTACCGCTCGACTCGCGCGGCCAGCTCACCACTACCGCTCACAGGAGCGTCGAACAGTATCCTCACTGAGCGCGGTTCAACGCGACGCAGGTACGTCTCCAACATTTCGAGGGCGGTCTGCACCTCTTCCTCCTCCAACTTGGGAGACATCCGTAAGTCACGCACCACGTCGTCGTCGCAGAGTACGGCTTCCCCGGCGTCCAGGGACGCCAGCCCGACAAGCACGTTGTACCCGTCGATTACCAAGTCCTGCCCTCTGAGAAGCGGCGTCGGGACCCTTTTGCCGGCTCTGAGTAATGATTCCAGTCTCGACCACACGATACGGTATAGCGCTTTCTTCTCCCTATTTGTGAGTCCCCAGGTGCGCTGTACGGTGTTCAACGCCCGATCTTTAGGTATCCCGGCGTTCACCATCCTTCGCGTCACCAAAAGGTATTTCTCGATAGAATCCAGAAGGTCCCTGGCCACCATCCCGAATGCCACCCCGTCGATGACGATGCTACCCCACGCCGACCCCGATGAGGAGGAACCGGGGTGTGGGCGGAGACTCCAATGGCCTTAGCCAAACGCATCATACCCTGCCTCGACGTCAAGGACGGACGTGTCGTGAAAGGCGTACGGTTCCGCGGACTGCGCGACGCTGGCGATCCCGCTGAGTTGGCCCATCACTACTACCGTCACGGTGCCGACGAGATCGTGTTCCTGGATATCTCGGCCTCTCCTGAAGGTCGCCGGTTAATGGTGGACGTGGTGCGTCGCACCGCGGAGAAGGTGTTCATTCCCATGACCGTAGGTGGCGGGATATCCGACGTCGAGGACTTCCGAAGGGCGCTGACCGCCGGAGCCGATAAAGTTTCCGTGAACACCGCGGCGGTGGAGAACCCGGAGTTAATCTCCGAGGCCGCCGATATTTTCGGGTCGCAGTGCGTGGTAGTGGCGATCGACGCAAAGCGGGAGCCTCTGAAGCCGGAGCATGAACACGTGGCGGATCATATCTTCTCGAACGACGATGGAGAATACTGGTTCCGGGTCTACGTCCGTGGAGGTCGTGAGCCCGTAGATCTCGACGCCATAACCTGGGCTAAGAGGGTGGAGGAGCTGGGCGCGGGCGAGATACTCTTGACGAGCATCGACGCCGACGGTACTCAAGAAGGTTACGACATCGAACTGACCCGAGAGGTGTGTAACGCAGTGAGCATTCCCGTGATAGCCTCCGGGGGTTGCGGTCACCCGAAGCATATGGTGGAGGTTTTCAAGGAGGCCGACGCCGACGCAGCTCTCGCGGCTTCGATCTTCCACTATGGGAAATTCACGATCGAAGAGGTGAAGGAGCACCTGGCCGAAAGGGGTGTTCGGGTCAGACAGTGCTGAGAGTCCTGCTCATATATCCCCGATCGCTCCGGTACTTCGTGATCCGAGCGTATCGTGAGCTCCCGTCGACGGTTAAGCCAGATTCTCCGGTGCTCCTGGCTAGTTGTGACGCCGTCCGGGCCACGTACACGCGCCTCGAAGGTAACGTTGTGACCGTGGAGATCGGGGCCGCTCGGAACTTCCAAGAAGTCAAGGCTTCCCTGGCCCACGAGCTCGCCCACGTGCTGCAGTTCGAGCACGGTGTAATGCCGATCGGTGGGTTACCGCCACTTCGGGCTCTGGCCCTTCCTCTCGAGGTCGGTGCGGAGGAGCTAGTGTTGCAGGAGCTTCCGGACGTGGCCGTTCGCCGCCTCGAGATGGGTCTCCGGCGCGTGACCGGGTGCCGAACCGACGACCCGCTCTCGGAACTCGAAAGGTCCCTGGTTCTGGAACCGCTGAGATTGGCCGCGGAACGTCTGGACGTTCCGCTCTACGTGCCCGAGGTGGAACCCGAACACCCCGAGGTGGCTAAGGTCAAGAAGCGGCTCCTCCGCCGCGTCCGAAGGATCGATCCCTGGAGCCCCCTGGAGGTGCAGCGTTACCTCGAGGACGCCTGGGCCGAGGTTACGGTCCTTGCAACTCTCTCGCGAGGCGCCTGAGACGTTCGACCCTCTTCTCGACCGGCGGATGAGTGCTGAACAGTCGGAGTAGGCCTCCGCGGAACGGGTTCTCGATCCACAGGTGCGCCGTTGAGACTTCGGACAACGACCTAGCGGGCGCGGGGTTGGACTTGACTATCGCCTCGATCTTCTCCAAGGCCTCGGCCAGCGCCATGGGGTTCCCCGAGAGCTTAGCTCCCTCCTCGTCGGCCAAGTACTCCCGCGACCGGCTTATGGCGGCCACGAGCAGCGTCGAGATCAGCGAGGCCAACATGCCCGCCAGCACCAGGAAAGCTATGTCCTCCCAGTCCTCGGTGTACATGGCGTTCAGCCACGGGTCGAACGCGTACGCGATGGCGGTGCTCACGGCCGCAGCTACGGTCATGACGAGCGTGTCGCGGTTCTTCACGTGAGCGAGCTCGTGACCCAGTACTCCGTATATCTCGTCGTCGTCCAGGTGCCTCAGGAGCCCCTCTGTAACTCCCACCGTGGGCTTCGACCGGCGTCCGGTGGCGAAGGCGTTGGGGTACCCGCCGACACCGGTCTCTTCCGGAACTACCACCAGCTCGGGTTCCGGAAGCCCAGCCTTGGACGCTAGCTTCGACACCATCTCCTGCACTCTGCGTAACTTGTCCGCGTACTCCGGCTTGTACCGGAGGAACTCCTCGGCGTCTACGGCTCCCATCTGGATGCGCACTATACGGGAGGAGAATAGGTACATCATCGCGGCAGTGATGACTCCTACGACCAGCCCCGCGATCGCACTCCCCGTCAGGGCGGCCAGCGCCAGGGACAGTATTCCGACCAACAGACCTAAGATACCGACGGTACGGAGCCACAAGAAGAACCCGCGGTTACCCAATCTGCCAACCATCAGGAGCGCGGCCGAACCCAGAAGCACGGCACCGGCGGCTTCCAGCAAGCTTTCCCTCACTCCCTTTCGTAGATCACTTTTCCGGCCAGGACACCGGCCTTCGTTACGTACACGATGTCGTACTCCTTGTACGTTTTGCGCAACTCTGCTAACCGTCTTGGGTTCAGTTTGACACCGAGAGACCGTATCGTAGGCGGACCGTCGCCCTCTTCTCCGACTTCCACTACCCTGATCACGTGATCGACTGTTAAGTCCGGTGGATCTTCCGACGCCAACACTGTCTCCTCACCGGCGACGACTGTCGGATGAACGTTGAGCTCCTCGGCGAGCTTCCACGAAAGGTTCGCTTTACGGACGGCGGGATCCTGCTCGATAACGTAGCGCACCTCTTCGGGTTCCAACGCTTCCGTGGGCTTCCGTGGAAGGCCTTCGAGAACAGCTGATGTCTCCGCGATCACGGCTGCGACTTTTTCGGTCAGGTTGGTCCAGCAGACTGAACGGACCTCACCCGTCGCACTGAAGACTACGGTTCCCGGTCTCGGTTTCACGGCTGGTGGCACTTCGATCATGTGTGGGACTTCTGAGAACATGTCTCGTAGTTCCGTCGCGGGGGGCTCGGTACGCTTCGGGTCCTTGGCGCCGGATCTGCCCGGATCCGCGTGGACGACGTCCGCATCAAGCTCGGCTTCCATGACGTCTAGCTCGATAACTTCAACGGCGTGCCCCGCGTGGAGCCGAGCGTTGATCTTCAGCGCCTCGATCCGAGGTACCTCACGGTCCACGGCTTTCACGTCGTAGTGCTCCGCTAAGGCCAACGTGTCTCCGCCGGGTCCCGCGCACAGGTCCAGCGCTTCGGATCCTCCGGCTCGCTCCGCTAAGAAGTCGGCTTTAGCCTTGGCCACGATCTCTCGCGTGAACTCGCGGGCCGCGCGGATATCAGGGCACACGAACGGTTTCCACTCCTGCACCTTCCTCGCGACCCTGCCGTGTATCTCCACTAACGCTAAAGAGATGGGGTCGGAGCGAACCTCGAGCCTCTTGAGGAATTCCCGCGGGTTATCGCATCCGGAGTACGGTAAGGCGGCGGCGAGTTCGGGGGGATTCAGTAGCTCAGCAAGCTCTTCCGGTTCCTCGGTATCGCTCAGCGCGTCTTTGACCGCCTCCCAGTCGACGTTTAAGGTCCTCAGGGTCAGACGATCCCCAGCTCCTCCGGGTGTACATCCTGCGGTTCGATACCGAGCCTTCGGGCTAGCTTCTGGAGCGGCTTGAACCGCCCCACTTCCTCAGGTGCGTGGGCGTCGCTACCGAACGTGATCGGTGCCCCTACCCGAATCGCGACTTGGTATAAGGTGAAGTCCCTGGGGAGATGCCGCGCGTTAAGCTCCAGCCCGACGTTGTGATCGGCGGCCACCCGGGCGATTTCTTCCGCCTCCTGTGCGGTTATGTAACATCGGAGCTGCTCCAGGATCCACACCGGGTGCGCGATTATGTGTACCTCTCCACTCTCTATGCACCTGATCGTCGCGTGTACGATCGCGCGTCGTAGTTCTTCCGCACTTCCCGGGTTCGCCAGTATCAGACGAGGGTTGTGGATGGCGGCCAGCACGATGTCGGACTCGCTGAGCATCGCCGGTGTTGCGTCTATCTCTCCCGAGATTGACACGATGTTCGCTTCCACACCAACATACACCCGAACCGAGCAGAGTTTCTCCGCCTCCCTGGCTTCCGCCACGAGACGTCTGAAGGACCGATCCGTGAGACCGTCGGGTGATGCGGGACCGTGATCGGTTAATGCGACCGTCTCGAGTCCCCGCTCTTCCGCCGCTAATACGTTCTCCAGCGGGGTCCCGTGGCCGTCTGAGTATACCGTGTGGGTATGCAGGTCTGCCCGAAGGCGCAACGGGAGCCTTCCCGGCCGCTTTACGCTCTGGGTACTTCACTTCAGAGCCTTGAGTCTTATCTCGGGCTCCAAGGTCTTCGGCTCCGCGGCTACGATCGCGGCACCCTTCGCTACTACCGTCAGGGGATCGTCTACGAGCTCGGCCGGTACGTCGGTTTCCTCTTCGATCCTAGCTCGGAGGCCTCGCATTAGTGAGGTACCTCCGACGAGCACGGTGTTCTCGTACACGCCCGGGACCAACTCCGGCGGCAACCTGTCGAGGATACTCTCGATGGCCCTGATGATCTCTTGGACGACGGGCTCCGCGGCTTTAGCCACCAGCTCGGAGTCGATAGTGATCTCCTTGGGCTTGTTCGTTTCGATGTCCTTGCCTACCACTTCGATCTCCTTGTCCTCGATGTCCTCGGTCTCAGTGAAGACTTTACCTACCTCCACTTTCGCCCGCTCGGCTTCGTGGATGCCGATCCGCACCCCGAACTCCTCCTCCACGAGATCGACGATGTTCTGGTCGATGTTGTCCCCACCGACCCTCATGGTCTCCTGGTCGGTGATTCCACCCAACGATATAACGGCGATATCGGTGGAACCCGCTCCGATGTCGATCACCATAGTACCGTCCGGCTCCGCGATCGGCAGTCCGGCTCCGATGGCGGCCGCTAGGGCTTCGTTGATCACGATCACGTTGTCCTTATCCATTCCGACGTCCGAGGTCGCCTCTTCGATGGCTTCTCTCTCCACCTCGGATGCATCACCCGGCACTCCTACGGCGACGCGTTCGATTTCTTCGGGACTGTTGTCCGATCCGAGCTCGATCGCGTACTGAACTATGAACTTGGCGTACTCTAAGGACTCGATCACACCGTGACGCATTGGACGCACGGCCACGATGTCCTCGGGAGTCCGTCCGAGCATTCGGCGGGCTTCTTCACCTATAGCCAAAACTCGATTCGTACCCTTCTTCACGGCTACTACAGACGGAAATTGCTTCACCAAAAACTCCTCCTCGGCCGGCCTCGCAACCACTGTGTTCATGGTGCCTAAATCTATACCAAGTGCTTCGAGCCCTTCATCTATCTCTATTTCGGGCTCTTCACTAAGTGCCTCTTGAATAGATGTTGGTAGTTTAGAAGCTTTCTTTTCATTATTCTCCTTCTTCTCTTCTTCAATCTTTTTCTCTTGCTTTGTCTCCTCTTTTTTCTTTCTCTTCCACAATGGCAAGCGCTTACAACCCCTCTACGTCTCTTTATCTTCTTCAATTCTCCTCCAATATACATTCGGTCCTTTATCGATGATCTTCTTAAACTTTTCAGGATCTTCAACGTCTAGGACCAAAATACTGAATACTTCCTCTTCTATGCCGAGAAGCGTGTTAATTATGTCTTTTAAGAATCCAGGCATCGCATCGAATACCACGGTGGAAGTTTCAACGAAAGCTATACCTCTGGTACGCTTGGTCACTTTAACCTTCATTTTAACTCTAGCACTACTCAAAATTTTTTTCAAGACAATGTCCGGTCCTGCTATCAGAAAGTTCCCGTCCTTGGCCTTAAATACTACAGACATGAGGTTCGTATCACTCACTATTCGCTTTATTAATGAAGTAATCTCAGGCGTCGATTTTATTAGTACAACTCCGTACCTCCAAACTACTATTCCGTGTCTAGTTTTCACTATACTGTTGTCGATAATTTCAAAATTAGATAGACGCATCACTTCATATACGATATCATCAATGCTTTCTGGATCCCCTAGTATTGCACAGTATGAATCCATTTCCTTACTGATGTCTTCGTGAGATACTGCAGCTGCTCTAAGTATTTTAACTCTCAGTTCAGGTCTTTCTGTGGTCTTCAATTGCCTAATCCCCGTACTTTTGCTCCGGAAGCACTATGAAGAATCTACCTGATTTATATACAGTTACAACATCGTCAATGTTTTCAATGTTAATTGTGTAAACGCCATCACGTTCGACAACGATCGTTGCTGGGTTATCTCCGTCATCCTCAGATACCCGCTTAAACAGTCTACACCCACATTTTAAGCAACCCCGACGTATGAGTTCTTTTGTAACCTTGTCGTACACTTCGCCGCATCTTATACATATATGAGGCATAGCAGATCTCCCGTCATCCGAGTTTTAGCGTGATGAAATCCTTCCCCTTTTTCATATCCTTCAGAACGTCCGCGGGTGAGATCACGGTCATACCCTCCTCGGACTGGCGTCCCAGCAGTCTGTCGAAAAGTCCTTTATCCGTCTTCGCCTTCGGTGGTACCACGTAGATGTCCACACCTGTGAACTCTTCCAGATCCACATTTTCCATAGTCTCACGGATGATCTGTGTTAGCGTCTCCGGGTCTAACTGTCCCTCAAGTACGATCACGGACCCGCCCCTAGTTTTTTCGATGACGTACTCCACGACCTCCTCCGTCGACATCCTCTCTAAAGCCGATTTAGCTAGCACCTCCACTTTAACCTCGCCGTCCGTCAACTCGTAAACTCCCTAACCATGGCTTCGTACAGCTTAGCCATGTTCTCCCCGGTCTTCGCGGAGACGGCGACTACGGGGTATTCCGAGAACGCTTTCCGGACAGCTTCAGGGTCGGCTTCCTCCAAGTCTATTTTGTTCGCAACGACCAAGAACGGGACGTCGTTGGCCTCCAGGTTGCCTATCAGGGTTACGTTGACTTGACTCAGGGGATCCTTGGTGGAGTCGATGACGACCAGCGCCCCGTCGATGTCCTTTAGGAGCTTGATCGCTTCCACCACCCCTCGAGTAGCCTCTTTGGCCCTCTGTTTCGCCTCTTGCACGTCAAGCCCGTACTCCAAGAACTTACGGTAGTCTACCTTCGTGGCGATGCCGGGTGTGTCCACGATGTTGAATTTAACCGTTGTTGATCCCACCTCTATCGCTACCTCTCGACGCACCGATTCCCGAGTCTCGTGAGGGACCTCCGACACTTGACCGAACTCCTCCGCCTCCCAATCCTGGGCGATGCGATTCGCCAGCGTCGTTTTGCCCACGTTGGGAGCCCCGTATATTCCGATGTCCAGCTCCTCGGGTCCGGACCTCAGAGCGGCCGCCAAGCGTCTTAAGACTTCGCGAACTCCCACACCACCACCCCTGGGGGGATACCATGAGCGTATGGGCGTTCGTCAGAAAGGCACTCCGCGAACCGCTCCGAGTGGGCGCGCCGGCCCCTACCCGCAGGGAAACCGCCGAGTTCATGGTTCGGGCGGCCGGGGTGGAGGAAGGAGATTTCGTGGTGGACGCGGGTACCGGGAACGGAGTCGTCGCCATTGCGGCGGCGGAGATGGGGTGTGAAGTGCTGGCCGTCGACGTCGATCCCGAGATGATCGACATGGCCCGGAGGAACGCGGAGGAGTACGGGGTGGAAGACTCCATCGAGTTCGTGGTCGCGGACGCACGCGAGCTACCGGAGCTCGTGGATAACGTCGACGCCGTACTGTCGACGGTCCCCGTCAAAACCGTGCCCGAGCCCCTCGAGTTCCTCCGATCCTGCGCGACAGTTCTTAAGACTTCAGGCAGGTTCGTGCAGCTGACGCACTGGCCCGGATACTTCACTAAATTACTCCATCACGAGGTTCCACTCCGCGTGCTGGAAAAGTACCTGAAGTGGGTACACATCGTCCCCGGGTTCGTGTTCGTCTGTGAGCGGGTGTGAGCGATTTGATGGCGCCTGGATGGTGGAAGTTCGTAACACCACCGGCGGCCCTCGGCGCAGCACTGTTCCCATGGTCTCGCCCCTTATCCTTCCTCTGCCTCGGAACCGCGGCGTTCCTGGCGTTCTTCTTCCGTAACCCTCCGCGTGAACCTCCTTCGGACCCTTCCCTCGCGGTATCACCCGCGGACGGTAGACTGCTGGGTTACGTGATGGAAGCCGGGGAGGCATCCGACGACGAGTTGAGCTCGTACCTAGACGACCCGATAACGGTGTCCGTGTTCATGTCGCCGCTCGACGTGCACGTGAACCGCGCCCCGCTGGACGGGCGGGTCGTGGAGGCCGAGATTTTAAAAGGACGGTTCCGTCCGGCTTTCCGGAAAGATTCGGCCACCGAGAACAACCGGGCGGTGTTGCTGTTCGACGGCGACCCCCCGTTCGTCGTCCGTTTAGTATCGGGAGCGGTCGCGCGCAGGATCGACCTGTACGTACAGGAGGGAGACGAGGTGAACAAGGGGGAACCGATCGGCATGATCCGATTCGGGTCAAGGGTCGACCTGGCTGTCCCCCGAAGTAGCGTGGAGGAGCTACTCGTACGTAAAGGGGACAGTGTAAAGGCCGGCGAGACTCCCGTGATTAGGGTGAAGAGGTGAGGTAACGTGGAGCGTTGGAAGATCTCGGAGCTGATCACACCCGCGTGCGTGGTATCGCTGACCAACGTGGTCTTCGGAGCGTTTTCACTTCTAGCGTCGATCGCAGGGTTTCCGGGTGCGGCCGCCAGGTTCATCATACTCTCCTTCATCGCGGACTCATTGGACGGGTTCGTGGCCAGGAGGACGGGAAAGGAGTCCGAGTTCGGGATGAACCTGGACTCACTGGCTGACTTGGTCTCGTTCGCGGTAGCACCGGCCGTGCTAGTAGTCACCGCCGGTCTCGTGCCGGCTCCGATGTGTTACCTTCTCGCCGTCCTGATGGTTTGCTGCGGTGCCCTCCGACTCGCCCGGTTCAACGCGATGTGTGTCGACGGGTACGACCCGGGTGAGTACTACCTCGGCCTCCCAGTTCCGTGGGTCGGAACGATAGCCAGCAGTCTCTATTTCCTAACAGTCGATTTGGGTCCGTCATACCTGTGGTATGTCCTCAATACCGTGATACTGGGTACCTCGGCCTTACTGATGATCTCCTCGATCAAGTTCCCGAGCCTCAAGCGTCCCCATCCGGCGATCCTGGCCGCGGGAGGTCTCTCATCCCTCGTGCTCCTGTTCTCGTTCCTGATCCCCCCGGATGAGATAAAACGGGGGCTGGAAGTTGTCGCCTCGGTCACGATAACGGCGCTACTTTCGTGGTACATGGTGAGGGGGGTGAGAGGGTGCTTCCGCGGCCGCCGGTGAGACCGACGAACTTCGTTGAGATTCCGGAAGAGAGACGCCACGCCGTGATCGGAGCGATCGTCATAGGATTGATTTTCTTGGCCGCCGGCGGTGGGGCGTACTACTTTTTCGTATACAAACCGTATGTAGAGCAGTTGGAAAAACTTCGTGCTCAAAAGTTGAAAGAGCTAAACACATATTTCACAGGACCGCTCGCAGCTTCACCAACGCGGACTAAATTGCAGCAGCAAATACTCTCAGCAGAGACTCCAGAACAGTTACAAGCAATTGATGTAGTGGGCGCTGCAACGGTAGAGTGGAGGAGGTATCTGGCGAAGCAAATCAAAATGAATCAGAAGAAAGGGAGGGTAGAATTAGTTACGCCTGAGGGACCACAGTTGCTTACTGTCAGAGACGCATTGAACAAGATAAGGATGATGGGTGTTGACGAACTGATGAAAGTTCAAGTGAAGCGCCCTGAAACAGTACTGATAGCAATTTGGGCAGATCCGAATAAGACGGGTCCTATAAAAGTCGGGGATAGGGTGACACTATCGATTACGAACTGGGCTCTTAAGAAAATTGCTAAAGTTAAAAATAAGGAAGCATATAAGGGCCCCAACCAAATAAGCGGGGCTATAGTTCGATATATTATGCTGATTAAAGGCGGGTTACCAGATAACTTCAAAATTGACCTAGTATCAGCATCTGCGTTGGAGACCATGTACCGTACAGGTAGCTCGGATTTGGCCCTAAGGAAGGTGGTATTCCCGGCAGGCCTCGTAACCGGGAGATCGTACGCCGTCGGAGGCGGGACGGGTGTCACGTATACGCTTAAAAATTACCCGGGCCTGAACACCAGAGTCACGTCACCTCACCTGTCGCCGGTGGCGCTCGTAGATCTCCGCGATCTGGTGAAAGCGATGGCCGTAGAAAGGGCACGCCGGGGAGGCGGCTTCATTCGTCAGTTAATGAGCATTGAGGCTAGGGAAGGTATCCGGAGCTGGGAGAACTTACTAGTAATCGTTGAAATACCGAAAGACGCGGTTCAACCTAAGGTGTTAATAGCATCGAGTGTCAAAGGAGGAATTTGGATACTGCCGGAGACGTAGACGCACTGCGGGGGAAAACCCTGTTGAAACTGTCCTTAAAATCGACTATACTGGTTATGCTGGGAATGTGCGTGGCTTACTCCGCATTGGTAGGCTCCATCACCATAGCTCAAACCGGTCAGTCCCCCGGTGCGCCCGTGGGACAGCCCACCGAGCCCACCGGTCAGGGTAAAAAACCCCCGGTGACTATCTCCAAACTTGTCATCGAGGTGCAGGCCACGGGTAAGGGTGCTCAAAAACCTAGGGAGTCGGACATCGGTATCTCGGGTGCCAAGGTCGAAGACGTCAAGATCTCTGGATCAAGGGCGTACGCCAAGATCGTGGCGAGTAACGTCTCCCTGGAGGAAGGTTTCCCACTGATGGTGAACGCCGGCTGGCCGTTCAACATGAGCGAGTGCTCCTACGAGCGGATCTCGGTCTCTATGGAGTTAAAGGCAAACGTCAACAGTGCCCCGGAAACGGAGCTCAGCGGGGTGGTCGTTCTAGCGGACGGTAGACTGGTCGATGCCGACCCGAAGCCCGCGAGGGTGAACGATAACGTCCCGGTCTGGAAAATCGGTGTTAAGGACGGTAGAGTAACCATCGACGGCAGACCGTACGGTCCGTTCCCCGAAATCAGGTACGTCATGGAGTACAGTAGAGGAGCCGGCGGCCCGGGGGCTGGAGCTGAAGGTGGAGGCGCCGGCGGTGCGGCGGGTGGAGCGGGCGTCGGTGGCGCCGGAGGCGCTGGTGCGGGGGGCGCCGTCACGGCGGGTCAATACAAAGCGGGTGAGTCCCTGTTCCTGATCGCGGCGGTGGTGCTGGCGGCCGTGGTCGGGCTCTACCTAGTCTACAGGGGTCTCAGCAAGTGAGGTTACGGTACCTGATTCCGGGAATTCTCCTGCTCGCTCCATCCACGACGTACTTGGGGTATCTCGCGGCCAAGGAAGTCGCTTACTTCATGTACCATGAATCCGTATCGATACCCGACTGCGAGTTGGTCATCCCGAAGTTAGGTCTCCGCGAGCGGATCAACACCACCTCGCCGGACTACGGTGTGTATTACGAGATCATGACGCCTCCGCCTGGTAAAAAGGGAATCACGGTGTTCTACGGACATCGTACTCTTTTCGGATCTCCCTTCCTACACCTCGACGAGTTAAAGCGCGGTGATAAGGTCATAGTGTACTGGTTCGGGTCCAAGTACGTGTACGTGGTGTACGATAAAGTGGTAGTATCTCCGGATTACGTCATCGACCCGGATGCGTCGAATAAGGACGAGCTGTGGTTGGTCACTTGCACGCCTCTTTCCACGGCGCGCGAGCGGCTTATCGTGAAATGCGTGCGTGTAGGTTAAGAGGTGGCGTCCCTCAGGATCTTCTCGACCAGCGCCTTGAGGACCTTGTTCCGATGTGCCTCCACGAACGATATCGAGCCGGCGGTCTCGTGACCTCCACCCTCCACCGCGGCCTCTGGCATCTCTTCCTCCAGTTCCGATACGATATCGTTGAGGTTTATCCCCAGGTTCTCCGTGGCCCTGATCACCGCGAAGTCCGGTCCGTACGCGATGGTCACTACCTTTGCATCGTCGCCTTCTTCCTCGACCTTCAGGTCGTGGACGAGCCCGCACGTCTTGCCCGGGCCGGGGTACTCGAACTTGCGGGCGTGCTTCTCCACGTCTAAGGTGACCACCTTCACACCGTCCGTCTCGTACTCCTTGACTCCCTTCAGCGCGGCTTCCAGCTGCCGCTCGCAGGCGATCTTATGCTGCTTGTAGAGGTTCTCTACCAGCCGTCGGTGTCGGTGTTCGTCCCCTGTAGTGCCGAGAACGTCGTTCATCAGGTGCCTCCCCGGAGTGTGACGCAGCTGGAACGCCTGGAAGTCGACGCTGTCCGCGATCTTCCTCAGCCACTTCCTGTCGAAACCGGCCTCCTCGGCGATCTCGAGGTACTGCTCCGCCTCGGGAGACTCGGCGTGGTCCCCCAGACACGCGACCGCCGGGAGGTGCTTAATCCTGTCCTCCACCTCCGGGTTGATGAGTCGGGCGATCTCTACGGCCAGGACACCTGCGGGGATGTTCTTGCCGTCGCCACCCGCCGCGTAGGGGTTCACGTGTACCTTCACGTGTTCGTCGATCGGGAACTCCTTCAGTCCGTCCTCCGGGTTCTCTCCCACGGCTTCGCCCGGATAGTGGTGGTCGATGACCAGGACGTCGACGCCGTAGGCCTTCATTTCCTCGATGGCGGGTACGTCCTCCTCGGTACACCCGATGTCCAAGAGTACCAGGAGTGGTACCTGATGGCCGTACCTGTGGACGTCCTCTAGGGCGTGGTTCAGGTCCCGTGAGGCGTCCTCGAGGGTGTATATCGGCGCCTTGTTCGGGAACCGCTTGTAGAAGTGGTACTCTGCCTCCGGGTCCGGGTTGTTCTCCCTCAAGATCGGGAGTATCGCCTCCTCCAGCGCTACTCCGCCCGAGATACCGTCGGCGTCCGCGTGGTGCCGGATCAGGACGGGCCGACCTTCGAGTACGGCCCGCTTGATCTCCTTCGCCACCTCGCGCATCCGCGGCCACAGACGCTCGATGATCTCGCTGTCTACCATGGGTTTTAGATCCTCGGGCGGCTCGGCTTCCCGGTCGAGCGCCTCGTCGATGGCTCGTTTGATCTCGACTTTCTCCGTCCCCACGAGCTTCTCCATGTCGAGGATCTCGACCTGGAGCTGGCCGTCGTGCGTGGTGACCTCGCCGATCACCCGGACGTAATCACCCGCCTCGATGTCCGGATAGGCCCTGATCCCCGGCCCCTCGAAGGCTGCCATCCAGATGCTACCGCTCTCGTCTCGTAGCGTGAATACGGTCGGTCCGGGTGTCTGCTGGACGTGGATGATCTTACCTTTAATCAGGACGGTCTCGCCGATCTTCGATTCGTCGATGTCGTGTACGAGTACGCGCTTCAGCTCCTTCTCCACGACCTCCTCGCGGTATCGATCGGGCCGTGGGTCGATACCTTCGATCGTGAAGTCGATCTCGCCGTCCTCCGGTCGCACGTCCGTGACCTTCACCACCACCTCGTCACCGATCGAGAAGTCCTGAGGCTCCTTGTCGCCCATATCGCGACGGTGTAGCAGACCGAGGGTTCTGTCGTTTAATTCGATGAAAACTCCGTACTTCTCGACACGGCTAACCTTGCCCTTGTACAGCTCGCCCTCTTCGACGTCCTCGTACCCGCACGCCGGCGAGAGGACCTTCACCTTTGGCAGCTTTTCCTTGCGAATCTGTTTGATCTTCTTCCGGCACTCCTCGCATAGGTCCTCTTCAACGTCTGGATCCAGTTCCTTCCCGCACTCCCGACACTTCACGATGTAACCGGTACCACCGCACCTGTCGCATTCCTCGTAGACCGTTATCACACCTTTACCCTGACACTTCGGACAGGGGACGTCACGTGAGCTGGCGAGATCGTACCCTTCGACGGCGTGCTGAGCCGCTCCTTTGAAGTGCTCGCTGATGTCCACGTCGCCCACGAACCCGGTACCACCGCATCTGGGACATTCGGTCTCTCCGACTGGGATCTTCCCCTTCCCGTCACATTTAGGACACTTCTCGCGCGGCAAGCGCGTTCCCCTCGTGTGAGCCTATCGGGAAAACGCGGAAACGACCTTCTCAACGGCTTCCACAACGTCCTGACGGTCCTCCTCCGACAAACCCGGATGTACCGGAATGGATAGTACGGTCTCGGCCGCACGCTCCGATTTCGGGAGCTCCGTGGCGTGATAACCGCGCCTGAGGTATACGGGTTGTCGGTGTAGCGGAGTCGGGTAGTGTACGGCACAGTCCACTCCCTCGGCACGGAGCGCCTCCGCGAACTCGTCTCTCGTACAGGACAACTCTTCCACGTTGATCCTAATCGTGAACTGATGGTAAACGTGTTTCGCCCAGGGCTTCTCGGTCGGTAGTTCGATGAGGGGTTCTAAATCGGCCAGTTCCTTGAGGTAGTAGCGAGCGTTCTCCCTCCTCCGCTCGTTGAACTCCTCCAGCCTCCGAAGCTGGACGATCCCGATAGCCGCGGCGATGTCCGTCATCCGAAAGTTGTACCCTAGCTCCACGTGATCGTAGCGTTCGCGCTCGCCGTGTGAGCGGAGCATTCTGGCCCGCTCGGCCAGTTCCCCGTCGTCCGTGGTGATCGCCCCGCCCTCTCCCGTGGTCATGTTCTTGGTCGGATAGAAGCTGAAGCAGGCGGCGTCTCCCAAGGATCCTATCCTCCTACCTTTGTACTCGGCTCCGTGGGCCTGTGCCGCGTCCTCGATCACGATGAGATCGTGTTCCTCCGCGATCTCTAGGATCGGGTCCATGTCAGCGGGGTGGCCGTAGAGGTGCACAGGGATCACTGCTACGGTGCGGGGACGTAGCACGCGGTCTTTCAGGAGCTTCACGACCTCCTCCAGGGAGCGTGGATCCATACAGTACGTTTCCAGATCGATGTCCACGAACGCGACGTCGGCGCCCACGTGTAAGGCGGCGTTCGCAGTAGCGATAAACGTAAAAGACGGCACGATCGCGAGGTCGCCCGGCCCGAGCCCGGCGGACTCCAGGGCGAGCTGCAGTGCGGTCGTGCCCGAGCTCGTCGCGACGCAGTGTTCACATCCGACGAACTGGGCGAACTCACGCTCGAACTCCTCAACGCGTGGTCCCTGAGCGAGCTGGCCCGACCGAAGGACCTCCGTGACGGCACGGGCCTCCTCGTCACCCAGGATAGGTTGAGCGATCGGTATAGGGTCCTCCCTAATCGGTCTGCCTCCCTCGATGGCGAGCTTGGACAACTGGTCTCCCCCAGGGGGTAAATAGTCGTGAGTGAGGTCAAGCGAGGTGTGATCGTGAACTACCGCATGGGACGGCACACGCAGGATCCCAGGCAGTGCATAATAGAGTTTGAGGGTGTCGAGAGCAGATCAGAGGCGGCCCAGTTGATCGGTAAGGAAGTCATCTGGAAGCACCCGGAGACGGGTAAGGTGATTCGGGGTAAAGTGGTCGACACCCACGGCAACAACGGGGCCGTACGCGTCCGGTTCGAGCGTGGTCTCCCGGGCCAGGCCCTGGGTACCGAGGTGACACTGAAGTGAGCGCACCCTCAGGGACAGGGCCAGGGACAGGGCGATGGAGCTTGAGATAATCACCGAGGGCCGCACGCCGCTGAAAGTCCCGAAGACCCGCGGGCAGCCCTCCGCCAGAGACCCAGTGTTCTACAACCCCGCAATGCAACTGAGCCGCGATTTAACGGTATCCTCGCTGGTGCAATACGGCCCGAAGATCGTGTGTGATCCGCTGGCGGGAGTAGGCGCTCGCGGGATCCGCATCGCCGTCGAGTTGAGTCCTGAGGTGGTCGTCCTCAACGATCTCAATCCCCGCGCGGTCGAGCTGATCGAGGAGAACGTCCGGTTGAACGACGTCGAGGACGTCTGCAGGATCGAGAACCGTGATGCGAACGCCTTGATGCACGAAGATGAGCTGGCAGGTCGTTTCGATTACGTCGACATCGATCCGTTCGGGCCTCCGGTCCCGTTCTTGGATGCCGCCGTTAGAACGGTCCGGAACCGTGGCGTGGTCGGGATCTCCGCCACCGACGTCTCGGCCCTCGCAGGGCGTTACCCGCGCTCGGCCCGGAGGAAGTATTGGGTCGAGGTTGAGCGCGTCGAGTTCTACCAGGAAGTGGCCATCCGCGCGCTGATTTCGTACATCGTCCGAACGTGTGCGAAGTACGACCTCGCGTTCGAACCACATATCGCGTTCTTCCAGCGTCATCATGTGCGCGTAATCGGCGAGATCCGAAGAGGAGCCCGCCGAGCCGATCGGGCGTTAAAACGGCTCGGTTACCTTCTGCACTGTCGCGAGTGTGGGTACACTTCGGAGCGCGAGTTCGATCGTGAGTGCCCGCGCTGCGGGTCAGGGAGCGTAGTAAGGTTGGGACCCCTGTGGTTGCCCGACTTCGCGGACCGGGAGCGGGCCGAACGTGCGGCTTCGGACGCCCGCGAACTCGGGCTCGAAGAGGCTGCGGAACTCCTGGAGACTGTGGCGAAGGAGACCGGGACGAATCCTTGGGCTTACGATATCCACCGATGGGCGTCGAGGTTGGGCTTATCCAGGGTGCCGAGTCTGACCTCGGTACTTGAGGGGCTCCGTGAGGAGGGATTCAACGCGGTGCGTCCACACTATTCAAAGAGAGCCGTTGTGAAAACCGACGCGAGTCCGGAGGAGTTCGAAGCCGTCCTCACAGAGGTGGCGGGGGACAGCGGATGCTTACACAGGTAGCGTTGGATCTTACATCCCTGCCCAAAGCCATCGAAATAGCCGAAGCGAGCGTGGAGGCCGGAATCCACGTACTTGAGGTCGGAACACCGCTCATCAAGGCCGAAGGATCGCGGGCGATCGAGCGGTTGGCCGAGGAGTTTCCGGAGCGTCCCATAGTCGCCGACACGAAAACGATGGACGTGGGGGCACTGGAGGCGGAGCTATCGATTAAACACGGGGCGAACCTGGGATGCGTGCTGGGTGCGGCGCCCGAGGAGACGATTCGATCGTTCGTCACCAGGGCACATGAGCTCTGCGCCGGGGCATTAGTGGACACTATCGGCGTCAATCCCGTAGACGTCCTGTCGAAGTTGAAGGGACTTGAGGAATTCCCGGACTACCTCCTGCTCCACGCGGCCATCGACGAGCCGATCACGGGGGAAGAGCTACTCCACAAGTTCGGGGTCGACCGGTGTCCCGCGAGAACTGCGGTCGCAGGTGGTCTTACCCCGAGGAAGATAGAGGAGCTGGATGGTGTGGACTTGGTGATCGTGGGCGGGTACATCACGTCCTCTGAGGACCCCGTGAAGGCCGCGGAGGCTGTCGTGGAAGCCGCCGGTGTGGAACCTTACGATTTCAGACCCGACGAAGACCAGCGTGAGGCGTTGCTCGGTATTCGTAAACACAGTACCGTGGGGATCGTCGTGAAGGATTCTGAACGTGTCTCCGAAGTCTTGAACGCGGCCATCCGGCTCGTGGAATGGGTCCGAAACGAGCCCAGCTTGCGTACGGTCGGTGACGACGACTCGGATCTCGTGCCGAAGTTCGAGGGTGACGGGCGCGATCTCACCCTGATCCTGGGAGCGGAGGAGTTCGATCGGGAGGACCTGGAGAGTATCGCCAAGGAGAGCGTGAAGACGATCCTCGTGGCCGAGGAGCACGTACTCAAGCTGTACGGGGTAGCGGAAGCAGTCTACGAGATATGAGGTAGGGGGCACGGAATTGACCGAGGATGTCTACGAACGTATCATGGAGATCGCACGCCGACGCGGGTTCATACTGCCTGCGTTCCGCATCTACGGGGGAGCCCGGGGCTTCTACGACTACGGTCCCCTGGGAGCACTCCTGAAGCGGAAGATCGAGGAGAAGTGGCGCGAGTACTACGTCCATAAGGAAGGTTTCATGGAAATCGAAGCTCCCAACCTGCTCATAGGCGAGGTGTTCGAGGCTTCCGGTCACGTCGAGCACTTCATAGACCCCATGACTCACTGCAGCGAGTGTGGCGAGTTCTTCCGTGCCGATCACTTGGCCGAGGAGGAGCTGGGAGTCGACGCCGAAGGAATGTCGCCCGAGGAGTTGGAGGACTTGATCCGTGAGCACGACCTCCGATGTCCCGAGTGCGGTGGGGAGCTCGCTGAGGTTACTGAGTTCAACCTAATGTTCGACACGAACATCGGTCCCAAGGAGGGTCGAACGGGGTATTTGCGTCCGGAGACCGCCCAGGCTATCTTCATCCAGTTCAAGGACCTTTACCGATGGGCGCGCCAGAAGCTTCCCTTCGGCGTCGTGCAGATAGGTCGCGCGTACCGAAACGAGATCAGCCCGCGACAGGGTGTGATCCGTCTCCGCGAGTTCACTCAGGCCGAGGCTGAAGTCTTCTTCGACCCCGAGGAGAAGGAGTACCCAGGGTTCGAGCGCTACGCGGACGAAGTCCTCAAGTTCTACCCCATAGAGGAACAGCGGAAGGAGAACGGCGAGATGCTGGAGATGTCCGTTCGTGAGGCAGTCGAGGAGGGCATGGTCAGTCAACCCATCGGCTACTTCCTCGGTCTCACCAAGCGTATGCTCAACGAGATGGGGGTCCCGAACGAAGCCATCCGATCGCGTCAGCACCTTCCCGAAGAGCGGGCACACTACGCCAGCGACTGTTGGGACGTGGAGGTGAAGCTGGAGCGGTTCGGGTGGGTTGAAGTCGTCGGGATCGCGGACAGGACGGATTACGACCTTAAGAAGCACTCGGAACACAGCGGAGAGGACCTACGGGCCTTCCGCGAGCTGGAGGAGCCCAAGATAGTCTACCGCCCGGAACCCGTGATGAAGGAGCTCGGACCGAGGTTCAAGTCGGACGCCCCGAAGATCGCGGAGGCGCTACGTCGGATCACCGCGGAGAGCGAGGACGAGCTGAAGGGAGGTCTCACCGTCGAAGTCGACGGCAAGGAGGTAGAGGTGCCACCGGAGTGCTACGAAATCGTCAAGGAGAAGGTCACGGGCGAGCGGTTCTACCCGCACGTGATCGAACCTTCCTACGGTATCGATCGTATCCTGTATTGCGTCCTCGAGCACAACTTCGACCCGGAGGAGGGCGTGTTCAGGTTCCCGGCCTGGCTGGCGCCGATCGAGGTGGGAGTGTTCCCACTGCTGAAGCGCAGCGACATGGTCGAGTACGCCCGACGCGTGGCCCGCATGCTACGTGAGGAAGGATTTACGGTCGAGTACGACGACTCCGGTTCGATAGGCAGACGATACGCTCGCGCCGACGAGATCGGTGTTCCGTACTGCGTCACCGTAGACCACGAAACTCTCGAGGACGACACGGTGACGATCAGGGACAGGGACACGACCGAGCAGGTCCGCGTGGAGGTCGACGAGCTAGCGGACGTACTACGTGGGCTCATCGACGGTGACCTCGAGTTCGAGGAGGCCGGTGACCCCGTTTGACCATCTCGACCCACTCCGGTACCGACACCTCCCCATCGGGTTCGTCGTAACCGGGTAGGTACGGCTTCATATCGACCACCGGCGATCCGGCTCGGGCGTCTAGGCCGGAGACCCGAAGCTCGCCGGAGTTCGGACGAACTTCCAGTATCCGACAAAGCGTCAGGAGCACGGGATTCGGCCGGTCGGGACTCCTGCAGGCGAAAACACCGACGAGCTCGGGGACTTCCCCGTGAACGGGCCTTACCCTCGTAACTGTCCGATCCGCTTCATGTCCCCACCATAATATCCAGACGTGGGAGAATCCCTCCAACCCCTCGAGGCACTTCCTGTATCTCTCCCTCACCTTCACAAGTCCCTCTTCGTCCGTACGCTCGACGACCCACCCTATCGGTGTCAGACGCAACGGTACATCGTCCCCCGGAGGGTGTCGAGGTGGCGAAGTATGAGCACATGATGGAGTGTCTGGGGAAGACACCGGTACGGGTGATCTGGAAGGACGGTGACGTGGAGGTTCGCGCCGAAGGTGACCCCATGATCGAGCGGTGTCCCTTGATGCGTCGCCGGGAAGGCTTCAGCAAGTTAACCAGGGAGGCGGCCGAACGCCACGTTTTGAACAAAGTCAACGAGGTGGGGATGTTCACCCCGAAGCGTAGGATTCGGTCCTGCCGTCGCTACACTCCGTTCGGTGTCTCTGAGACACTGATGACGTGTCTACAACACAGGCTCATCGACGCCGCCGTAATAGTCTCGGACTGTGCGGGTACGGTCGTCACCGACAAGCCGGCGATCGTTCAGGGTCTTTGCGGCGAAATCTCAGGGATTCGGGATACGGACCCCATCCCCGAGGTCGTAGATAGGTTGGAAGACTCCGGCTGCTCTGTACTAGGGAGGATCGATCAACGTGAGGGCGTCGAGATAGCGCTGGAGGAGGGGCGAAGGTTCGTCGCCGTAACCGTCGCGGACGCCGGAGACGCTGAGGCCATTCGGGAGGAGTTCGGCGACGATGTGCTGATAGCCGCGGTACACACTACGGGAACCGACGAGGAGGACGCCGAGCGACTGGTTCAGTATTGCGATATAATCACCGGCTGCGCCTCCAAGGCCGTGCGACGTGCGGCCGGACGTAGGTACATATTAAAAGTCGGTAGCCGGGTTCCAGTCTACGGGATCACTCCCGCCGGGGCCGAGGCTCTGTGGCTCAACGTCCGAGAACTCCTCGGGAACCTCAAGCTCGAAGTACGTCACCTTGGGTGAGCGACGTTGAACCCGGCGACAGCAGAACTGTGGACGTACCTCCTCGTCCTGGCGTTTTCCTACGGGACAGCGTATTTGATCGTGGCGTGCGAAGGTCCGAGATACCTGCTCGCCTCCGGCGTGGTCCTACTGTTCATCAACGTGCTGCTGTGGATCCATATATTCGATACGAAAGCTCGCAACGGTTCTCCGCCTACGGGTGCGGAGATCGTACGCGTTAGGAGGGCCCTCAAACTTTCGTTCGCAATCCTGGGGTTGCAGTTCACGGGGATCGCGTCTATACCCGGCCTTTTAATGGCGTTCACCGCCCTCCGTCGTAAGGTGTTCTATTTTATGGGTATCACCGAGTTCAAGGCGCTGGTCTACGGTACGCTCATCGCCTTGGTGACCCTGCCTTGCGTCATCGCCCTCAGGAAGCGGCATTACCACTGGGTCCTCATGGGGATGCCCATCGATACCGTGGTGTCCGTTAGGAACACCTTCCGCCGTGTCTGTGCCATCGATGCCGTCCTACCCATCCCGATAGTAGTCGCCTACGTACTGCTGGCAAAGGGTGGATTGGGAGGGGAAGACATTTTCACAGCGGCCGCAGTGGCGGGAGCCTCATCGCTCTTCAATCGGGCGAAGGTGCGATACTTCTTCGACGAAGGGTGGTGATGCAGCGCCGTGCCCGTAGTACATGTTGGACTGTTCGGACACATCGACCACGGCAAGACGGCACTCGCAGCGCAGCTGACTGAGAAGCCTTCTACGGCGGCGTTGGATAAACACCCGGAGGAGAAGGAGCGTGGGATTACGATAGACCTTGGGTTCTCCAGCTTCGAGCTCGGTGATTACACCGTCACACTGGTAGACGCCCCGGGCCACGCTGATCTCATCAGAACCGTGGTGGCCGGGGCCGAAATAATCGACGCCGCGATCTTGGTCGTAGCGGCCGATGAGGGCCCTCAGGTACAGACCGGGGAACACCTGGTGGTGCTTAATCACCTGGGTATCGACCGTGGGGTCATCGCCCTCAATAAGGTGGACCTGGTGGACGAAAAGACCGTCGAGCGTCGGATCGAGGAGATCAAACGAGTACTCCAGGGGACCACCTTAGAAGACGCTCCCATAATCCCGGTCTCCGCGAAGATCGGTGAGGGTATTGAGGATCTGAAAGACGCGTTGCTCGAGGTGCTGGAACCTCCCAATCGTGATCTAGATTCTCCGTTCAGAATGCCGATAGACCACGCGTTCCACGTCAAAGGTGCCGGGACCGTGGTAACCGGTACCGTACTGACCGGACGTGTCGAGGTCGGGGATGAACTGACACTGTACCCGATCGGCAAGACCGTCGAAGTGAAGTCCATCCAGAGCTTCGGGAAGGACAAGCAGGAAGCGTGTGCGGGTGATCGGGTTGGAATAGCGCTACGAGGGATCCGAGAGGAAGAGATCGAACGGGGCTTCCAACTGGCCGAGGAGGGTTCCCTGCGGGTCACCAGATACCTTGACTTGAAGGTGGAAATAGACCCCCTGTTCCCCCAATCCATCGGGCAGAAGACCATGCTGCACATACACGTCGGAATGAGGTCCGTACCGGCTCGGATCGTGCCTCACGACGATGGGTTCCTCCTAGACTCCCTACGACCCGGCGAATCGAGTTACCTGTATGCGAAGCTCAACGAGCCCGTGGCCGTGAGGGAGGGGGATAGGACGATCCTCGTTAAGTTGGACTTACCGCCGACAACGCTCCGCATAGCGGGCTCCGGGCTCGTGGAGGATACCTCGAAGCGTGAGACATTCAAGCGCGTCTCCAGGCGACGTGGGCGCGTTACAAGGGCCGACCATATGGGGAAGGGCTTAGCGGTCGTCGATGGACTAGCTTTAAACAAGGAGCACGCCGAGCGTCTGGTGGGCGAGAAAGTCCGCACGGAGGGAGGAGTCGAGGGGAAAATCGTGGACACTCACGGTACGCGCGGGGCCGTACTAGTCGACTTCGAGGGGGAGGTTAAAACAGGGGAACGGGTCGTTCTGGAGCGGGTTCGGGACGTCAAAATCGACCTCTGACCTCCTTGTCCTTGAAGGATGCCCTCGAAGCATCAGCGCTGGAACGTCTCTTCACTAAGTCCGCTCCCGAGGGGTTCATCACCCGAAGTACCTCTTGGCGATCCTCAGGGTCTCTTCCGCCTCCTTCTTTCCGGTGATTCCTACAGCCACGGCGTCCGCGTAACGCGCTGCGTACGGTAGTCCTTCCTCCGGTGGTAAGGATCCGGCCGCCAATACTTTCTTCGCTATCACAGTTCGATCCGTTTCGGCCAAGAGCTCCTCAACGGCTTTCTGGTCTCCCATGAACGCCCCAACTGGGTTCAGGGGGACCATGTACACGTCCGCCGTCTTTTTATCTTCCCACCTAGGGAGCGTCTCGTCCGGTCGGTGCGTGGCGATCCCGACCGGAACATCTAATCGGCTTCTGATTTCGTCCAGCTTGGCCGACACTTCTCCGACGTCCTCACCATCGACACAGCTGGCGTGGAGAAGCACCGCACGCAGGTTCAGGTTTTCCAGCATTTCGAGCTCCTCCTCCAAGTTCCTCAGTCCCACTACCGCCACGACGTCCAGATCGGGATCCGCGTCCCTCAGCGCCCCGATAATGACCGGATCCGCCAGGGCTTGAACGCCCGTAACGCCGAGCTCTTCGGCGCAGTACTCTAGCAGCGCAACGATGTTTTCAGGACGGTGGTAGAAGGTGCGCCGGTATAGAAGGGCCCGATGCCCGAACTGGCCGGCTCCTAGGAACGGGGAGGTCCCCACCATGATCCTGGGGGTCAACCCGGGTCCCCCGAGGAGGCGGGTCAGTAGCGCGGACCCTCCCCATCGGACTTCGGCCCGAGGTCCGTCTTCATCCCCGAGTGGGGTGTACCATCTCGGGCTTTAAGTCGAATCTCACCGTCAAGGGAATAGTGCGGCGGAGGGGGCGCGGAATGCCGGACAAGGCGGAAGTGTTCTTCGACGAGGGCGTGCTGGACTTCGCGGACGTCGATGAGATCGTGCTCGACGTGGGGGAGGAAGCCCTCGCCGAGGCCTTAGCCCACCGGCACCGAAGGATGATCGTGTTTCAGGGTGATGAGGGCAAAGCGGAGGCCGCGGGTGTCGTGACGGCGGGAGCTGCGGACGTCCTTTTCGACGTCCGGGACAGACCCATTTCCGTCCTGTACGTGACGGACAGTCTCAAGGAGGATACCTACGCTCGTGAGCGTTACGAGGAGTTTCGCCGCGTCCTCGAGGGGTTCGCCGAGGAAGCGAACTTCGAGTACGAATTAGAAGCGCTCACTTTCAGCGGCTCCAAACGGGCGCTCGGTACCACCTGGGACCTCATGGTGATCGACCTCTCCTACGACCTGGATCCGGACGCTATCGGTCGTCTCGTCGAAACCGTTCGTGGAGGTGGTCTCGTAATCTTCCAGACCCCGCCCTTCGACCGCTGGAGGAACATGTGGACGGCCTTCCACAAGAGCTTAGTGACACCACCTTACACGCTCGATCACGTCGGTAAGCGCTTCAACCGGCGGTTCATCAGGAAGCTGAAGGAGCACGACGGTGTTTGGATAGTGGATACGGACGAGTGGACCGCGGAGCCCGAACCGTCGGAAGATGTCGACCTCGAGGTGGAGGTTAAGCGCCGAGAGCGGCCAGATCTCGATCCACCGGACGACGCCGTGCTTCCCGAAGAGCTCTATCGGATGTGTGCAACCGAGGATCAGTTCCGGGCTTTGATCAGGTTCGAAGAGCTGCTGGAGTCGAACGGTAAGACCGCCCTCATCCTCACGGCGGACCGAGGGCGGGGCAAGTCGGCGCTTCTCGGAATCGCCGTGGCCGGTGCGGGCGTCACGACCGACGTGTACGACGTCGTGGTGACGGCGTCCGAGCCCGAGAACGTCGCCGTACTCTTCGAGTTCCTACTCGAGGCACTGCGTGAGCTCGGTGTCGAGTACGATGTGGAACGGGACGACAAGGGGAACATCGTGTACGTAGAAACCGACGATTTCGTGGTCGAGTACGAGCGTCCGTCCGAGGCTTCCGAGATCGAGTGCGATCTGATGGTAGTCGACGAGGCCGCTTCGATTCACGTACCCATCCTGGAGCGGATCCTGGATAACAACGACAAGGTGGTCTACTCCTCGACAATTCACGGTTACGAGGGTGCGGGCCGCGGGTTCTCGGTGAGGTTCCTCCAGAACGTTCGCAAGAGACGGGATGTTCGCCTAATAGAGTTCAAGATGCACGAGCCGATCCGCTACGATTCGGATGACCCCATCGAACGATGGCTGTTCGACACGCTTCTCCTGGACGCCGAGCCCGCGGACCTCGACAAGGAGGACCTGGAATGCGTGAAGGAAATGAGGGTCGAGTTCGAGAAGCCGGACCTGAGGTACTGGTTCGAGGACCCTGAGGGTGAGGAGGAACTCCGTCAGTTCATCGGAATCTACGTGATGGCCCACTACCGCAACCGACCCAGCGACGTGATGGTACTCGCCGACGCTCCACATCACGAGGCCTACGCCCTCAAGACGGAGACCGGCAAGATCGTCACCGCGCTCCAGGTAGCCCGTGAGGGCACTATACCCAGAGACGTGATCACCAAGATGCGTCGCGGTTACCGACCGCCGGGTAACGTGATCCCGGATCTGATGGTTCAACATCACGACGCGCTGGATTTCCCACGAATGAAGGGGCTTAGAATTGTAAGGATAGCGACACATCCCGACATCATGAGGCACGGTCTTGGCTCTCGAGCTCTGAAGGAGCTGGCAAAAATAGCGAAAAAGAAGGACTACGACTGGATAGGAACAGGATTTGGAGCCAACGAAGAACTTACCCGATTCTGGTTGCGTAATGGTTTCGTGCCCGTGCACATCAGCCCTAACCGCAACCCTGTGAGCGGAGAGTACTCCGTCGCCGTGATCCGGCCGATCTCCGAGGAAGCCGAGGAGATCATTAACAGGGCGAACTTCGAGTTCCGGATCAAGCTGGCGGACTGGCTGGGCGAAACACATCGGGACCTTGAGCCCGAGGTAGCCCGACTGCTCTTCGAACCCATGTCATCCTTGAGGTACCGGCCGACGCTGACCGAGGGCCAGCTCAGACGGCTCAAAAAGTACGCGGATATGGTCCATACGTACGAGATCGCCGCCGACGCGGTGCGGGAGCTGGCGAAGGCGTACTTCCTGGACACCGAGGACAGGCCGGAACTATCCGAGGAGGAGGAACTGCTGCTCATCACCAAGTGTCTGCAGCGCTGGAAGTGGGCGGATGTCGCGGACGTCCTGGGTGAGGAAGTACCCGACCTCATGCGATCCCTCAGGGACCTGGTGGGTCTTCTGTATGAGGAGTACAAGGAGGATCTACAACGGAGCGCCGCGGTCGAGGGTATCCGGAAGGCGGTGGAGCGGCTGGCTGACAAGGGGCTCACGGGTACCGTCATCGTGGAGGTCGAAGAAGGGGAGCCGAAGGAAGTCATCATACGTCGGGAGGAGCGGTTAGAGCTCTGACGGAGACCGACAGCTCCCGCTTCGGCAACGCGGCCTTCGGCGGCTCACCGAAGACGTGGGCTTCGCCCTCGAGCACCGCCAGTCCCACCGCGCAGCATATCGCGGCGTCCCTGGAGTGCTCGTCCACCGGGTTCCCATGTAGCCTGATGAAGCGTTCCGCGGCTCGCGGATACGTCTCGTAAACCTCTAACTCCAGCCTTCGCACCAGAGACCGCGCCCTTCTGGATAACTCCCGCATGCCCGGGAAAGTGAGGGGGAGGACCGGAGCGTACCGGCGGAAGATCTCATCCCGCCGCCGAAAGGGTCTATCGGACTCGGTGAGCGGTGCGTCGAAGACCACCAGTTCAGCCTTCCGACATACCTCCAGCACGCGCTCATCATCGGAGGACTCGGACCAACACACGATCTCCCCTTCTCTCCAAACTGCGAAGCCGGCGGGGTTTCCGGGCTTTGCCGCCAGGTCCACGCCCACCACGTACACCCGACGATCCCGCCCGAGTGATTGAGGACAAGATCAAGGAGTGCGTTCGGAGATCCGGCCATCCGCGGCCGGGTTCGAGGATCCTGGTAGCTATGTCGGGAGGTAAGGACAGTTTCGCGGTGGCCTTCGGGCTGAAGAGACTCGAGGTGGGTACGGGTGGGAGGTAGAAGGGGCTCACGTGGCCCCGACGGTGGACGGTAAGAAAATCAGCGCCTGGGATGTCGTTGAGGAGCAGGCGAAGATCCTGGAGATACACGCCTACCTTCTGGAACCCGAAAGTGACGTACTCGAGCTCAAAGAGGAGATGAACGCCCGCAAGGTCTGCTACGCGTGTCGCACACTCCGAAGGATCGAGCTCGGTCAACTTGCGGAGGAGAAGGGATTCGACTACATCGCCTTAGGTCATACGCTGGACGACGCGGCGGCTACGGTGATACTCTCACTGCTCACAGGTGCCGAACGGTTGAAACTGCTATGGTACACGGGAACATGGCGCGGAGGGCCCAGACTCATCCGACCGTTAGTTCGCTGTCCGGAGGCGGTCACCAAGGCGTTGGCGGAGGAGTTGAAAGTCGATACCGTAATGACGGAGGACGTGTGCCCCTACGCCGGAGGGCTTCGAGATGAGGTGGAGGAGTTTCTCGATCGGTTGGAGCGTGAGTGGATCCCTCATGTTAAGGGAAATGTGGTGGGGACGGCCCTTAGGACACTACGGGGGCGACAATGTCATTAAGTAACACTTCTGCGTCTGCGCGAGCCGCGCAGAGCGCGGAGGGGAAGAAATTCCCCTATGATACCCGACCCGTCAATGATGCTGTACTTGGGGATAGGTGGTCTCGTAGGATTAGTTTCCGGAATGTTCGGTGTCGGGGGAGGCTTCCTACTAGTACCACTCCTGAACTCCACCGGAATGCCCATGCACCTGGCCCTGGGCACGACGCTATTGGCCATAAGTCTCGGCGGGTTTACCGGCGCCTACAGGCACCTTCAAGAGGGCAACGTACACGTCGACGCGGCACCGATCTTCGGATTAAGTGCGATCGTGGGAGCACAGGTGGGGAGCTATTTAGCATGCCTAACTCCCGAGCACGTGCTCAAAGTCGCGCTGGGAGTTGCATGCTCCGCGATGGCCCTCAGGATGGCGTTCGACGGGGAAACCGAGGAGGGGAACGAGATCCGCGATAACATCGCGGTAGCATCGCTCACGGGTTTCGGCGTAGGGGCCTTCAGTGGTTTCACCGGCTCAGGGGGCGGCGTGCTTTTCGTCCCGGTGATGGCATCAGTCCTGAACTTCCCGACCATGCTCGCCATAGGCACGTCCTCCGTGATCGTCCCCGTCAGCGCGCTGGCGGGGGCCGCTCAGTACTGGATGGAAGGGTACGTGAACTTCTGGGCTGCCCTGGCAGTAGTTACCGGCATGTTAATATCGTCATACGTGGGGGCGGAGCTCTCCAACAAGATCGGCGGTGAGAGAGTCAAGCGGGCGTTTTCAGTGGTATTAGCCCTCGTAGGGGCTAAGATGGTGCTCAGCGGCCTGCGCTTGGTCTAGCGGCGGGAAGACTCCTCAACGCTATCCTCGACCCTCTTCTCACGCTTCACCACTAAGACGTTGACGGGACTGTGTCTGATCACGTTCTCCGCGACGCTTCCGAGGATCGCGTGTTCTGGACCGGTTCGTCCGTGAGACCCCATCACGATTAGGTTGATCTCCTCGTCATCTTCCGCTTCCCTCACGATTTCACGCCACGGGATGCCTACACAGACCTTCTTCTCAATCTTCACGTCGACACCTAGTTCACCGGCTATTTGCTCAGCTTCCTCCAGAATCTTCTCCCCTCTCTCCTTCAGCTCCTTCAGCACGGTCTCCCTGGGGGCGAAGCCCGTGAGCAGGTCCAAGGAGCGGTCGACCACGTACATCACTTTGATCGGAAATCCGTGGTCGTGCGCGTCCAGAAGCGCCCACTTCAAGGCCAGCTCGGCGGGTTCGGACCCGTCGAACGGCACCAAGATCTTCCGAGGCACGATGGCATCCCTTTATTCAACTAATCTCGAAACATTAAAAAACTTTTGAAATTAGAGGAGAGCAGGGCAACGCGTTTGCCCGGGCTGACGGCACTCGCGGTACTCGAGTTGCTGGGAACGGGATTCATAGCGGGTTACCTGGGCGGTATCATAGGCACCGGCGGATGTGTGCTGATGCTACCCATGCTCGTGTTCTTGCTGAAGTACCCTATTCCGGAAGCCATCGCTACGACGGTCTTCGCGGTGGTGTGGACGGCGACGTTCGGTACGATGTCTCACGCGAAACTCGGAAACATCGACTACGAAACGTCGGCTATCGTGCTGGCCGCCGGCGCAATCGGTGCACTGCTGGGCTCCGTGATCTTCGCCCTCATAATGAAGCATACCGGAGCACTGCAGGTGATCCTCGGGGCGGCTTTCCTGTACGCCGCGGTTCGGATGATTTACGAGTGGATCAAAAAGATCCCGGGGTCCGAAGCCGACGAGATTCCAGGTAAGCCGTCCAGCAAGGCCGCCATAGGGTTCGGCATCGGGATCCTCACGGGGATCCTGGGACTGGGTGGAGGCTACGCCCTGGTGCCGTCGTTCATCTACCTACTGGACGCACCGGTCCACCTCGCTGTGGGAACGTCCATGATCAGCATGATTCCCATGGCGACGGTCTCAGCGGCGTACAAGATGGCCCAGGGCCTCACGGACTTGGTAGGAGGTACGCTGCTGGGTCTAGGCACCATCGCCGGGGTGAAGCTAGGCGCGAAAACTACTCAGAAGATCAAGCCGTGGACGATCAAGGGTATATTCGGAGTGGTGTTCCTGTACATATCGTTGAAGTTCATCCTACAGGGGTTGGGCATCAAGCTTCTCTAAACTTTAACTTTAAACAACAAACAACAGCGGTTAAATGGGGAGCTCGAACCCCTCTAGGTCCACATCGAGTTCGATCCCGAGTGCTTCGGCCAAGGCGACTCCGTGCAGGTACGCCGTGACGTCCTTCGATTCGAATTTACCGAAGCGTGGTGCGACGCAGTGATGACAGGCCGCCAGAGCGAAGGCGTTCACGGCCTCTTCGTCCACCGACATCCCTTCCACACGCTCGGCGGCTACCCAAGTGGCACCGCACGGAGCGCCTCGGACGACCCGTACAGTCCGGATCTTTCCTCCGGACACCGACACCTCCAGTTTCGGTCTCCCGAACCTCTCGGCGAATCGGTCGACCTCTGGGATACCGGTATCAGGCAACAGGGAACACATAGTGGTCTCGGGGAAAGCGACGGCGTCGTGACTGCGCTCTATCTTCTCTCGAACCGCCGGGTCAGGGGTGATACCGTACAGTATAGGGGAATCACAAACTTCGGCCAGCGCGAGTTGTAGGTCCGGGTGCTGGAGGTACGAAATGACGAGATCGAACCCGGAGTAGGACGGTGGCAAGAGGGTCCTCGCGTACTCTTCATCCAGGATAACGTTCTCCGGGGGTTCTTTCACCTTGAGGAACTCAACGTCGAAGTCCGACCTCGACCCTACGTTTTCCGCGGCCCTACTCCCGTATCGGTAGCCCAGGAACAGCACGCGCATCGTGGTGCCCTCCTCATCCGTTGTTGCCCTATAAAGAAATTTGAATTATTCAAGAATCTTTCAATCTTCCGGCCGGCCAGCTCAGCCCGCGGTCTCCTCTTCACCCTCTCCGCTCGCCGTATCCTCATCATCGTGACGCGACGCGCTCTCCAGCTCCGCGTCCCGAAGAATGTCGAGCACTCCGTAGTGGGCTGCACCTATCACGAGAACGGCTTTGGTCACGTCCTCACGGCTGTGGAGGAACTCGATCGTGTTCTCCGCGATGACGCGATTGCGCTCGTCGATTAATACCTCGGCTATCCTGGGAAAAGCACGTCTGAGCCCCTGGACCATCTCTCGAGCGGCCTCTTCGTCCGCAACGGAGGATAGCACGACATCCCTGGTTTGACCTGGTCGGAGTAACGATCGTAGGACGTCGATCGCCACGGAGAATTGGAACTTCAGCAGTTCCCATCTCGAGGCTTTCATCTTCATCCTTCGGAAGACCCAGCTGATGTCCATGTCAACGGGGACTATCTCGGCTTCCAGCTCCAGTGCCGCTTCGATGGCCCCTTTGACGTCCTCGCCCAACTCTCCTCCGACGACGCGACCCACGATGCGCTCGGCTACGGCGACTAACCTCCCCGTGATTCCACCGGTCCGTGATCCTGCCCGCTCACCGCGAAGTTCGGCGAGGAACGAGAGCAGCCTACCTTCGCATAACTCCACCAGCACGGCTTCGGGATCCAACTCCAGAATTTTACGTCGCACCCGGTCGCCGTCCACCCCGGCGTGTGCAGTCCGAAGTACGTAGAGCTCCGAGCCGAACATCTCGAATCGATCCATCAGCAACTATTGAGGCACCACCATACCGTCCTCGTAGACCGGTACGACCTCGAACTCGTCCACACGAGCGCAGAACTCGACGTCCTCGAGCCTCCCGCGTTGTTCGAGCACGTGACCAGTCCTCGAGCCTTTGAACACCTCCTCCGCCGGAAGACCGCGGGCCATCTCCATGGCTGCTCGAGTCCTACCGTCGGCGGGTTCTCCGCCCGCGAGGCGCGCGATGTAGCCCGCCGTGTAAGTGTCCTCGACAGCGAGCATCCCCCGGTGACCTGCTTCCACGAAGCAGGTGTCACCGGAGAGTTTCGAGGCCACGGCCGAGGCGTTCAGCAGACTACCGATCAGCACCTCCTCGTGAACCTCCGCGGCCCGTAAAATGGTGTCGGTCCCGTTAGTGGTGACCATGTACAAGGTCTCTCCCTCGATCTCCTCCGCGTGGCGGAGCAGGTCGGTCGGCGAGTTCCCGTAGTCCGCGAAGTCGATCTTCTTGCCGTGTTGCTCCCCGATCGTGGGTCCGTCCACCCGCTTGAGCTCTTCCGGGGAGGAGAGTGGTACGATCGCCTCAGCTTCCAGGGCTAAGGCCGTGACTATCGTCGAGCTGGCCCGCAGCGCGTCCACGACCACTCCTATCTCGTACCCTTCCTGCGGTTCGAGGCCCGACGCCACCCGCAACTCGATCTCCCCCGAAGGGGGCGTTACGTCGTGGTGGCGGTCGCGTTCCCGTGGAGTCTCTTCTCTGAGGAGACCGACCCCAAGATCTACGCTTATCGGGTGGGGACCCTGGCGCGCGCCCTGGCCATATACCGAGTGGAGGAGGTTTACCTATACGGTGACGGCGTCGGAACCCGTAGGAACGCGGAACGGCTACGGAAGCTCTTAGAGTATCAGGAGTGTCCCCAGTACCTTAGGAAGAGGGTGTTCAGACTGGACCGTGACCTCAGGTACGCCGGAGTCATGCCGCCGTTGAGGGCTCCCCACCATAAGGTCCACTCGCCGAAGGAAGGTGAGGTACGGGAGGGTTACGTCGTTAGGAGAAGTCGGAACGGAGCGCTCGTAGACGTAGGTGCCGACCGCCTCGCGCGCACCAGATGGCGCTTTAAACCACACGAACGGGTGACTGTGCGGATCGTCTCCGAGGACCCGCTGGAGGTGGAACCGGCCGAGCCCGAGGAGTACTGGGGGTATCGAGTGAGGATTGTAAATGAGCTTAATGAGGTGTTAAGGGAGTTTAAGGAGGGTATCATTGTGACTTCAAGATACGGTGAAGACGTTCGAGAAGTCGAGTTTAAGAGTCCGGTGAAGTGCCTGGTATTCGGGTCTAGCGAGGTGAGTGTCCTGGACGTAGATCCGGGGGTTCGAGACGAGTATCCGGTGATTAACTTCGTGCCAAATCAAGGGGTGCAGGTAGTGAGAACTGAGGAGGCCGTTCACACCACCCTTGCCGTACTTAACTACTTGGGATTAATATAAAGACCTCCGCCGGCTCTCCGTCATCACACCGGCCGTCGGCCGGGGATTACCTCGTCATCGGTCCACATGTAAGTCAGTCCGGTAACCGCACGGCGATTTATTTATTAACCGCCCGAATCCCGCCAGTGCAGGAAATTAGACGTAGAGGGGTGATCGGAGTTGTCCGAGGTCCCGGAAGAGTTCCAAAAGGATGTCGAAGAGATTAAGAGAAGGCTTCGTGAAGGCGAGCTAACGAACCTAGGAGCGGCCTTGGCAGTGGTGCTACTGGCAAGCCTTAAGGGTCAATGGATTAACGTCGATGAGATCGTTAGGGTGCTCAAAGAGCTAGGATACAACGTTAAAGCCAACAGCATCAGGAGCGCACTCTATAAGGTTAGGCAGGAGGGACTGTTGAAGTCGAAGCGTCTCGGCCGTAAGACGGCGTACTTCATCCCGGTGGACGATGACGAGACGCTAGGAGCTATCCTCCGACGCGTCACCGGTGAGGAGGTCAGGGAGAAGATAGTAGAGGAACTACTCGAGGAGATCCACGGGGACTGAACCTCCCTCCGCCCCTCCTAGAATCGTTACGGATTATAGAACGTTTAGTGTTCGGGCGGAACCCGCAGCCTCTTGGTAACATCGTGACCGAAAGAAGTATTAATTACGTCCCGAAGCCGGCGTGTTGGGGATGACTTAAGTGAGACAGTTGCTCGTGATCCTATGCTGCGTAACGGCGATAGGACCCGTCAGCGCGGCCACGCTCGAAGACGCCGACCAGTGCTTGAAGGACAGCGTAGTGTGGCTGGTGGAGAATCAGTTCACCGAGCAGGACGTCGGCAAGACCTACACCCTGCGAGACCCGGGTGGCACCTACAACGGTAAGCAGTACGAGGTCCACTTCGCGACCGAACAGGACGGCCAACTGCAAGACGAGGGCGTGGCGTCCAGGGACTTCACGGTAGAGGATGTCGACGTCGGCACATGGCCGACCACGTACAAGGGAGACTGCCGGGTAATTTACGTCAAAAAGTACAACTACTTCCCCTCAGACTACGGGCTGGAGACGGTCAAACTAGGAGATAAGATAGTGGCTCTTATTGACAACAGTAAGTGCGTAATTTACGTTAAGAAGAACGACAAGTACGGATACGTTGGGTTCGGAGGCGAACCGGGGTACTCAGATACTAAGTTCACTGTCCCTATGCTAGTGTTAGCTGTGGAGGAAGGAGTGACAGATGAACAGTTCAAAAATGCCGTGAAGCGAGCTATTAAGTGGGTACTAACGGTCAGTAGTCCACGTGGGTATTATTACCAGTATTCGCTCAAGGACATCCGGACAACGCTCGAAGAAAGTGGGTACATACGTACAGGATCGATTGGTGGTGTCTGCCTGTACCAGCTGATCCCACTGTTAGTCGGTCGTGAGCTAGGACTCGTCGACGACGATCTATGGAACTCGGTCAAGGATGACGCTGTGTACGTGATCAAGAATGGAATCCTGGTTCCAGAAGTATACTGCAGCTCGAAGCAGGACAAAAAGGATGTGCTGATAGTTGACTCGAAGAACGAGATAGCTTACTGGGTCCGACAGAGGCTGAAGGACGACACTTGGGTCGACTACAGCGCCGTCTACGATACCGCTGGTGCCGTGTTGACGCTGATATACGCCGTCAAAACGGGGCTCATAAGTGGAGACGACGATGTGGACGTCGGAGGATCGACGTACAAGGTGGCTGACATCATCAAGTACGCTGTCAACTTCTTGGTGGAGCGGTTCTACGAGGGCAACGGTAACCCGTGTTTCCTGGAGAAGCAGGCGGTGGAGCAGGGTCTGTACTGGAAGTCTTACTACTATCCAGTCAAGTACGCCTTCTACGCGCTATGGGCGATCCGCGAGGCCGAGAAGGCTGGGTACCTGAGCGACAAGGCGAAGGACTTGCTCCACGATGCACTGAGGCGGTACGTGTGCTGGCTGTACGGAATGCAGCTCGAGGACAAGCCGGGGTACTTCCCGTACAACGAGTACATCAAGGGATCACCTGACTTCGCGAGCACGTGTGCGGCTTTGCTCGGATTGTGTACGGCGGTCGAGCTCGGCTACGAGGACGACATGGCGATTCAGTTGATGAAGAACGTTGTTAATGCGCTGGTCAGCCAGTACAAGGAAGCCAAGGAGAAAGGACTCAAGTACTACTTCTACGTGCCGACGCCACAGAGCTACTACTACCTCTACATGAGCCGGTTCTTCGAGGGCCGTGAGGCCAACCAGTGCGCCTTCGCCACGGCTCACGTAGTGGCGGCACTGGCGGCCGTGGAGGGGCTACCCGAGAGTGTGAGGTCTGAGATATTCGGACACACTGTCGAGCTAAAAGTCGAAGTTCCACGGGAGACGCGGGTTGGTACTCCGGTAACGATCCAGATCGAGGTGACAATCGACGGTCAGCCGGCTTCATCGGGCGAAGTGCGGGTGTACGAAGGTGACAGGATCATCGGCGTAGCCGACGTTTCCGACGGCAAGGCGACCATCACCTACACGCCCGAGAAGCGAGGAGAGCATCGGCTCAAGATCGAGTACAGAGATCCCAAGTATGGCGTTAAGTCCACGACGATCGTGATAAAGGCCAAGAAGAAGGCGCCTGCAGTGTCGCCGGCGGTGGCGGCACTGAGCGTGCTGGCGCTGGCGCTGCGGCGACGCCCGTAATCCCGCTTCCTTTTTCATCCATCTTAATTCCCCCTAAAGAAGTCCGTCCGGTATCTTCCCGAGGGGGGTGGCTGATGAGTTCCAGGCTGACACTTGTCATCGCGTTCGTGCTCTTGATCGCCGTGTCACCCGTTCACGCCGGTAAGTTGGTCATCATCACGGGGTACTGGTCCACGGGTATGCCCGCCGCGAAGGCCGCTTCCGGGCTGCCCGTAACTGTCATCGTAGAGGACACGGTTTCCAAAGGGTTCGTGCCCGAGGAACACGTGAGGGAGGCGGTCGAGTCCGCCGACACCCTGCTGTTGATCCACACGACGAGCAACACGGTGTTCGGGAACGTCCTCAACGAGTTGTTCTCGGAATCGTCCTCCGAGAAACGCGTGTTCGAGTTCGACAACGTGCTCCCGGGACCGTCCGAAGTGAAGAGTTTGGACTCCGTGAAGGTCAATTGGTACGGGCTGGAGATTCCACTCTCCCTGTACGTACAGTCGCGTTCCGTTCGGAACTTCCGCTCGCTGTTCTCCTATTTCCTCGAGAGGCACCCCGGTCCCTACCATCCCTTCGACGGATGGGTCGAAGGCTACGACTTCGAGCGCGACGAGGTAATCCGCCCGTCCGACCCCAATCCGGGAGAAGTCATGACTCTGATCGAGCGGTACGGCGATGGAGGCGTCATCCTCGGTAACACCCGTTACCCCGCCTGGTTCGTAGAGCTCCTCCGGAAACACCTCCCTGATATCATCGAGGAGGTTCTGAGTAAGGAACCCCGCCGGGAGGGACCGACGGTACTTGTAATCGTTGACACTACGAGGATGGAGAGCGGTTGGACGGCCCCCATCCGCGAGCTGTGTAAGGCGCTGAGGGAGCGCGGTCTGAACCCGATGGTCTTGGGCCTTCACTACGACATCCTCGACGGATGCCTTGAGGACGTACTACTGGCTCTGAAGCGGATCGTATCCGAGTACAACGTGCAGACGATCGCGCTTCTCCCGGGGTTCTTCAAGATGCGTTCCCCCGACTCGCCGGAAGTCGAGCTGCTGAAGGAGCTGAACCTACCCGTGATCAAGCTCGTGAGTCTGCCCTGGACGATGAGCGAGTGGCAGACGTGCTGGCGTACTCCGAGCGGTCTGGACTGGTTCGCCCTTTACCATATCGTGATCCCGGAGAACTTGGGTGCCATCGAGGGGATCCCGATCTCGGTCCGTGAGTGGCGTAAGGACGGTCCCGAGGCGCTACTGGACCGCGTGTGGTGCTCGGATACACCCGTCCCCGAGATGATCCGCATAGCCGCCGACAGGATCCTGGCCTGGATCGAGCTACGCAATACCCCGAACCGGGAGAAGCGTGTCGTAATCCTGTACTGGGCGGCGGAGCCGGGTAAGGAGGGCGTCGGTACGGCCTCATCGTTGGACGTACCCGCGTCGATCGTGAACTTTCTCGCATGGCTGATGAAGGCGAGCTACCGCGTCGAAATTCCCGAGGAACTGAAGGAAAAGCTGCTGGAGTTCGCGGACGAGATCCCGGCCGAGGCACGCGGGTTATCGATCGAGGAGATGCTGCTGCGGATCGCGGAGCTGGAAGAACGGGCGGAAGAGCTCGCCCAGGAGGGCAGGTGGAAGGAGGCCCTCGACCTCTACTACAAGGCCTATCGGCTCATCAGGCCCCTCGCCGACGCCCTCGGACGACTCATGGTGGAGGAGGGTTCCAACGTCGGTGCGTACATCCTGAGGCGCGTTAACGTGGAAGGTCACAGGCTCGTTCTCCGGCTGCTGGCCTATGAGCACGGTCGGTTCGTGGAGCGGGAGCAGGAGATCCGGTACCTGCACCTGTTGCCGCTCGACGAGTACCTGAAATGGTACCGGTCGCTGCCCGAGGAGGCTCGGTTGTGCATGGAGAAAGGCATCTTCGGGTACCTGGAGGCGGTGTTGCTTCAGATCCAAAAGCACGGTCCGATCACCGACCCGCTGAAGTTGCAGGCCATCGTCAACGGACTGAAGTCACTCGTATCCTACGTGGCGGGTCATCTGCAATACCTGGACGTTCCCGAGGAGACGAAGGAGCAGTTCCAACGTGACGTGGAGTCACTGGTGGACGCTGTCATCGGTGCCCTGACGGATCCGAAGGAGGTGAATCAGGCTCTCGAGCTGTGTCGGTCCCTCCACGCCAAGTGGGGCCGAGTTGAGGCCTTCTACGGCTGGTTCACGGGTTGGGGCCCGCCCGAGCGCTCGCGGTATCTCGTCGAGATCGACGGAAAGAAGTACTTCGTGATACGGGGGATCGACTTCGGAAACGTCATCGTCGCGCCCCAGCCCGCCCGAGGCTACTACGTCGGGATCAGCGTCGCGTACCACTCCACCGTGCTGCCACCCTGTCACTACTATCTGGCCTGTTACTACTACTTCACTCGGGTGTTCCGGGCGCACGTGATTGTGAACACGGGTAAACACGGGACGTACGAGTGGCTGCCGTACAAGCCTCTGTTCATGTCCTGGTGGGACTTCCCACAGATATGTATCCAAAACGTGCCCCAGGTCTACCCGTACTACGTCGCGGACCCGTCGGAGGCGCTGGTGGCGAAGCGCCGCGGCTGGGCGGTGATAGTGAACTACCTACCTCAGTCCCTGGTCAAGGAGGAGCTCACCGGCGACATGGGTCAACTCCTAGAGCTGCTGGAGAGGTACCAGTCCTCCCACCTGAGCTCCCTGAAACCGGCGATTCTGGATCTGGTAAAGAAGACGCGAGCGTACGAGCTGCTGAACCTGAGCTCGCTGGAGGCGTTCGAGCGGAAATTCGACGAGAACTGCGCCAAGCTGTACTTCCTGCTGCACGACCTGGAGGAGCATGAGGTGGTCCCGATCGGCCTCCACGTGTTCGGGATGCCGCCGATCGGAGAGGATCCCGTCGGCACCGTGGCTAGCTTCGCGGCGAAGGTACTCCTGAACGAGGTGATGGGGGCACTGGACTACTCCAGGGCCCTGGACGTGTGTCGTGAAGTGATCGAGCGACCCGAGACGCGGGACGCCGATGACCTACACCGCGAGGCGGCCCGGATCGTTGAACTGCTCTTCGAGAGCGCGCGGCTCGAACGTACGAACTTCCTCAACGCGCTGAGCGGTGGCTACGTGCCGCCGGGTTTCAACTCGAGCCCCTTCAAACAGATCGACGCATTACCCACGGGCCGGAACGCGTGCATGTTCGATCCCCGGAAGTGGCCGGACTGGATCTCGATCAACGTGGCCTACACGGTCGCGATCCCGCTACGTACGGTCACTAGGAAGGTGGTGGCCTTCGACTGGGCGACGGACAACATCAACACCAGGGGGCTACCGATCGCGGTCCAGATGCTCCTGTTGGGTGTGCTCCCGCACCGTAACGCGGACTGGGTCGTGACGGGCGTCGATCCATCCCTCTGTATGAACCCCAGCGGCGTATCCTACACCCGACGCCTCGGCCAGATTCTAGTCGTGGGCCGCATCGTCCGGATGGAGTCGCTCGGATCGGGTGCCGTTCGCCTGGTGCTCGAGCCTCCGATGGGCGGTCAACGCATCGAGGTGCGGTGTCCGGTCAACGTGCTGCCGATACCGCTCCACTTGGACGATGAAGTCATGGTACTGGGCACGCTGGTGTCCACGGGCGGTCGCGTGGAGGTCGTTAATGCCAGGGTCCTCTCTGAGGAAGAGGCGAAGAGGATCGAGGACGAAGTACTCACGCCCACGCAACTCTCGGCCGTCGGACGGGCGTTCGGCAGGCTTCCGATCCGCGGTAGAGTCGAACGTGTGGAAGGGCGGTACATCGTCCTAACGGACGGGTGTACGGAAGTCCGGGTGCGGATAGACGAGGGACGCGTGCCGGAGGAGGGAGAGACAGTCACCGTGATCGGCACGGTAACGCTCGTGGGAGACGAGCCGGTGATCTCGGCCAGCCTGGTGCTTCGGGAGGTCCCACGTCGACTCACCGACGTGATCGTCACAGGTACCTCGTGCTTCCGAGACGTGTTCGCGCACAACATCCTGACGGAACTGTTCTTGGGCCGAGTGGCGGCGATTCTGGCCGCCGAACCCTACCTGGCCCGACTATTGAGTCACAGCTCCCTGATCGTCAGCGACGTGGACAAAGTCCTAGAGATCCGCGGGATCGATGAATACCCGGTGTACTGGGTTCGCCGGTGGCTGCGCGAGACCGTGGAGCGGCTATCCCAGGGTGAGTGGAAGAATCCGATCCACGAGACCGTGCTGCACGTGTACCGGGCGGCGCTGTGGCGGGCGCTCACGACCCCGGACGAGGAGCTGGCTCGCGAGCTCGAGGAGGGGCTGAGGCGGCTCTACGACCTGGTGGGGGAGTTCTGCGCAGAACACGGATACGACTTCGAATCCGTCGTCAACACCGCGGCCTCCCTCGCCGTTCTCGTGCCACCGGCTGAGAACTATCCGTTCCTGGACTGGGCCGCCGTCTACCTGGCGCTGTTGACCTGTCGGGAGTCGAACATAACCTCCGCGCCGGATGCCGGTTCTGGAGGTTCTCCGAACGGTGGGATCATTACGGGCTGGATCGAGCAGGTCCGGGAGGTTCCGGACGAGGATCTCCCGTTACTGGCTGCCCTCAACGTGTTCTGTCAGGCGCCCGGTGACTACACGAACGTGATCGGCAAGACGATCGAGTCCGGAGAGTTCCTGCTGGAGGATCGGTTGAACCTGGCGCTGAGCTGGATATCCGGTCTCAGCTACGTCTACGGGCCGAAGCACTGGGGAGCCAGCTTCCCGCTCCTCCTCGCACTGAACCTCGCGGCGCCCGACCGCACGCTTCACACGATGGTTTCGTCCGACGAGAAGGCCACGTTCTTCTATGACGACTGTATCTACGCGTTCGAGGGTGGTCTGAGGCTGGCCGTGAGCGCGGTCAACGGGCTGCTACCCGAGCAGGAGACGATGATCGACGCGTTGGTCCTGAACCTCAGGAACGCGGCCCTCGGCTCTTACGTAGGCGGTGATTACTCGCAGATGGCGCGCAGGCTCGCGGAGGAGATCCAACTGATGGCCGCGGCGAACCCGAACCTAGCCCCCTGGTTGCGTGATCTCGCCTCTCAGCTCAGTGCGGGCAGCTACCTGGCGGCGCTCCTGGCTTCGAACATGACCTCGCTGTTCTCCACCGTGACCACCCGTACGCTCGCCGCACTCACCGGGAATGAGACGGCCGCCTTCCGGTACTCCCTACTCATGCCCTTCGACACCTACGCATGGTACGATCTGATGCGTACGGTCTTCAACCCGGTTTACGTCCGCGGGCTCCGGTTCCACGGGTACTCGGGTGCTGTGGAACTCCTGAAACGCCTTGGTTACCTCATCCGCGGCTGGTCCACGCTCGCATTGGGACTCCTCGGCTGGGAGGGGATTTTCCGTCGGACGGCGAGTACGCTCGTGGAGAACCGGGAGTGGCTGGCGCGATACTCCCCGGAGGGTCTGTTCTCGCTGGCGGTGTCTCTGCTCGTGATCGCGTACGACCGGGCGCAGCACAAGCTGATCAGCGAGGAAGTCCTCAAGAGCCGGGAGTTCGTAGCCCTCGTCCGGGACGTGATCGTGCCCGAGCTCCTCCGGGGCGTCCTATGCTGCTGTCCGGGAGTCTGCGGGAATCCGGTAGTGCAGCAGCGCCTCTTGGAGGCGCTCTCCCAGTACGAGGGACTGGTTCCCAACCTCCGCGAGGCCATGGCGGTCTTCGCCGCCAACTACATGAACAATCCGGAGCTCGTCGCCCGGATCCTCCGGCAGCTCACGTCTCCCGCGTTCACGAGAGAAACCGCCCCGATGGCCGCCAGGACTGTCAGAACTTTGGCGGTGCGAGCTACCGCGAGTCAAGCGGTCGCGATTTCGGCCACGATCGCGGCGATTCTGGCCAGTCAGGCTGCGCTCAGCGGTCCCGGTCGGGGTGCCGTCCCGGTATCGGTTACGGGCGTCCTGCTCCGGGGAACTGTCGGCGCGAAGTCGGCCGCTACCGTCGAAGTGAGTGTCGGAAGCTCGGCGGGTAAGGGTAAGCCTTCGCAGGAGAGATCGGCGAGGGCCTCGATACTTCGTCGGACCTCGGCGCAGTCCCCCGTCACCACCTCGGTCCCTCGCTGGATACTCGTAGCCCTCATCGTCGCGCTGCTGGCGGCGGTCATCCTAGTCGGCACGCTGTGGAGACCGAGGATCGGAACTTCACGGGGCTGGTGAAGAGGTTATTATCGAGAGCGCCACCAGAGGCGTCGACGAACGTTGAGGGGGCCACGCATGAGCGGCGACAAGGACCGGCGGCTGCCGTTCGACCGGGATCGGGAGATGATCACGAAGGCCGAGGTGGAGACGGACCCACGGTACGGTTGTCCTCCCGAGGAGCGCCCTATCGAGGAATACATCATGAAGGGTGTCATCAACCTGGACAAGCCGGCCGGACCCACATCGCACGAGGTTGTGGCTTGGGTGAAGGAGATCTTCGGGCTGTCCAAGGCGGGTCACGGTGGTACCCTGGACCCTAAGGTCACGGGAGTCCTTCCGATCGCCCTCGAGAAAGCCACGAAGATAATCCAGACGCTGCTACCGGCGGGTAAGGAGTACGTGACGATTATGCATCTCCACGGCGATGTGGACGAGGAGGAGCTCGAGCGCGTTGTGAAGGAGTTCGAGGGGACGATACTTCAGCGGCCACCGTTACGCTCGGCAGTCAAGAGGAGGGTACGTCCTAAGAAGATCTACTACATCGATATTCTCGAGATCGACGGTCGCGACGTGCTGATGAGGGTCGGGTGTCAGGCTGGTACCTACATTCGGAAGCTGTGTCACGACATCGGTGAGGCCTTGGGTGTCGGTGCGCACATGGCGGAGCTCCGGAGGACGAGGACAGGGCCGTTCTCGGAGGAGAACGCGGTCACGCTCCACGACGTCAAGGACGCGTACGAGTTCTGGAAGGAGGAGGGATGGGAAGAGCCCTTACGACACGTTGTACGACCGATGGAGGAAGGTCTCGAGCACCTACCGAGAATAGAGATCAGGGATACGGCCGTCGACGCCATCTGCCACGGAGCCAACCTGGCTGCGCCGGGAATCGTTAGGGTGGAGAAGGGGATCCAGCCCGGCGATCTAGTCGCCATCTTCACGCTGAAAGGGGAGGCGGTAGCGCTGGGAGTGGCCAAGGCCACTTGGAAGGAGATGCTACACGCGGATCGGGGTATTATGGTGGACACCAAGAGGGTCCTGATGGAGCCGGGCACGTACCCGAAGGCTTGGGGGTTAAAGACCCCTGGAGAGTAGCACCGTTAAGTTCTCCACTCGTGCCTCGACGTCGTTGCGCTCCAGTCCTTCCCTGAGGTTGTATTCGCAGAACGGGCAGACCGTGGTCAGCACTTCGGCTCCGGTCTCGCGTACCATGTGAGCCTTCACGTCGGACATCAGCTCCGCGAGCTCCGGTAGACCGGATCGAACGCCCCCACCGGCCCCGCAACACCGGTCCGGTTCCTCCATCTCGACGAACTCGACGTTCTCGATCGACCGGATGAGCTTCCTGGGCTCGTCCTCGACGCCTTGCCCCCGCTTCAGGTGACACGGGTCGTGGTACGTAACCGTTGTACGCTCCGGGAGCCGGAACCCCCGCTCGTGTGCCCTTATCTCTACGAGTAACTCCGTGACGTCGAGTACATCCCACTCGAACCTATCACCGAGGAGCTCAGGGTAATTGTTCTTCAGCGTGGCCCCACAACCGGCGCAGACGGTGACGATAACGTCGGGGTCGACCCGTCGGAACGTCTCCAGGTTCTCGAAAGCTAGACGCTCGGCGCGGTCGTGCTGCCCGGTCCTCAGGAGCGGTGAGCCGCAGCAGACCTGCTCCCGAGGGACGATCAGTCTGATCCCTAACTCCTCGGCCAGCCTGACTAGGGCCTTCCCGGTATCGGGTAGTCGGTAGTCCACGAGACATCCCGTGAAAAACATGGCCTTGACGTCTCCTTCCCCGTACTCGCCGGAGTACTCCTCTAAGAACGACCTGTCCCTCTTCTCGACGGACCTGCCCGTGCGTACGGCCCTCTCTCCTAGCTCTTTGTGCTCGGGTAGTGGGCCTTTACCTTCCTCGTAGAGTCTCGCCCGTACCGTCTCGACGGCCTTCGCCGGGATCTCTATGTCCTTAGGACACACCTCGGCGCAGGTATGGCACGTGGTGCAGGCGTACACGGAGTCGTCTATTTCGGGGGACTCGTCCCATTTTTCGGCCTCCTCCGCTACCTTCCGTAGCACGATCGGACCCGGGTTCCGCGCCGATCCCGCCTTGATCACGGGGCACTCGGCGACACAGCAGAGGCACTCGATGCAAGATCTGAGCTCGTACAATTTCCGCTGCTTCTCGGGTTCCATCCGACGGAACCACTCTCGGTGGGATTTAGGGGAAAGAGGCCGGAGCCTCGACGTGACCGCCGACCAATCGACCGCCAGGTCCTTAACCACGGGCAGGTGTCTCAACGGCCCCACGGTCACTTCCTGGCCGGGTTCCAACCGGTACTCGCAGGCGAGTCGAGCTTTCCCGTTCACTAGCACGGCGCAGGTGCCACATTGAGCGTTCCGGCACGAGAACTCGAACTCGAGGTCCGGTATCTCGTGCTCCTTGATCCATCGTAGCGCGTCGAGTAGCGTCATCCCCTCACGATACGGTACTTTCACGCGCTCCGATCGCTCGGGGGTCTCGATGCGAATCACGACGGCTTCGTTCAAGTCCCTCACCACCTGATCTTGGTGAGGTCCAACTCCACATCCGTGATCTCGCGGACGAATTCGACGGCAACGCGTCGACCCAGGTCGAGTGGATCTCCACGGTAACCGAGGTCGCGTAGGGAGGAGGCGGGGACGGGAACACCTTCGGTCGTCACGTTGATCCCGAGGTGCGCGAGCGAACCGGGGCCCGCCGGCTTGAAAACCGACACGGTGAGCTTTCTACCGTCGTGTAGGAGATCGTCACCGTCGCGGTCCAGATCCGTCGATAGTTCCTTCTCGATGACTTCCTTCGTTACGACTACCAGCAACCTTTGAAGCAGTCCTGCTACCAGCGGATCGGCCCGGGTAGGGTCGTCCACGAGCAAATGCAGCACGTCGTTGCCCCGGATAGGCGAGCCGACGTCCTCAGCATCAGCGGTGTATTCCGTCCTCACGTCCATCGGGCCTCGAAACACCACTACGGCCCGCCCTTTAATTCCGTACCGCTCGTGAGCGAACGCCCTGCGGAGCTGCGAGCCGTCGTACTCGAGCTCCTCACGGTCGACGATCACTATCCACTGGCCTACCTCCTCGATGGTAACGCTCCCTCCAGCTCTAACAGCCTCCTCTTCCATTCCAACCCCCACCTGAACCCACCGAGCCCGTCGGCGGCTACGACGCGGTGACATGCCACGATTATCGGGACCCTGTTTCGGGCGAGGGAGACTCCTACCACCCGGGGATGGGTGTTGGCCTTTTGGGCGATATCCCCGTAGGTGACCACCGTCCCGTACGGGATCTCACGGACGAGCTCGAGCACTTCCCGGGGTTTTCCGGAAACGTTTATCCTCACCGGGACGTCATCGAAGTCTACGGGGTAGCCTCGGAAGTACCGCTCCAGGTCACGTTTAAGGGAGTGGAGCGTGCGGAATCCCTCCGCCGGTGGCGTGCCCTCTCCCGGTAAGGTAACCTCCAGCACGGCCTCGCCGTCGTGGACTACGTACCCGCGTCCGTAGGGCGTCCGATAAGCGAACCGGTACCGCGAGGGGGTGACCCCCCTGCCCGAGCCTGTGCGAGAAGAGGACTTAGACTGGGAAGAGATCGGCCTCCGGGTGGGACTTGAGATCCACCGGCAGCTCGATACTTCCAGAAAGCTGTTCTGTCGCTGTACTCCAGAGCTGGTGGAAGAGGTACCGAAGGAGCCCAAGGTCAGACGTAAGCTCCGCCCGGTCCAGAGCGAGATGGGCGAGTTCGATCCGGCGGCCTTGGAGGAGTTCAAGCGCGACCGAACGTTCTACTACCTGGCGGACGGGTCCTTCTCGTGCCTAGTCGAACTGGACGAAGAGCCCCCGCACGAGCCTTGTTCTGAAGCCCTTGACGTCGCGATTAAGGTCACCCTCCTTCTGGGTGGGTCCGTCGTCGACGAGGTGCACGTGATGCGAAAGATGGTGATCGACGGTTCGAACACCACCGGCTTCCAGCGTACAATGCTCGTCGGGTTCGGTGGTGAGGTTCCGACGTCCGAAGGCCCCGTCCGTATCAGCACGGTGTGTCTGGAGGAAGACGCCGCCCGCAAGGTGAAGGGACGTGATCAGGATCTCGAGGTTGATTACTGCCTAGACAGGCTCGGGATACCGCTTATCGAGGTCTCTACGGAGCCGGACATCAGAACACCGGAACAGGCCCGTGAGGCCGCTGAGAGGATCGGTGAGGCGATCAAAGCCGTCGGCGGTGTGAAGTCGGGAATCGGTACGGTAAGGCAGGACGTGAACGTCTCGATAGAGGGCGGTGCCGTGCAGGAGATCAAGGGTGTTCAGGACCTGAACCTGATTCCCAAGGTGGTCAAGTACGAGGCGTTGAGACAGGCGAATCTCCTCAGGATCCGGGACGAGCTTCGTGAACGCGGTGTCAGTGAGACGGACCTGATCGACTGTGAGCCCATGGATGTCACGGACGTGTTCGAGGACACGGACAGCGAGGTCATCCGTCGGGAGCTCGAGCGCGGTGGTGTAGTGTACGCTCTGCTTCTGCCCGGGTTCGAGGGGATCTTAGGCTGGGAGCTGTGTCCGGGTCGAAGGTTCGGTACCGAACTCGCCGACTACGCGAGGAGACGAGGGGTTTCGGGGCTGTTCCACTCCGATGAGCTCCCCAAGTACGGTATCTCGGAGGAGGAAGTTGAGGCCGTCAGGCAGCGCCTCGGAGCGGAAGACGGTGACGGGTTCGTCTTGATAGCGGGCCCGGAGGATCGCGTTAAGTCCGCCATGGAAGCGGTGAAAGATCGTGCCATCATGGCGCTGAAAGGCGTCCCTGCCGAGACCCGCCGCGCTCGGAAGGACGGGACGACGGAGTACATGCGGCCCCGCCCGGGAGCCGCTCGAATGTACCCTGAGACGGACATCCCGCCCGTGGTGATCGACGAGGACAGGGTAAAGGAGCTGGCGGAAGAGCTTCCGGAGAAACCTTGGGAGCGTAAGGAGAGGCTCGCCGAGGAGTACGGTCTCGGGGAGGAGTTAGTGGAGCAGATGTTCGAGCATGGAGTCGTGGACGAGTTCGAGGAGATTGTGGAGGAGACCGGGGTGGAACCCAAGGTAGCGGCGGCCACGCTGGTGAACACGATCCCGCGGCTTGAAAAAGACGGGTACCCCGTGGATAACCTCACCATAGACCACGTTAAGGAAGTGCTGAGGCTTTACGCCGAGGGTGCCATAGCTAAGTCTGGGATCGAGGAGCTGCTGGGTGCCCTGGCGGCCGATCCGGACTCCGATCCCGAGGAGCTTGCGGAAGAGCTCGGCATCGTGATGGCGTCCGAGGAAGAGATCGAGGAGGTGGTCGAAGAGGCGATTCGTAGGTACGAGGATAAGATTCGGGAGCGAGGTATGGCAGTCATGGGCAAGATCATGGGTGAGGTGATGGAGGTCCTACGGGGGCGGGCGGACGGTAAACGAGTAAGCGAGCTCGTCCGTGAGCGAATTCGAGAGATTTCGGGAGAGTGATCAGGTTGGATGTCAGGGAGCGCGTGGTAAAGCTCCTGTGCGACTACATCTCTATCCCCAGCGTCAGCGGCGAGGAGGAAGAGCTTTCGGAGCGATACGCTTCGGACCTGGAGCGTGCCGGCCTAGAGGTGGAAATCGACCGTCTGGGGAACGTGATCGGACGACGTGGAGAGCCAGAGGTATGTCTAACGTCACATCTCGATACCGTCCCACCCGACGAGATGGAGAAACCCTTCGAACCCCGCATCGTCGACGGTAAGCTGTACGGCCGAGGAGCTTGCGATGCGAAGGCCAATCTGGCCGTTTACGCTACCCTGGCCGAGATATGGGATGGACCATTGGAGATAATCGCGGTAGTCCGAGAAGAGACCGATTCGGCCGGCATTCGTCACGTGTTACGTCGTGGGGAAATTCAAGCGAACCACGTGATCAACGGGGAACCGACGGAACTACGTCCCGTGATCGGGCACAAGTCCCGTGTGGAAGTTAGGTTGTGTATTGAAGGAGAGCCCAAACACGCCGGCTCACACAACCCGGAGAACCCCATTTTGAAGTTCTGCAAGATACTGCATGATCTCCATGAGATGCTGGAAGATCTTGAGGACGCACTTGGAGTCCCTACCGCCAACCCCACGAGCGTCCACTCCAGGGGGGTGGCGACTAACGTGACACCCCAGTGCCTGGAGGCCGTATTGGACGTCAGGCTCAACACTCAGCTGTCTCCCGAGGACCTCGAGCGATTCTTCCACGAGGTGGAGGGGGTCTCGGCCGAGATTCGGGCAGGAGCACCTCCGTTCGTACTCTCGGGCGACGAGCCAGTGGTACGCGCGCTACGGGAAGCTCTCAGCGCCCGCGGGCTCCCGGACGAACCTATTACCTGGCCGGCGAGCACGGACGCCGGTTACATCCGTAACCTAGGAGGTAAGGACGTGGTAGTCTTCGGACCCGGTTCGATCGACTACGCACACTCCCCTTCGGAGCACGTCCCGATCGAGGAGCTCGTGGATGCCGTTCGCGTGCTTTATGACGTTGTGGAATACCTCTCGTCGTAAAGGGTGTGAACGGTTTGTGCGGGATCGTGGGATACACAGGGGAGCGTGACGCGGCCCCCATTATAGTCGACTCGTTGGTTAGGCTCGAGTACCGCGGCTACGACTCCGCCGGAGTCGCCACGATCCACGAGGGTCGATTGTACCTCGAGAAGGATGCCGGGAAGCTTACCGAAGGCGGCGAGCCGACGAAGCTGCAGCGTAGCCTCAGAAAGCTTCCCGGTAAGATTGGAATCGGACACACCCGATGGGCGACTCATGGAGACCCTAACCGCCGTAACGCGCATCCGCACACGGACTGCCGTGACGAGATCGCGGTCGTACACAACGGAATCATCGAGAACTTCATGCAACTTAGGGAGGAGCTGGAGGATAAGGGACACCGGTTCGACTCCGAGACGGACACCGAGGTCGTACCTCATCTCATCGAGCAGGGGATGAAGGAAGGGAAGTCGTTCTTCGAGGCGTTCGTCGAAGCCGTGCGCCGGCTGGAGGGGTCGTACGCCATCGCCGCCATTTGTACCCGCGAGCCCGACGTAATCCTGGCCGCTAGAAAGGAGAGCCCGTTGGTAGTAGGGTTGGGAGACGACGGTAACTTCTTGGCGTCCGATATACCGGCGATACTACCCGAGACGAACCGCGTGATCCCTATCGACGACGGCGAGATCGTCGTGGTGAAGCGTGATGAGGTCAGAATACTGGACGCGGAGACCCTTGAGGATGTCACGGAAGAGAAGGAAGTGCAGATAGTTGAAGAGGATCCGCACACGCTGGAACGCCGCGGTTATCCACACTTCATGCTCAAGGAGATCCACGAGCAACCCGAAGCCGTCAGGAACACGCTACGGATCGAACGGGAGAACCTCATGGAGATGGCGGAAGAGCTCGTCGGCGGCGATTACACCAAGTTGTACATCGTCGCGTGCGGTACCTCGTATCACGCTGGACTCGGCGCGAAGTATGCCACCGAGTTGCTCGCGAAGTTCCCCGTGGACGTGGTGATAGCCTCCGAGTTCCGGTACGTGACAAAGGAACTCGTCGACGAGAATACCCTCGTTCTAGCCATCTCCCAGTCGGGTGAGACCGCCGATACGCTGGCGGCTGTACGAGAAGCGAACGCTCGGGGAGCTACGACGATCGCGCTGACCAACGTCGTCGGGAGCACGATCACCCGCGAGGTCGATCACGTCATGTACACCCACGCCGGCTTCGAGAAAGCCGTCGCCGCCACGAAGACCTACACGGCGCAGCTCGCGGCGATGTACACACTGGCCGTGGAGCTAGCCCGCCACTTCGGGGAGATCACGAACAAGGAGGCGGAGGAGTACCACGCGGAGCTGAACAAGGTTCCGGAGATGTTGGAGGAGGTACTCAGCTGGGAGCGGGAGCGTGAGATAGCGGTGATGGGTGGTCGATACAAGGAACGTCCCAACTGGTTCTTCATCGGCCGTGGTCCGGGATACCCGACCGCCATGGAGGGCGCACTGAAGCTCAAGGAGATCACCTACCAGCACGCGGAGGCGTACCCGGCGGGTGAGCTCAAGCACGGTCCGCTGGCGTTGATCGAGGAAGGCGTGCCGGTGGTCGCCGTAGCTCAGCCAGGCGGCGTCTACGAGAAGATGCTCGCGAACATCGAGGAGGTGAAAGCTCGGGGTGCCACTGTGATCACCGTGGCCGATGAGAAGGACGAGGCCGTGGAGGAGCACTCCGATCACGTCATCCGAGTGCCGAGTATCAGCGAGGTGTTCTCCCCGATCGTTTACACGGTACCGCTTCAGTTGCTGGCGTACTACATGAGCGTGGCCAGAGGCATCGATCCGGACTATCCACGGAACCTGGCCAAGAGCGTAACCGTGGAGTGAGTTCAGTCCTCCTCCTCTTCGATACCTATCACCTTGAAGATCCGCTTACGTACCGCCTGCTCGACGAGGTCGAGCACCATGTCGCTCTCGACGTCCTGGAAGATACCTAACGGGATCTCGGCCGCGGCGGCCTTCGAGTGACCTCCCGCGGAACCCACGTCACCGAACGCTTCTTTCATTATCTCGCCTATGTTCAGGCGGATATCGTCCGTTCGCGCGGAGATCTTCACCTTGCCGTTGACCACACCGAACACTATGACCGTGTGAACGCCTTCGAGGTTGAGCAGGTAGTCGGCGGCTTGAGGTAAGGCGTCCTCGTTCTTGACGAACCCCACGTTCGAGAACAAGTAGCTCCGGATAACCGTCCTGTTGCGGATGGCCTCTCCGAGCACGTCGAGGGTCTCGGGAGAGATGTCCGGAGACTCGATCTTAGCCAGCGCCTCGTGATCGGCCCGCGGGTAGAGATACGCGGCCGCCTTGAGGTCCTCCGGTGACACGTTCCTCGTGAAGTTCAGCGTGTCGGTTCTGATACCGTACAGTAGCGCCGTCGCTATCCTTCGGTCGACGTTCCTATCGAGGATCTTGAGGTATTGGGTGAGTATCGTAGAAGCCGCACCGACCTCAGGTCTATGATCCACGAAGTCCGCGAGCTCTAGAGCGCTCTTAGAGGTGCCGTTCATGTCCATCATGCCGTCCGACGAATCGTGATGGTCGACCGCCACCAGGATCCTATCCTCGATACCGTCGTACTCCGCCAGCTCCCGCGGTAGGACCGGGGTGTCCACTACGGCGATGGCATCGTACTCATCGAGGTCGACACGTGATATCCGCTTCATCTCGATATCGAGGAGGTTCACGAGGGCTTTGTTCTCCTGATGGCCGATCTCGCCTCCATACACCACGTCGGATTGAACGTCGACGATACTGGCTATCTCCTGGAGGGCTACAGCGCTGGCGATAGAGTCGGGATCCGGGTTGTTGTGCGGGATTATAGCCAGGGTCTCCACGTCTTCGAGCTTCGTTAACAGCTCGTGCACTTTTCGGCGGTTCCTCACGTTGTCGATGTTGTGAAGCAACTTCTCGACCAGCAGCTGATTCGGGGAGAGAACCTCGTCCGCTCCGAGCTCCTTGAACTCCTCAACGCGTTCCTCGTCCGTGACCCGCGCGATGACGTACGTGTCCTCGTTGATCTCGCGAATCAGTCTGATAGCTTCCGCGTTCGCGTCGTCGTCGGGGGTGAGGACGTACACCATGACGGCCCTTTCTATACCCGCCTTAAGTAACACTTCCTTCTCCGTAATGTCCCCGATAATCACGTCGAAGCCTTGCTCCCTCAGGACCTCCGCACGGTCCTCGTTGCAGTCGACGATTACCACCTCTTCACCACGATCCCTCAGTGCGTCCGCTACCACGTGACCTACTGACCCACCACCCAACACGGCATGAAGGGTGATCGCAGCTTCCCCCTGTTAACCCGCGGGAGGCTGTACACTGGGCGTGCACGAGGTACGGCAACTCCTTAAAACCTGTTTATGCGAAAAAACCTGGAAGCTGGTTAGGGAGAACCCGAAACAACCAGGGCGTGTGGCGTGTGGGCGGCGCGCGGAATCCCGTGGGGGGAGAATCAGCGGCGTTTGGGCTTTCTAATCCCCAAGAACCTGGCGCACTTGGGGCAGTAGTACACCTTGCGACTGAAAGTGTGAACGTATCGGTCGTCCACCGCCTGACGGACCACCGGGTCGGTGATCCTGAACCCTTGCGTCCAGGGGATGGCCTTGTGTCGTGGTACTTTTCCTCCGCAGCACTCACAGGTCACGAACGAGGGCTTACCACGCGATTTCGACTGTTTCCATCCATCGCGACCCTTACGTCTGGGATTGCGCGCCATCGCGCGATCCCTCCCGGCTAGCCCTCTCTGTCGAAGTATATATTCTTCCCGGTTGCGGATAGCGGGATTCCGATCACGACGTCCGCGTCGACTACACCCAAGGAGCGTGCTGCGACGCCGATGGTGTACATCAGTCGGTTGTCGACCACTAGATCGTTGGCGACCTTCGCCGCCGATCCCAAGGCGATTCCTAGATCGATCAGCTTGAACCCGCAGATCGGTCCCGCGAACTCGACGTCCGCGCTGCGCTCCTCGATATCGTCACAGGAGGCTCCGCACATGCCGCAGTTGAGGCCGCAAGGTCCGCTGGACTTGACACCGATTAACACCAGGCACTCCGATCTTCTGAGGCACTCCGCGTCGCGCTTGAAGAAGTCGGCTCCCTTTTCCTCGGCAATTTCTTCCATCCGCTCGGCGATCTTCTCCAGCGTGTCCTCGTCCTCCACGATCTCGATGACGATGTCGTCGATACCCCTCGTTTTCGGAGCTGTGCGGGCGGCTACCGCCATCAGGCGCGCAGCTTGGCGGACGCCCTCGGACTCGGGCCTCACTCCCGCTTACCCCCGCACCGTGGGTGGCTTTTCAGCCAGGAGCATGTCGAACAGAGTATCACACAGGACCGTGGCCAACTTCGCGTCCTTCTCGGCCGCGGCCGGGGGCGCGATACCGTCGGGATCGTCCGTGACCGCGCATATCATCCCGTCTTTGGTTCTACACATCATACCGGGCCGAGCTGGAATCCAACGCTTCTTGCGGGGATCGTACACACGATCGAACCTCTTGCCGCGATACGCTTCTTCGGAGGTTATAGGCACCCTGAGGAGAGCCTTATTCACGGCTTCGGTACCCCGACCGGGGAAGAACGCGTCCATGAGCGCCTTCCCTAGGGCCGTGAACGTCCCCGTAGCGAGACACTTTTTATTCGCCGCTTCCGGTTCGGCGCGCGCGTTGGTTATCCGGACCCTGACCTGATACATGCCCGTGATCGGGGTTACGAGTGATCTGACGATGTCTTTCACCCGATCCGCTCTGGGAACGTCCACATCCAGCACCAGGCCGGAGCCTGGCTTTACGCTCACCTCGACGTGCGTGAGCACACCTTTGGTCACTGCCTCGGCCAGTGCTCGCGCCTCGACCAAAGTCAAAACCCTCCCTCGGGGTGTTCGGGTTGGAGGACGTACATTCCGTCGTGCGGGCGGTGGAGAAGCATCACGAGTGGCTGAAGAAGTGCCTCCCCATGATCGCCAGCGAGAACGTGACCAGCCCCGCGGTGCGCGAGATGCTCGTGACGGATTTCGGGCACCGGTACGCCGAAGGGAAACCCGGTGAGCGGCTTTACGAGGGTTGTGAGTACATCGACGAAGTCGAGCTGGCCTGTGTACGACTGGCCAAAGAGCTCTTCGGTGCCGAGCACGCGAACGTCCAGCCCACATCCGGCGTGGTGGCCAACCTAGCCGCTCTCTTCGCGTTGACCGAGCCCGGTGACACGATCTTGGGGCTTCGGATCTCCCACGGGGGTCACATCAGCCACCACGATATCAGCGCTCCGGGTGTTAGAGGGCTCAACGTCGAGTACCTACCGTTCGACGAGGAGGATATGGCCATCGACGTCGACGGTATGGTCCGCAAGATCGAGGAAGTCGAGCCGTCGGTGGTCATGCTCGGGGCTAGCCTGTTCCTGTTTCCACATCCGGTGGAGGAGGCCGTAGAAGCCGTGGAGGCCGTCGGAGGTTACGTGGTGTACGACGCCGCCCACGTGCTCGGACTGATCGCCGGCGGTCAGTTCCAGGACCCTATCCGAGAAGGCGCTCACGTGGTCACCGGAAGCACTCACAAGACGTTTCCGGGTCCTCAGGGCGGAATCGTGCTCTGTCAACGGGATCTAGCCGACGACATCGACGAGGCAGTGTTTCCGGGGCTCGTGAGCAACCACCACCTGCACCACGTGGCGGCGCTGGCCGTAGCGCTCGCGGAGTTCAAGGAGTACGGGGAGCGATACGCGCGTGACACGGTTCGGAACGCTAAGGCTCTGGCCGAGGCTCTGTACGCCGAGGGGCTCCGGGTACTCTGTGAGCACCGGGGCTTCACGGAGTCCCATCAAATCGCCGTGGACGTGCGGGAGCAAGGAGGGGGAGCGGTCATCGCCGAAAAACTGGAGAGTGCCAACATCCTGTGCAACAAGAACCTGCTACCCTGGGACGACGAGTCGAAATCCCACGATCCGAGCGGTATCCGGCTGGGCACCCAGGAGCTCACCCGGTTGGGCATGGGTCTTTCTGAGATGGAGTACATCGCCGAGCTGATCGCGGACGTCGTGCTCGGTCGCAGGGAGCCGTCCGAGGTCCGGAAGGACGTCGAGGAACTCCGGCGTGAGTTCCAGGAGGTCAAGTACGGGTTCGGGTCGGGAGTGGGTGCCCACGAATGGCCCAGGCTCGCCGACTGGTAGTGTTAGACTTCGATGGAACGCTGGTCGATGGGGAGACCATCGATCTAATCGCGGAGGCGGCCGGAGTCGACGATGAAGTCGAAGAGATCACGAGACGGGCGATGCGCGGTGAGCTCGAGTTCGGAGAGGCCCTCCGGGAACGGGTCCGGTTACTGGCCGGTACACCCGCCTCCGTTCTCGACGAGGTCGTGACCGAGCTGCGCCTGAACCCCGGCGTCCGGGAATTCGTAGCGGCCGTACGATCCGTGGGAGCCGCCGTAGCGGTGATCAGCGGAGGGTTCACCGAAGTGGTCTCCCATTTCTGTAGAGAACTAGGGTTGGACGCGTACGTGGCCAACGAACTCGAGGTACGGAACGGTTTCCTCACGGGCAGAGTTTACGGCCCCGTCATGAGCTCTTCCGCGAAGGGAAGGGTTCTGATGGAGCTATGCCGCCGGTTCGGCACCCGTCCTGAGGACACCGTGGCGGTCGGAGACGGCGCGAACGACGCATCAATGTTAAAGCGTGTCGGTCTGCCTTTAGGGTTCCGCCCTAAAAAGCCGCTGTACGAGATCATCGAGATGGCGTTCGACGACTTTCGTCGTGCCGTTCCCGTCGTACTGCGCTTCTGGGGTGTTCCCGTCGAATGATGCTCTCCGAGGACAAGCTGCAGAAAATCAAGGAGCTCGAAAATCAGCTAGTTAAGACCCGTGAGGAACTCGATGACCTTGAAGAAAAGCGGCAGGAAATCCAGCGTAAAATAGACCAGCTTCGGAGTCAAATCCACGAGATCCGGGAGCGAGCGGAGAAGTACCGGGCTAAGCGTGACGAGTTGAACGAACGCGTCCGAGAGCTCAGAGAGCGCGCCGACGAGCATCGTCGACGTAGGGACGAGCTGAACGAGGAGGTCCAGCAGTATAAGGCTAAGCGTGACGAGTTGAACGAGCGTGCCAGGGAGTTGGCTCAGAAGGCCCGGGAGCACGTCGAGACCGCCAAGAAACTGCGCTCCAAAGTGGGACGTCCGATCCGGGAGATCCGAGCCGAGATACGTAGGCTCGAAAGGGAGATCGAGACCAACCCGCTCAGTCCGAGAAGAGAGGAGCAGATCGCCCAGCGTCTCGAAGAGCTCCGCGAGCAGCTGAGGGCGTGGGAGAAGGCTAACGAGCACTCCAAGAAGGCCGACGAGTTGTTCTCCCAGGCGGACGAGCTCCGCGAAAAGGCCTCCGAATACCACGAAAAGGTCGTGAAGACTGCCGAAGAGGCCGACAAGTACCATCAGAAGATGATCGAATGTTACGAGCGCGCCGATAAGCTGCGGGAGAAGGCGGATGGTTACCACCGCAAGTACGTCGAGGAGTTGGCCAAAGTGAAACCGTTGGAAGACGAGCTCCGTGAACTTCAGTCGGAGCTCCGTGATTTAGAGCAGAAAATCATGGAGAAACGCGCGGAAGAGCGCGCGCTCGAGGTTCGAATCAAGGACCTGGAGAAACAGGCGGTGGACGAAGAGCGACTGAAGGAGATCAAGGAGCGGCTCGAGCGTGGGGAGAAGGTCAGCTGGGAGGAACTCCAGCTACTGCAGGAGTACGGCGAAATGTGAGATGGAGGTTCATCGGATGGAGGTCCCGCTGCTGGAGGTGCTTCTCTACACGGACGGGTCGGTGACGAGAATCCTCGAGCGGTTCTTCGAGGAAGTAACGATCGATCCCCTCGAAACCCGGAAGCTGAAAGTTGAGGGTCGAGAGGCGAGACTCCTCGGTGTCCCCGACGGAGACACCGTATACGTCCGACGAGTCGTCATCAAGGTCGACGGTCGACCCGCCATCCTAGCCACTTCACTCGCCCGTCCCGACAACCTTCCAGGGCGCTTGCGTAGACTGGTGCTTCAATCGAGAAAACCGCTCGGAAAGATGATCGAAGAGTTGAGGCTGGAGACGCGGCGTGAGATACTCCGCGTTGAGGAGGCGCGACCGTCGCCTGAAGACGAGGAGATATTGGATGTGAGTGTACCGAAGATACCCTGGCGCGAGTATTTGGTCTACCATCGAAGGACGCCGATGCTGCTGATTCGTGAGAGGTTCAACCCCGAGGTCCTCGGTCGGGAGGGTTAGCGTGGTCCAAATGATGCTCGATGTGACGCGCTTACCCGGTGATCGACTGCTGATATCCTCCGATATACACGTCGGTGACGAGTACCAGGGACACGATCGGGAAACCTGGGAAGCGGCACTCGATCTGGCGCGGGATTTCGACGCGTTTCTCATCGATGGCGACCTCGCAGATCCTAGGGCCTCAGATCCCGAGTTGAGGGAGCTTTTGCGGGACCTACGGGAGCTATCCTCCGAAGTTCCGACTTACTTCGTTCCCGGGAACCACGACACCGTAGATCTTGTGAAATCGCTGCGTGACGCCGGGGTGCACGTACTATCGCGCCGCTACGATAACCGTCGCGGACGCGGGTGCCCGCCGGGACACTCGGGGCCGTCACTGGGCGGGCCTCACTTACTCCGCTTCGGGGACGCTTGGATGCTCGTCTTGCACGGTCACGAACCTTGCTCGGAACTGGGCCTGAACCCGCAGAAGCCGGTCAATCCCGTGGCCCGGGAATCTCCGATGCCAAAACGCGATCAGATCCTAGACAACTACACGTGTCGGGAGTACGAGATGCCCGACCGACTGGAGGAAATAGCCCGCTCGACACATGCCGACGTCGTGATCACAGGCCACACGCACTGTCGGTATCTCGGGAGTCTGGAGGGGAAGTTGGTAGTGAACGTAGGTACCACCTCATGTCCCGCGATCTGCGCCACGTGTCGTGATCCGCTCAACGTCGGCAACGTCTGCATACTGAAAGCCTCCGGGGGAACCCTCCGGGCGAAGCTGTTCAACCTACGCAAGGCGCGGGTGATCGGCCGTGAGCGTGTCCGTATCGGTCGACGCTGAAACCAACGTCGTGGGACTCATCGGACATCCCGTCGAGCACTCCCTGTCTCCGGCCATGCACAACGCCGCGTTCAAGGAGCTCGGACTGAACTACGTGTACCTGGCCTTCGACGTGCCACCGGAGAGGCTCGAGGGCGCCGTCCGAGGTGCCGCCGATCTGGGGATCGTCGGCCTTAACGTGACGATACCTCACAAAGAAGCGGTCATGGAGCTGTGCGATGAGCTAGATCGCGACGCCGAACTGATCGGGGCCGTGAACACCGTCAGGTTCTCACGGGGTAAAATCGAGGGATTCAACACCGACGGCGAGGGGTTCCTGCGGGCGCTGCGGGAAGAGACCTACTTCGATCCTCGAGGTACCAAGTCCGTGATCCTCGGTGCAGGAGGCGCGGCCCGCGCCGTCTCCTTCAAGCTCGCCACGGAAGGGGCCGACGAGATCGTCATCGCCAACCGTACGGTAGACCGGGCAGAGAGGCTCGCGGAGGAGCTGAAGGAGAAAGTGGGGGTAAAGGCACGCGCCATAGGGCTGGACGGGGACGAAATCGAGAGGGAGCTTCGGGACGCCGACCTGCTGGTTGACGCCACGCCGGTCGGTATGTACCCGAACGAGGACGAACCACCCCTCGTTACCGCTGACCAAATGCACGAGGACTTGATCGTGAACGACCTCGTGTACAACCCACCGAGGACGCGGCTGCTCGAGGAGGCCGAGAAGGCGGGAGCCACCCCGGTGAGCGGTGTTGGCATGTTAGTGTACCAGGGGGCACTGGCGTTCGAGCTGTGGACGGGGGAAGAGGCACCGGTGGAGGTCATGAGGGAAGCCGTCCTGGAACACCTCCGATGAATCGTTGCGAATTTAAGGGCCAGGTCGGGTGGCTCCTGCGGGGTGTTCCGGGTGGAAATCAACGGCGTGGAGATCGAGGACACCTTTGCCGAGGCTTTCGAGGCGAAGATGGCACGAGTCTTGATCACCGCCGCTTCACATAAGTGGGCGATGATCGCCGTTAAGGAGGCTACAGGATTCGGTACTTCGGTAATCATGTGCCCGGCTGAGGCCGGTATCGACTGCGGCTACGTCCCGCCGGAGGAAACCCCCGACGGGAGACCCGGCGTCACCATAATGATCGGCCACAACGACGAGGATGAGCTCAAGGAACAGCTCTTAGACCGCATCGGACAGTGCGTAATGACGGCGCCCACTGCGTCCGCGTTCGACGCGATGCCAGAAGCGGAGAAGGAGGACGAAGACCGGGTCGGGTACAAGCTGAGCTTCTTCGGAGATGGGTACCAGGAGGAGGACGAGCTGGACGGCCGTAAAGTGTGGAAGATACCAGTCGTGGAGGGAGAGTTCATCGTAGAGGACTCGTTCGGAATCACCACCGGTGTGGCCGGCGGTAACTTCTACATCATGGCGGAGAGTCAGCCGGCGGGTCTTCAGGCGGCGGAGGCGGCGGTCGACGCCATCAAGGGGGTCGAAGGGGCCTACGCGCCGTTCCCCGGCGGAATCGTCGCGTCCGCGTCGAAGGTCGGCTCCAAGCAGTACGACTTCCTGCCCGCGTCGACCAACGACGCGTACTGTCCCACGGTGGAGGACAACGAGCTGCCCGAGGGCGTGAAGTGCGTCTACGAGATCGTGATCAACGGCCTCAATGAGGAGGCCGTCAAGGAAGCGATGAGAGTCGGCATCGAGGCCGCGTGCCAGCAGCCCGGCGTGGTGAAGATCAGTGCGGGTAACTTCGGTGGTAAGCTCGGGCAGTACGAGATCCACTTACACGACCTGTTCTGAGCTCGTTTCGAGGTCGGCGAGGGTGACACTCGTCATCGCGGGGCTCCGCGGGCCTCTTTTCCTCATCCCATAGGCACTCCGGGCGGCTTCTCCGGCATATTTCCCACCCTCGCTTCGTCTATCACGTACTCCGAGGCGCCGGTCACTCGCACCCTCACCACGGGAACGTCCAAGTTTTCCAGCGTTAAGTCCACCTCGATCACCTTACCGAGGCCAGCCTCCGCGACTCTCTCCACGAGTTCTTCTGTCAACTTCTCCAACGAACCGGTCGTAATGACACGGTCCAAGTCATCTATCTCTACGGTCCCTTCGGGCTCGAACCAGTGTCGGTTCAATCTCTTGAGACGTTCCGGGGTCAGCTTCCCCGGGGCCGAAAACTCACCGAGCCCCTTTCTCACGGGGCTTTCGATGCCACGACGGGCCATCGAGAGCCCTTGGGCGACCTCCAGCAAGGCTCGGAGGACGGCCATCTCCGGGTCGGGACTCGCGCCGAATCCCATCACCATCTCCTCGACGCGCTCGGCCTCGGTGACGGCTCCTACCACGTAAACGCCTTCGACTCGGGAGGGCAGCAGCCTGAGCTCTACTCGACCGACCTCCCGCTCTAACGATCGGCGGAGTTCCTCCAACTCACCGTGTACTTCCAATTCGGGTGGGTGGATCCTGAAGTATTCGACGATGCTCCATGAGTCCCTCTCTACGACCTCTAGCAGTCCTTGAATCACGGCCTCTTCCCGGAGACGGCCGGCCGAAAGTCCGTTGGTATGACTGGGCAGAGCGTCACCTAACCAGGGATGGAACACCTCGTTCGCCGGTACGTAGACGGGTTCGCGGGTCGTCAAATCCACGCCCTCGACCCACTCCCTAGGTTCCGTCCGATACCATGCCGGTGTCCACTTGTCACCTTCCGGACCCCGCTCGATGATCTCCTCGCGGGGCTCCGCGGCGGCGCGTTCCACGCACTCCATCGCGGCGGAGACGCGGGCTTGGATCCGAGTAGTCCCCTTTCCGGCGTGATAGAACTCGCCATATTGGGACCTTCTGCGGCGAATCTCCACCGGGATAGGTCCGACCCGGTCCGAAAATTTCTCCACTACACCTACCTTACGCTCGAGCTCCCTGTGTCGGATCCATCGAAGTGTTTCTTTCGGGAGAAAAGCTCGGAACCCTTCCACATCGTACACTATATCCGTCATTCGGAGGTCCCCGGGTGGTGCTGCAATGCGAGTGTACATATACGAGTACGCGGTGGCGACAGGGGATGAGGAGTTCCTAGCCGAAGGTCGGGCCATGCTCGAGTCGCTTCTAAGGGCGTTCGCGAAATCAGGTTATGAAACACTGACCGTCGCCCACCCCTCCGTCGGTGTGCGCTGGGCGGATGAGGTCCTCCGAGACGAGACACAGGCGTTAGAGTGTGCCGATCTGACGCTGGTGATAGCCCCCGAATCCGACGGCCTGCTGGAGAGTAAGGTCCGGGAGTACTCTCGTGAGACCGAGGTGATAGGGCCTACCCCTAGGGCCATCAGAGTGGCAGCCGACAAGCGCAAGACGGAGGATGCTCTCAGAGACGCCCGATCCTTTCAACTTCCGACACGGGAGGCCGATGTGATGGTATCTAAGCCCGCGGACGGCGCGGGTTCGGAGGGTGTGCGAATAGGGCGAGGTGAACTCTCCCGGGAACTAATTCCGGGCTCCCATCACAGCTTGTTGTGCGTATCGGACGGAGAGACCGTCGACGTATTAGGGATCAACGACCAGTTCGTGGCTTTCGCCGGTAGGGAGCTGGTATACCTGGGCGGGAGGACACCTTCGGACCACCGAGAGTTAACCCGTATCGCGAGGGATATTGCGGAGGAAGTGGTCGAACGCATCCCCGGACTCGTAGGCCTGTTCGGTGTGGACCTCGTGATGAAAGGTGGGGAGCCGTACCTGATCGAAGTGAACCCACGTCCGACCACACCCACAGTCGCTGCGGCCTTGGAACATCCCGAGGCGGTAGTTCGATCGCTTCTCGAGGGACCGACCGGGAAGGTGCTGCGGTACCGTCGTGAGTACGTATACGTGAAGCGTGGGGCTGAGGCATTGGTGCCCGAGAAGTTCGAGGTCGTTGAGGACTTCCATGGGTTGCGAGTGTATCGGGGGTAACGTCGTGAAAGCATTGGGGTTGGATGTGGGCGGAGCACACACCGACGCTGCTCTAGTTCGTTATGATGAGGATGGTAAGGTGATGGTATTAGGGACTGATAGGGTATATCTTCCGATGTGGAAGAAGAAAAAACGGCTAAAGAAAACTATCAAGAGGATTGTTCACAAGTTCAAGCCGGATGTCGTCGGTTTAACCATGACGGGCGAGTTAGCTGATGCCTTCAACACGAGACGGGAAGGAGTCGAGTACATCGTCCGCACCGTCACCTCGGCGTGTCACGCCCCGGTCTACGTGGTGACCTCCGATGGTTCGACGGTGCCCCCGGAAGAGGCCCTCAGACGTTGGCGTGAGGTCGCGTCGGCCAACTGGAGGGCGACGGCCGAGGTCTTAGCTCACGTCCGACCGGGTTCCTACCTCCTGGTGGATCTGGGGTCTACCACGCTGGATCTGATTCCCATCATCCGCGGTGAGGTCGCGGCCGAGGGACGTACCGATTTGGAAAGGATGAAGAACGGAGAATTGGCGTACTTGGGGGCGCTGAGAACGCCAATATCTTTTCTGCTCCGAGAAGTTGAGATCGACGGTGAGCCGGTACCGGTCTCGTACGAATACTTCTCAATCGTGGCGGACGCGTTGCTATTGCTCGGTGAAATCGACCCGGAGGATTACACTCCGGAGACACCGGACGGTCGCGGAAAATCCCCAGAGGAGTGCGCCCGCAGGCTCGCCCGAACGGTGTGCTCGGATCCGGAGGAACTCGGTTGGGAGGGTGTGATGGATCTAGCGAAGACCGCGGTTCGGGCGCTGCTCGGACAGCTACTGAAGCACATCGAGCTCAAGCTTCAAGAGCACGGGCTGGACACAGTGGTGGCAGCCGGCGCGGGCGATTTCCTGATCGAGATGGCCTGCAAGAGGATCGGCGTCGAGGTGGAACCGTTCGACGAGATCTTCGGGAAAGGTTCCGAGGTCGCGCCGGCGGTCGGTGCCGCGTTCCTCGCGATCAGGCGCTAGGCGGTAGTTATCCCCGCCACTCGGGAAGCTCCTCACGGGCTAGTTTCAGGTAGCGTCTGGCGTTCTCGCGGATCTCGTCGACGCGTTCCTCGTCGGTCGTTCCGATCCGCTTGGCGGGGACCCCCACCCAGATCTCGTAGGGACCCACCTCGGTACCTTCCGTCACGACAGCTCCGGCCCCGATGATCGACCCTCGCCGGATTACGGCTCCGTTCATCACCGTGGCGTTCATCCCGATGAGGCAATCCTCCTCGATCGTCGCACCGTGGACGACCGCTCCGTGACCCACGCTGACCCTGTCGCCGATCTCGACCGGATACCCTTTAGAGACGTGGACCACCGCGTTGTCCTGGATATTGGATTCACGGCCGATCCTCACGGGCTCCAAGTCACCGCGCACTACGGCGCCCGGCCACAGACTGGCGTCCTGGCCCAACTCGACTTCGCCGAGGACCGTGGCGGTGGGATGGATGTAAGCTCGCCCCTCGATCTTCAGCCTCCTCAACGGTCGAGGGCCCCCGACGTGAGCCGCCGACCGCCCTAATGTACGCGCCGGTCCGACGAGGGTGTTCGAAGTTGAAACTACCTGAGCACGTGCGGGAGTACCTCGATCGTAAGGGGATCTGGGAGCTCTTCCCCCCTCAGCGCGAGGCCGTCGAGAAGGGTCTGTTCGACGATGAGAACCTCTTGATCGCCGCCCCAACGGCCAGCGGTAAGACGCTCCTCGCGGAGATGCGCGCATTACACGAGCTCATCGAATCCCATGGGGAGACCAGAGTAGTCTACGTCGTGCCCTTCCGGGCTCTGGCGAGGGAGAAATACGAGGAACTCACGAACGTCATCGAGTTCTGCCGGGAAAAGGGGCTAGAACCCACTATTGAGATCTCAACGGGCGACGTCAGACGCCCCATCCGAGAGTTGCGGCCCGGAATCACGGTGACAACGGCGGAGAAACTCGACGCCAGCCTGCGCTCACGACCGAGCTTAGTGGAAGAGGTGGACTTGCTGGTCTTGGACGAGGTGCATATAGTCGGGGATCGGAACCGAGGCGCCACGTACGAGGCACTGATAGCCCTCGTCAGAACCTTCCGGGAAAAGGTTTCGCTGCTCGCTCTATCCGCCACGGTGGGTAACGCCGAGGAGCTGGCGGACTGGCTCGACGCCACTCCCGTGATCAGCGACTGGAGACCCGTCAAACTCGAGCATAGGATCGTGGAAGTCCCCTCCGCGTCGGAGAAAGACGCTAAGGTCCGGAAGCTGATCCGAAAGTGCCTCCGTGAAGGTGGGCAAGCGTTAGTGTTCCTGTACTCCAGGAGGCGCGCGATGACGGAAGCCAAGAACCTATCTCGGACGGTGTCCGGACTGCTGTCGGAGGACGAGAAGAAGGAACTTCGGACACTCGCGGAGCGCGTCAGTGAGCTGGGGGAGGGTGAAGAGACCGAGATCTTGGCTTACGCCGTGATGCGTGGAGTCGCTTTCCATCACGCGGGGCTCACCGCCGAGCAGCGCGCTCTAGTGGAGGACGCGTTCCGGGAAGGCCTCCTGAAGGTTGTGGTATCGACGCCGACGCTCGCGGCGGGTGTGAACCTGCCGGCTAGGTACGTGATCATCAAGGACTTCGGGATGCGGTTGGGAAACGAGATCAAGCCCACGAAGAACGAGTTCAAGCAGATGGCGGGTAGGGCGGGTAGGCCGGGCTACGACGATATGGGTCTCGTGTTCGTTCTCACTACCTCAAACTGGAAGGAGTTGGCTGAGGAGTACGTGCACTCCGAGGCGGACCCCGTCCAAAGTAGGATCTGGGTGAGCGGGCCCCAGTTGCGGCGTTTCCTCCTGGGTCTTGTGGCAGCGGGATTCTGCCGTCAGATCGCGGACGTCATGCGGGTAGCGCTTAACACGTTCATGTCCTCGGTGAACATCCGCCCGGAGGACGCGGTGTTATCCTCGCTGAAGATGCTGGTAGATTGGGGGTTCTTGGAGGAGCTGGAGGGGGAACTCACGGCGACGAAGGTGGGTCACGCCGTATCGCAAAGCTACCTGACGCCTGACTCCGCCAAGTTCCTCCTACGATGCATGGAGGAGGTGGGTACCGAGGAGAACGTGGTGTTGCCGTCCATCACGCTCTGCCCAGACTTCCAACCGGCCCCTATCTCCTCGAAATCACGCGAGCTGAGCACGCTGGACGCGTTCATGGGAGGGTCGCCCTCGATAGAGGCGGACGAGGTCCTGGAACTGGCCGTCGAAGAGTTCGGCTATGATGACTGGGAACTCGAGCGCAGGTTGGCCTGGGCGGAAGCGTTGAGCGATTGGGTTTCGGGGTCCCCGGACAGGAGTATCCTACGGAAATACGACCTATACCCGGGCGACCTATATAGGGCCAAGGACGACGCCGCGTGGATCGCTTGGGGTATGTCCAGGTTGGCCCGCGCCGCGGGGATCACGTGGCGTTCTCCGCTTCTAAGCCGTAGGCTGGAATACGGGGTTCCGAAGGAAGCCCTCGAACTGACCGAGGTGGAAGGCGTCGGGAGGACGTTGGCGATGAGATTATACCGGGCGGGTTATCACTCCGTCCGGGATCTGGCCGAAGCCACTGTCCCGGAGCTGACGAGGGTGAGAGGGATAGGAGAACAACTTGCCCGGAAAATCCTTGAGAGCGCTCGACGACTCACAGGAACCTGAGCCTCCGCCCCACCTCCTTCGATACGGCCCGTTCCCATCGCATCACGTCCACGGAGCTTATCGGAAACACCTCCTCACCTTCGCGTGGAATCCTTCGGAGCTCGTAGGCGAGTGCCCGTGAAATACGATGGACGCGTCCTTTGATCCTTACCTTACGGCGCACGGTGTCGACGTCCGACCATCGTAGTCCCAGCACATCGAGGTAGTCTGAGAGCGTTTCGAAACAGGTGAGTATGAACGGCTTTGCGTACCGTCCCTGCTCGGATTGCGGGATTTCGTCGAGCGCTAGGAGGACCTCGATCAGACGCAGGTCGAGATCGGGTTCCTCTTCGCCGGTACCTTCGATCTCGAACGGGAGCTCGATGTCTTCGTACAGGAGGTCGTTGAAACGTCTCACCCGGGCCAGAAACTCCGCTTCGACTTCCACCTCCGGTAGCACGTCTTCGACTCTTTCTTCCTCTTCGAACTCGCGAGTGAGGAATGAGACCAGCTCGGAACAGAGGACGTCTCCCGGATAGGTCCCAATCCGTACCAGGGATACGGATTCCACGGTCCAGAGGGGTTCGGGGGAAATAGACGAGATGGTTTCCTCGGAAAACGCTCGAGCTATGGCTTTCATCCCGAGGAGGCACGTGTAGATCAGCGCCGTGGTGGGTCTGCGTGTCAGCCGCTTTTTGGTGACGTGCCTGAGATACCGCTCGACCAGCCGTCTGATCATGCCTCCTCACCGAGTTCGAATTCGCTGTGAACCGCGTTAACCGCCGCCGCCTCGTCCTCCTCCGCTACTACGAACGATATGTTCACCTCAGACGCCCCTTGCGAGATGGTTTTGATGTTTACCCCGGCGTCCGCGACCGCTCTGAACACCCTGGAAGCGACTCCGGGAGTCCCTCGCATGCCCTCCCCTACCACCGCCACCACGGCTACGTCCTCGTACGTCGTGACCCTCTCGACCACTCGCTCGCCGACGAACTCACGCTCGATGATACGAGCGGCGCGGCGAACCTCCGGGCGGCTCACGACTATCGAGATGTTCGACTCCGAGGCCGACTGGGATATCATTATGACGTTGATTCCCTCGTCCCCGAGTCTCGAGAATATTCGTCCTGCCACTCCGGGACGCCCAATCATCGTGGTGCCTCGGATGTCGATCATACCGACGTCCGAGGACGACGCGACCGCCTTCACCACCTGCTCGGAAGGCTCCGATTCGGAAGTGATCAGCGTACCCTCGCTCTCGGGGTTGAAGGTGTTCTTAACCCGAATCGGGATGTTTTCCGACCTTGCCGGAATGACGGTCTTAGGATGGAGTACCTCCGCGCCGAAGCTGGCCAGTTCCATGGCCTCCTCGTACGAGAGCCTCGGGACCGTTCGGGCATCAGGTACGAGGTTCGGGTTCGCCGTCATCACACCGTCGACGTCGGTCCATATCTGCACCTCGTCCGCCTCCGAGATGCACCCGATGATGGCGGCGGAGTAGTCGGATCCTCCGCGCCCCAGCGTCGTCACCTCGCCGTCGATAGTCCGCCCGATGAAGCCCGTGATCACGGGGATCTTTCCGGATTCGATCATGGGAATCAGCGTCTTCTGCGCCTTCCGCCGGCAAGCGGGCAGTATCGGCTCGGCCTCACCGAACCCATCGTCCGTGATCACTCCAGCCTCTCCTCCCTCGAGATGCTCCGCCTCGAGTCCTCGGTCCCGTAGTGCGCCCGCTACGATGGGTGCGGACATTCGCTCCCCGAACGAGAGTATGAGGTCCATCGAACGAGGGGTCACCTCACCGACGTAACTGAGGCCCAACAGCACTTTCTCGAGTTCCTCGAGTAAGGAGTCGACGTAACCCATCACCTCCCGCCGGATGAGGTCGGACGAAATCGCTTCCGAAGCGGCTTTTCCGTGCCTCCTTCGGAGCTTCCCTACGAAGTTTTTAACATCCTCCTCCGTCCAGTCCGGGGCGCTTTCGGCCGCCCGTACCAGCTCGTCCGTGACCCCAGACATCGCTGAAACTACCACGATCACCTCGTGCTCCTCCGCCGCGTCTGTGACGATTTTCGCAACTTTCCTAATGGACTCTCCGGTACCTACCGAGGTACCGCCGAACTTCATAACGACCCTCAAGGTCCTCCTCCCTACTCGCGGGTTCCGGGGTGACGAACGTGGCCAAGGCCGAGAGGTCGGACGCGGGTAAGGATAAGGTGTGGATCCCGGACGAGGAGGCGAAGCGTATAGGTGCCGACGTCAGCCTCCAGGTCCTCGACGCGTTAGCCAAAAGGGATTACCCCGTGTACGACCTGAAGAAGCACGCCGAACTCGACGTCCGTAGTGTGGCCAGGGAAGTGGTCAGGGAAATAGGTGGAATGGCGGGTCTCGAGTTCTCACTCAAGGGGGTCGACACTGTACTGGACAAGTTCCTCAGCAAGATCCCCGTCGTGAAAACCGTTGTCGCCGAGGAGGAGCTCGAGCCAGTGGCGGAGGAAGACCGTTACGTGTGCTTCATCGCCGTCGATCCCCGCAACTACCGGGAGTTACGGGAGAAAGCCGGAGCGATCGCCGTCACCGCCCGGGAAGAGCTCGATCTCGACCATACACCACTGGTCCTCGTTCGGAACGACTTGTGTGTGGGGCCCGAAGAGTTCGGAGTGCTCGCGCTTCACTCCTCGGAGGTCGCGAAGGAACGACCTCCCTTCAAGGTGGAGGTTTTAGTGGGCGAAGACCTGAAGCCGACGATGATCCGTCTCGCCCGCTTCATAGCCAGCACCGTAGCCACCCGCACCGTCTATCTGAAGTTCCCGTACGTGGTGGTGAAGGAAAGCCTGTTGGTCGAGAAAGGAGACTACAAGGTACGCGTCAAAACGCCCGAAGAGGTGGAGTGAAATGATTCACCCCTCACGCCTATTCGTGAAACTCTCGGCCTCCCCGCGGGTCGATGGGGAGATCGTCGCCTGCGGTACCAAGTACGACCCGATCACCGAGGAGGAGCGGGAAATAGTGGAAACGCTCAACTCCATGTACATGCTACTAACGCGCTTCGAGGGATACCCTCTACCGGCTCCCCAGGTAATCTCCAACGAGCTCGGTGAGGTGGCGGAGGAGCTACGACGCGAAGGGTTCGGACTGACGAAGATAGAACAATTCAAGTACGACGACCCGGAGGTGGCGCTCGTCAGCAAGATAGTGCTGGATGAAACCAGATACGTGTATTGCACATACAGGAACGAGAACGACCTCCAGTCGCTCGCCCACGAGTGCCAATGTACCGTGCTGGAGTGCGGAGGAGGCGAGGCGACCGTGGAAGCCCCCTCTAAATTCCACGCACTACGATTCGCGGTTCAAGTCCCACTGCGGCTGCATGGTAGCGCCGCTATCGGTCTCACCCAGGCCGCTGCCACCGAACGGTTCGCCAAGGCCGAACGTCACGCCGACTCCGAGTTCGCCGCGTTCTCCAAGATCGGGGCGGAGTGGATCATCCACCGGGGTGGTGACCCGCTTCCCCCACCCCGCCGAACCAACACCGCGCCCGACCGTATCCTCTACCTAGATATCGTTGGGTCCTCCGAGCTAGTCCGCGAGCGCGGACGTCGGTATCTGGAGGGTATAATGAGCAGGGTAATCGACGTGATCAACGAGGAAGAAGGGGTCGTACTGGACCATCGCAGGGGAGGGGACGACGTAATAGCCCGGTTCCCCACCAAAAGCCGGGCGCTGAGGGCCGCGATCAAGATCGTGGGTCGGCTAACGGAAGACGACGTCAAGATAAAGATCGGGATAGGCGACTCAAGGGGTCGCGCCGCCGAAAACGCTGTAACGGTCCGTGAGCGTGTCGACTACGACTGCTCGTACATAGCATTCCGCTTCGGACCCTACCTCGTGGCGTACGTGGAACCACCCGACTACGCCGTCAGGATATTCGGGCGCATCCCGTCCGAGTCCGTCCGTGCCGTCGGCGCGTCGGCCATCGTAGGTTCCCTAACAGCCTTACATCCGTACCTGGCACTGCCGTTTTTCGTATACTTCCCGATCGCAGCCGCCCATAGGAACCGTGATTCGGCATCCGTCGCCGTGGTGTGGTTCCTGATCTGGGTCCTCGTAACGTTATCAGCCGCTTGGTTCGGACTGTACGTCCGGGAGCACTACCTACCGCGACCGTTGGTCCTCGAAATGAACGCGTTGTTCTCACAACTCATGAACTTGGCTAAGACCATGGCAGCGCGGGCAGGGGCAGGTACGCCGTGACCCTGATGGAAGAGTGTAGGCGGACGGTACCCGATACGGTCCGGAAGATCGCGGAGGAGGAAGGCGTCCGACCGGAGAAGCTCGCGAGACGAGTGGCCGAAGGACGGGTGGTCGTCCCGGCCCACGCGGACCGTCGGGACGAGGTCCGGCCCGTCGGCATAGGTGAAGGGCTCCGCGTGAAAATCAACGCCAACGTCGGAACATCCCCGGAGGTCTGCGATCCCGACCTCGAAGTGGAGAAGGCCCGTGCAGCGGTCGATCACGGTGCCGACACGGTGATGGATCTCAGCACGGGTGGAGACCTGAGAGAGATCCGTCGACGGATCATGAAGGCCGTGGACGTGCCCGTAGGGACCGTGCCCGTGTACGAAGCGGCCGTGGAAATGACCAGACGGGGACGGGCCGTCGTGGACATGGATGAGGACGACATGCTGCGGGCCATCGAGCGACACATGGAGGACGGTGTTGACTTCATGACCGTACACTGCGCGGTCACGCTGGACGCGCTCGAGGACGTCCTCCGGAGGGGTAGAGCGCTCGGGATCGTTTCGCGCGGCGGTGCCATCGTTGCGGCCTGGATGATCCATCACGACGCCGAGAACCCCCTGTACGAGAACTTCGACTACATCCTGGAGCTCGCGCGGGAGCACGACGTGACCCTATCCCTAGGCGACGCGATGCGTCCCGGATCCGTGCTCGACGCCAACGACGCCGCCCAACACCGGGAGCTCGTTGTCCAGGGGGAGCTCGTGGACCGGTGCCGCGAGGCCGGTGTGCAGGCTATGGTGGAGGGACCCGGCCACGTGCCGCTCGACCAGATACCGGCGGTGGTGAGACTGCAGAAGCGCGTGTGTGACGGGGCTCCGTTCTACGTGCTCGGTCCCGTACCGACCGACGTGGCTCCGGGGTACGACCATATCGCCGCGGCCATCGGCGGGGCCATCGCCGCGTACCACGGTGCCGACTTCCTGTGTTACGTGACCCCGGCCGAGCACCTGGCGCTCCCGGACGTCAAGGACGTAATCCTCGGCGTGATCGCGACACGCATTGCGGCTCACGCCGCCGACACGGCCAGGGGCATGAAGTACGCCCGCCGAGAGAACGAGGAGATGGCCGAAGCACGGTGGAACCTGGACTGGGACCGTCAGTTCGAGCTCGCCATCGACCCGAAGAAGCCACGACACTACCGGGAGGAACGCCCGCCGCAGGCCAAGGAGCTGTGCTCGATGTGCGGGGAGTATTGCGCTATCAAAATACTGAAAGACGCACTGGAGGAGCGTCGGTAATCCGAACCCGGGAACCGTCACGATGCGGGAGGAAGCACCGCCGAAAATCCCCGAGGGCCTCCGGATCACCGCGACGCGGACCATGGCCGCCGCCCGTCCTGAGGAGCCCGAACCCACGCTACGCCTCTTCCGCGCTTTTTCCCCGGACCGTGAGCTGGTCCTCGAAGAGAAACTCGACGGGACGAACGTCCGCGTGTACCTGGAAGGGGACCGCCTCCTCGCACACACCAGGGGTTGGGTGGACGCCGACGAGTACCTCCGGGGGCTCGACATCGAGCCCCCTTGGGAGGACCTCCGCGGCGAGTTCGACCGGATCACGATCCTGGAGGGCGAGCTCCTTCCCTACGACCTGTTCTCCCAGGAGTCGCCCAGACTGCACGAGCTCGCCGGGAGACTGGAAACCGAGGTACTGTTCGACGGCGAACCTTCGGATCTCACGGCGGAACTCGTGTACTTGGAAGGCAAACGGTACGAGTGCCGACCCGAACCGCTGTTCTCCCGAGTCTGCGAGTTGGACCCCGATCACGAGCTTATCCAGCGCTTCCTCCGTGAGAACCAGGTCAAACCGGACTTCGAGTCCGCCGTAGCCGAGGGGAAGCTCGAACCTAGGGTCTGTTTCTACGAGCTGGACATGCTCGAAGGGAGCGTGAAGATCACAGCACCGAGAACAGAGCAGCTCCGCGAGTGTCGCCGTCTGTCCACGGAACCCCCCAGATGGCGGGTGGTCGTCGACCCGGACCCGGGAGACCTCGAGCGGGAACTCGACAGGCTCGAGCGGAACTGGTGTGAGGGGCTCTGCGTGAAGCCGATGGTGGAGACCGACGACAAGCTCCACGCGGTCAAGCTACGGTGTCCGTGGTTCCTGAGGCGAGAGTTCGACGGACGACCGCCCCGTCGCGGTTCGCACAAGGTCGCCGGTCGGATCACGGCCCAGCTGCTCCAGACAAAAGTGCTGCACAAGAACCTGAGGGAATTGGAGGGTAAGCGGGGCGTGTTGGACAAGAAGTGGAGGAAACTCTCCGAACGCACTCAGCGAGCCCTGCGGGTGCAGGATCGTCTCCTGAGTCTGGGTCTGGACAGTCCACGCCTGTAGGGGACTATCGGCAGTAACGGAGTAGGGTTCGAGGAGGTACCTCCGGCCGACCCCCGTGGCTTGACGGGTTCCGTCCCTCTTTGCCCCTGGCTTCCGGCTTTCGGTGCGGATGAATGGGACTCCGTGGGCGGAAGCACTACCGGTACTTCCGTGATTAGGGCGGTACCGCTCGTTTCCGTGCGTGTCTCCGGAGGCACGACGTTCGGGACCTCACAGTCCACGTCGATGGGGATCCACGAGGTCACCCCGGTGTAAGCGAGCTCGTTGACGAGACGCTTCAGGTCTTCACGGTTTTCGATGGATTTCGGGTACTCCTGAACCGAGCCCACTGGGTGGTAGAGAACGAAGACGTGGTACGTACCCTCCACGAGTCGCTTAAGGTTGTTTATGACGGTGTTTAGTTTCATGACTAGTTCCTCGTCCTTCATGTCTTGAGCACGATCACGGAGTTCTCCCAACGTTTGTAGGGCGCTGTCCACTTCGGCGGGGATACCGCTCGGGGATTGTAGCAGGTTGTACTGTTTCAGGTACTTACTTAGCTCGTCCAGGGCGTCACTCGCGGCCTCTCGTACCGCTTCCCTATCGATGGTTCCCGACGCTACTACCTGTGCTATGCGTTCGAGTGTCTCGACGGCCGGGGGTAAGAACTTCACGTGTACTTGGGTTTCTGCCAACTCCTCGTTCACGATTCTCTCTATCTCGACGTTTTCGGATCTCATGACCTCTGGGTCACCTATGATCGCGTAGCCCGATAGTGGGGTACCTGGGGTCGGTTCTTCCGGCGGTGCCGGTCCGAGTATTTCGACTAGCGCAGGTCCGGCAGGCACCCGATCACTGAAATCCGTGGTGTACGATACCTCCAGGTACACGGTCGGCAGGGCGGGCTGTTGCGATCTTAGATCATACGTTACAGGTCCAACTTGAGCGCCGGGATGATCTTCGGTACGGATTGGCCGGAACTTCAGTACGGTGAACGGATCCAGCGGATATATGTACTTGTGTAGTAATTCATCCGGTGTGTCGTATTCTAAATATATGTCCTTTACAGGACCTACAACCGCTACTACTGGCATTACGAATAGGGATGGCTTCTTATTTATGTTCTCAATGAATCCTTCAATAATAACTCCGTCTGGAAGTAATCTTGCTTTTACATCAGTTTGGTCTGCGGCCACTATTGGAGTTTCAGTAGCGTGCGTTTCGTTGAACTGAATTGTACCGTATAAGTATATGAAGCACTCCGGACTTGGCTGGTCTTTCGGTATTATTTCGCAACCTCCTTTATTGAATACAGGATAGGCCACCCACTTCTGTTTGGTTTGAGAGGTTCCAAAATTCGTCAGGGAAACTTCCACGTCGGCCATATCCACCTCAGTACCTACTATTCCCGGGCTGTCTGGATTTACCGGTAGTGGAACTGATAAGATATCGAAGCCATATGTATTCTTCTCCTCGAACTCACCAGTGCGCGCGTAGTTCAACCATTTCGATATGGCAACATCGAAGACTTTGATTGAGGCATCGACAACGAAATATTTCTCCTCCGACCCATGAGTTGTATATACGGTAACAGAGTCAATTTCTCCGAACGTGATGTCCCAACTCTCGACGGCTCCTCCTGAAATGGTCTGTGTTGTGGTCTGTGTTACTGTCATTAAATACATGACAGGAAAATTCTTCCCTAACTTACTCGTATAACCATTTTTGTCGACCTTAAGTCGCTGCCCATAGACGACCCATGTTTTATCTTTTCTGTATCTAAATTCGGCTCCAGGTACAAGCTGTGCGATTCGTTCAAAAAGTACTTTTGGGCACCTACAATCGTTCCACACTACCAGTACGGAGTATTCGTCACTGTTTATTGGGTAAAAACTGAAGTCGAGTAATGCGCGTTCTACACAGGGAATCTCAAAATCTGAATCGCTGATCAGGGTCGTTTGAATAACTTTTATCGAGTTACCTTCTAGTCGCATTGTAACCCACCATACTCCGGCAATGTATTGGCGCCATCGTCCCATAAAGGCGAGCCCTATCAGAGAGGGCCCGTTCAGGGGTTTGACCTGGAAGACCATTATATCTTGGAATCCAAAGTCCTTCGGACCCAACTTTACGGTTCCGTCGGGGTCTATCAGTGCGTAGAACAAGTCGTAACCGTACTCCTCAGTGGGCTTATCCTCTCGTCGAGCGGTGAAGAACACGACGAACTTATCACCCAGCGCGAGCACTCTCACCCGCTTGACGTCCGTATAGCCCGGCGGCAAATCGATCTCGATAGGGTTCGATACTTCGGCAACCGCCGGGAAGTTCGCGTTCTCGTGCGGTCGGTAGACCCCAAGTTTCACCCTCAGCGCGTACAGTCTGTTGTCAGCCCCCCAGGCTATCAGCACGGTCTTTTTGGTGCTGTCTCCCTCCGCCTCCATGTAGTCGAGATCCAATCCTTCACGGTACTTGGGAGGGGCTTCGAGGGGTACTTCACAGAGTTTGAAGAACTCTCCGGTCCTGTTGACGAACGCTAGCCCTACCTTGCTCGAGGAAGCGTACGCCACGAGGACGCCATGGGCAGGTACTCCAGGAACTAGATCGTACCCCAGGTCCACCGCGCGGAGGTTGTACGCTTTGACGTCATCTGCTACTTTAATCTCCGAGTGCACCCAGGGGGCGTAGTGGGGCCAGTCCTCTCCATACGCCTTCCTGAGGTGTTCCGCTAGCGTCCCGACCTCTTGGCCTTGAACAGGCTGGAGTGGAGTTAGGGCGAGGAGGATCAAAACGAACGCTAAGACCACCATAGGAGCCAAAGTCCACCCCCCGCCGAACTACCACCGTGGATTTACGTGGAATAAGGGTTACGGGGTGATAACGTGTGCGGTATCGCGTGTGCGGTCGGTGACGACGATATCGCCGCGATGGTCACCGCGATGGAACACCGGGGGCCCGACGGGCGGGGCTTCGCCTCGGTCTCGGACGACGGTGTGGAGTTCTCCGAGGAGCCGCCCTCGGAGGGTGAGGTGGTCCTAGGCCACGTCCGGCTGTGGGTGCGCGGCGAGGCTTCAGCGGTCCAACCGATCGTCGAGGAGGATCGGGCGGTGGCCGTGAACGGGGAGATCTACAACTACCGGAGGTTCGTCGAGGACGCGCCGTCGGACTCCTGGGCGGTGTTCGAGGTCGTAAGATCCGTACGTGACGCGGCGGCGGCACTTCGGGTACTCCGGGGCGAGTACGCGTTCGTAGCGGCCTTCAGGGACGGCACGGTGGTCGCGGCCAGGGACCCCATCGGCGTGCGTCCGCTGTACTACTGCGTGGAGGCCGGGCTCGCCGTGGCCTCCGAGCGCAAGGCCCTGTGGGCGGCCGGGTTCCGCGACGTACGTAGGGTACCACCGGGAGCGCTGCTCGTGCTCCGTGACGGTCGTGTCGAGCTGAGGAACGTGGTCGACGTCCCCAGGTCGAGACCGGGGAGAAGCTCCTGGAAAGACCTGCTAGAGGTCCTTCAGCGATCCGTTCGGGAGCGTGTGGAGGAGACGGAGCGCGTGGGTGTGGTACTTTCGGGCGGGGTGGACAGTTCGACGGTGGCGAAACTGGCGTCCGAGTACGTGGACGTTAAGTGCTACGCCGCGGGGTTCGAGGGTTCGGACGACGTGGAGGTCGCCGAACGGTTGTGCGACGAGATGGGATGGCCGTTCGTCTCGGTATCCCTCGAGGATGAGTTCGAGCGGTACGTAGTCGCCACGGTCTACGCCGTCGAAACCTGGAACCCGATGAAGGTGGAGGTGGGGATCCCGATCCTGGCCTGCGCCGGGGCGATGTCCGACGACGGGATCCGGGTGATGCTCTCGGGTCAGGGGGCGGACGAGCTGCTCGGTGGTTACCACCGGCACCTGCGACATTACGGTGACTGGGATCGGTTCTCGTGGGAACTCTGGAAGGACGTGGCCGCGATACACGCCGTGAACCTGGAGCGGGACGATAAGGCCGGCATGCACCATTCGGTGGAGCTGCGGGTTCCATACCTGGACCTGGACGTTGTGAGGACGGGTCTGGGTATCGACCCCAGGGAGAACGTTTCGGGGCCCGAGGACAATCTGCGCAAGCGCGCCCTGAGGCGCGTCGCGGCGGAGCTCGGACTCCCGGACTTCGTGGTGGAGAGGCGGAAGCGGGCTACTCAGTACGGGTCGTTGACCTCCAAGATGTTGGACAAGCTCGTGCGGGAACTGGGTATCAAGCGGGCGGTGGCTAAGCGTCTCGGATACCGGAGCCACAAGGAGCTGTTCCTGCGACTGGTGGGCAAATACCTCGGGTTCCCGTGGGAGGCGCCGTCCGTTGAGGAAGTGGAGAGGGAGTGCGCTAGATTGGGTGTAGAGCCGGAGATCTCGGAGTTCCTGGAGGAACGGGTGCTCACCTTCGATAGTGATCTAAGGGCCGGGTGACGAGCCTGGAGGCGTCGATCCCTTCCTCGAGGGCCGTTTCCAGGTCGATTACGTACGTTCTCTCGCGCTCCTCCATCAGGTCGGGCGGGAAGAGGACGGCGTTAAGCGGGAGACCCGTTCGAACGTGGGGTGGCTTCCAAGCTATCAACGGCTCCGCGCGGAACCGCTCCGCGAATGTCGTCAGACCCTCGATCTCCTCTTTTTCGACGTACAACCTGTCATCGCGGCGGACCTTACACTCGACGGCCACGTGTCCCATCGCCGGTGCGTAACCCACGACGTCGACGGCGCCCCCGGATCCGGCCACCCTGACGGCCTCACCCCCGTGCTCTCGGAGGTAGCGTACCAGTTGACGCTCGAAGTCGGCGCCACGTCGGTAGCTCACCGTCCGTCACCCCTCGAGGAGGTCGTCGGGAATCCCCAGCGGGTCGTCCAGTCTCCGGCGTGCGTCGGCTACGATCAGCTCGGCGATCTCCTCCTTGTCCATATCCTCTGCCTCGATCCATTTTATTTCGACGTCGAACTCTTCCTCGATGAGTCGCGCCGCCTCCCGGTAGCGGTTCCGCACGCGCTCCAGGAACTCCTTATCGAACGTCGCGTCCTCCGCCAGCGGTTCTCGATCGATGATGTACACGACGTCGGGCTTAGGGACCGGGCGTTGGAGTTCCAGCAGCCACCGCATGTCGGCGCCCAGTGCGGACTGATAGGCGAGCGTGCTGAGGAACGTACGGTCGGACAGGACGACGTCGGCCGCCTCGAAGTCCACCCGTTTAAGTGTGAGCATACGGTCGAGGGTGAAGGCCAGGGCTTGGAGGTAGGGGTCGTCCCACTCCAAGGCTTCACGTCCGATGTCGGTGGAAGGCTCCCTCACGGTGGTGACCTCGAGCCCGTGGATCTCGAGGAACTCCGCGGCTAGGTTCACCACGGACGACTTGCCGACGCCGTCAATGCCCTCGACCCCCAGGTACAGTCCCATACGCATCCTCCCCGCTCGGGTGGTATCGGGGTTTTCGAGGCCCGAAAAATTCATGTAATCCCACGGTCGTAAGCCCGTATGGCCGGCAGCGGGGCGGGGTAGCCAGGTCCATCCCGCCGGGCTCATAACCCGGAGGTCCCGGGTTCAAATCCCGGCCCCGCTACCAATGCCCGGTATCGTTATCGGATTCATAACAAAATGCCCGTAGGGAGGTTATGCGGAGGCCGGGGCGGGCGCCGTTCCGAACAGCCACTCGATTAGCGCTTCAAGGGCGTAGACTACTACAGTCGCCACCGTCACCGTCAGTAGATCCTCCGGAGGTACTTCGAGCCCCAGCTTGTCCTGGATTACGTTGGAAATCGTTTCGAATATCCCTTGGGTGATCGGGTCCGACGCCGTGAACAGTTCCTCCTTGACGTCCTCCGGGAGCACGAAGGTCAGTGCCGTCGCCACGACGGCCGCTACCAGGGCCTTCGGGATCGTTCCCTTGGGTACCACCTGGACGACCGGCGACGGCTGGGGTTCCATCGGTACTTTGGCTCCCGCCGCCCACAGGATGGCCTTGGCCAGCAGCGCATGGGCTCCCGTTCTCGACGTCAGTTCCGGATGCGGTCCGAAGAGTACGAACCGGCCGCGTGGTACCCACTTGTCGCCTTCTTTGACGAAGTACTGTCCGGCGACTATCGCCCAGCCCTTGCACGTGTCCACGTACTCTCCCACCGGCCAGATCTTGATCATCACTTCGCGGCCTTCGATGTTCGTGATCTTCACCCAGCACTTGTACGAACTGTTGAACTCGAGACCCGGTTCCGGCCCGAACCCCGGCCCGTTCCAGTACTTGTACGTGAACACGTTGCCCCACGTCCATTCCGGGGTCAGCGGGTTGTCCTGTAGTATCAGTACACGGCATATCCTGTTGGGTCCGTTCATGCCGTCGATTACCGTGACCCCGTCCTGCAGCACGTCATCGTGTCCCGGCCCGCTGGTGGAGTACGTGGTGTTACCCGCGTGCAGGTAGGCACCCGCGCAGATACCGACGTATCCGATGCCGAGGTCGATCTGCGCGTGGTAGAGGGCTCGAACCCAGTCGAAGTCCCAATAACGCTCGGGATGCCAGCCCCCTGGGACGTACACCACGCTGATCCGGGCTCCGGTGAGTGGGTCGGTCCCCGTCTCCAGGACGGTCCTCCAACGGTCCACTCTCGTCGTGTAATGCCAGACGATGGTGGTATCGGGACCGATCGCCCTGTACGTGTCCCACCAATCCACTATCTCCTTAGTCCTAGCGACGCAGGTGGAGTCGGCCCCTTCGCCGGCCCACGTCAGTATGTGGACCTCCGCGCAAACCGGACTCATGAGTACCACGAAGGCTATCATTGTGACCGCCGCTCGCACCGGCTCACCCCCGTCGAACCCTCGGCCGCCCGTCGGCTCGAGATCCGTTTAATACCTGTGGCGCACCATGTGCCCTCCGGTGGGATGAGGATGGGATCTCCGGTGGGGATCTGGGAGGCCGTTACGGCCGATGACCGGACCGGCGGGAGCCGACTCACTCCAGTACTTTGATGTTCTCGACTACTTGGGGGTACAACGAGACCTCGAAACCGTCCTCTCGACGGATCACGAGGTTGCCTCGGTTGTCGATCCGCACCGCCTTACCCCGGATCTTGCGGCGGCGGTAACCGTCCGGAGAACGGTACTTGACGACCACCACAACCTCCTTCCCGAGCACTTCTTCGTCCCACTCCGGTACCGTCATCTCGAAGAAGTTCGGGCACTTCAGACCGAACTCCCGGTACGACGGGACGCGCTTGATCTCCTTGCCGCACTCGGGACACCTGAGGAGTTCCACCCCATCGTCCCGGAGCTCCGATCGCATCTCGGTCCCGCACTCCGGACACTTCATGACGATCTCCCCCGAGCCTCTTCGTGTTCGGAGGCCAGGTCGGCGGCGGATCCGGAAACCTCGTACCAGAGCACCACGTCGCGCCCCACTCGCTCCACCCGTTTTAATTCCAGGCCCACTCCGAGATCGACACGCGGGAACCCCTCACCCTCTACGGGCGTCAACGCGTCGGACCCGCCCACGAGCACGGGAGCCACGGCCACACGGAACTCGTCGATCAGGCCGCGCTTCAAGAAGGACCAGGCCAGCGTTGGCCCACCTTCGAGTAGCAAGGTTCGTACTCCCATATCGTAGAGCAGCTCCAGCCCACGCTCCACATCGACGCCGTCCTCACAGGCACCGACTTCCTCCACCTTCACACCTCTTTTCTCGAGCTTCTCGACGCGACCCGGGTCGGCCTCGGCACAGAGCACGACCGTGGGGATATCCCGAGCGGTGCGAACTAGGCGACAGTCGAGCGGAATGGAGCACTCGGTGTCGAACACGACTCGGATGGGGTCTTCTCCCTCCACCAACCGCACGTTCAGCATGGGGTCGTCCTTCCGCACCGTGTTGATCCCCACGGCCACCGCGTCGTGTTCTGCTCTCAACCTGTGGACCTCTTTGAGATCCTCTTCGCCCGAGATCCTGGAATCTCCGGCGGCGGTCACGACCTTCCCGTCCGCCGTCATCCCAACGTTGTACAGGACCTTCGGCCGCGGCACGAGCTCACCCCCGCTCGATCATGTAGCCTTCGATCCACAGGACGTCCGCAACACCGTGCTCGAACGCCTCGAGTGCGTCTCTCGGTGAGCACACGATGGGCTCACCATGGGGATTGAAGCTGGTATTCAGGACGGCTCCTAACCCGGTCTCCTCTCGGAACGTCTCGATCACCTCTCGGTAGAACGGCAGCTCGTCCCGGAGGGTCTGTGGACGTGTGGTCCCGTCGACGTGAACCACCGCCGGAGCCTTCCTGCGGAACGTATCCGTGGCGCGGAAGGCTAGGGTCATGAACGGTGACTCACAGGGCCTCCGGAGGTACTCCGGGGCGTCCTCGGACAGGATCGTCGGCGCGAAGGGCTGAAACGGGTCCCGACCCAGATCACGGTTGAGCTTATCCACCACGCCCCGATCTCGCGGGTCGGCGAGAATACTCCTGGCTCCGAGCGCCCTGGGGCCGTACTCCATACGGCTGTGGAACAATGCTACGGTCTTGCCCTCCAGCAGCTTGCGGACGATGGCGTCGGGGTCTTTCCCCACGTACTCCGCCCGGTCCGTCATGTCATGCTCTTCCAGCGCCTTACGCACTTCTTCCCTATCGTATTCAGGTCCGAAGTACACGTCCTCCAAACGTCGCGGTTCGGGTCTCCGCCCACGGGCGAGCTCCTCCTCCGCCCACGCCCACAGCGCCGCTCCGACCGCGAGACCGCCGTCACCCATGTTCGGGTGCACGAAGAGGTCAATATTGAGCTCCTCTCGCAGCCTCATGTTGGCCACGACGTTCGCGGCCACCCCGCCCGCGTAGGCTATGCGGTTCTCTCCGTACTCGTTCACGTAGTGCCCGAAGTATTCCAGCAGTAACTCCTCCAACGCCTCTTGAGCCACGGCGGCGGCACGTTCTCGCCCCATTTTAGCGAGCTTCGACCTTTTGAGGCGGCGTACGGCCTCTCCCGAGATCGCGCCGAGGCGGTTGACGATGTTCCCTTCCTCGACGTCGATGACTTCGCGTCTGATCCACTCGACGGATCTCAGATCCGGTTCGGCGTAGGCGGCGAGGCACATGACCTTACCCTCATCCTTCATCGGCTCGAATCCCAGTAGTTCGGTCACGTTCGCGTAGAAATCGCCTAAGGAGTCGTAGTATGACTCCGTCGAGACCCGGTGCATCTCTCCGCGCTCGCAGACCCAAACCGTGGCGGAGAGTCCGTCACCGGCCGCGTCGACCGTGATCGTCAGGCACCGGTTAAACCCTGAGGTATAATAAGCCGAGGCCGCGTGTGCGGCGTGGTGCTCGACTAGGTATACGGGCACCTCCAGCTCTTCGGCGATGTCCCGTACTCGCTCCAAATCCTTGCGTTTCCGGTACAGTCCGGCCACCGCGAGGACGTCGACGTCATTACTACGCTCGAGGACGAACTGGAGCGATCGCTCCGGAAACCCACGGTGGAACTTTTTACGGGAGAACCGCTCTTCATTGGCTGCCGCTACAATCTCCCCGTCTCGGATCAGGGCGGCACCCGCGTCGTGCCCGTGATGAATCCCCACGACCTCCACGGGGGATCCCCCGTGACGAACGGTGAGAGTAGCAACGAGGAGGAATACAGGAAGAGGTACGTGAGGTTCCAACGGCTTCTCGGAATGGAGGTCTTTACCGAAGACGGCCGTCGGGTCGGTACCGTCGAAGACGTGACTTTTGACCCCAGGACGGGCGATCTCGTCCGGTTCTTGGTGATCGTCACTGAGCAACCCTCTGGCGGCGGTCTGTTACCGCTTCCCGGTGGGGGAGGTAGGCGCACGGAGACCGTCGATGCGGAGCTGGTGAAGGCCGTCGGGGACATAATTATCATCGAATCTCCGGAGAAGGCGTCTTCCGGGGAGGAAGGGAAAAGGAAGAAGCAGGAGAGCTCACCGGCTAAACCTTCAGATCTGGAGATCTGAGGTGTCGCGTGATGTCCGTGGCGATAGTGGAACATCTCGACCGGTGGTCTCCCTGGCTCGACCTCGAGTACATGGAGGCCTACCGGACCGCGAGGAAGCACGGGTGGGAGTTCACGGTCACGAACGCGGACCCTGAGGTGCTGGCGAAGGCCAAGTATCCGGCACTGCCGTACTCCGCGTCCAAGCTCCCCCTTCGAGGCGACCGTGTGATAGTCCTCGACCCGGACGCCGAGGATCCTCTGACTCCCGAGGACGATCCCGACGTGGTGATCGTCGGAGGTATCCTCGGCGACTACCCCCGTCGACATCGTACTCGGGAGGAGCTTACACCGCGGTTCCCCGACGCCGAGGTTCGACATTTAGGACCTTACCATTTCAGCATCGACGGCGCCCTTAGAGTGGCTCTCACGGTACTCGAGTGTGGAGTTCCGTTGGAGGAGATACAAGTGGTGGAGAGGCCCGAGATCGAGGTCGCACCGGGTCATACGGTGCGATTGGATTGCGACTACCCCTCCGAGGGAAAGCCGATGCTTCCGGAGGGTCTGGTCGAGTACCTGAAGGAGGGTATCGTCGACTATGAAGAAGCTGAGTTTAGCGCTCGTAGGCGCTGGAGGCATCGGAACGACGGTGTTGAGGGAGATCCGTGAAGGACGGCTCGAAGGTAAGGTGGAACCGGTTCTGGTCTGTGATCGTCACCCGGAGAAGCTCAAACGCATCGAGCGGTGGTTCCCCGACTGCGATACCTCTACCGACCTAGATGACGCCATGAGCGCCGAAGCCGACGTGCTGCTCGAGGCCGCCTCCGTGGAAGCGGCGGCTAGCCTCTTACCTGACGCGCTGAAGAGGTTCGATGTGATCGTGATGAGCGTGGGAGCGCTGGTGCTTGAGGAGGGCCTGCTGAGTCGATGTCGCGAGGTCGCGGAAGTCACCGGACATCGCCTTCACGTTCCGTCCGGTGCGGTAGGAGGTCTAGACGTGCTGCGAGCGCTGCGAGGTCGGGTGAGAGAGGTCACTCTCACCACCATCAAGCCTCCGAAAGCCCTGAACAAGGACGTTTCCGAGCGGACAGTACTCTACGAAGGTTCCGTGCGGGATGCCGTCCGCAAGTTCCCCAAGAACATCAACGTGGCGGCCGCCGTGTCGCTGGCCGTAGGCGACCCCTCACTGGTCACAGTTCGGATCGTCTGCGACCCCGAGGTCTCAGTCAACACGCACGTCATCGAGGTTGAGTCGAGCGCAGGTACGTACCGGTTCGAGCTGAGGAACGAAGCGCTCCCGGATAACCCAAAGACGAGCGCCGTCGCCGCGTACTCCGCCGTGGCTTTGATCGAGCGGATGACCGAGGGGATTCGAGTGGGCACTTGAAGCCCGTGGAACCCTGTGATCTCGAGGTATACGCGGACCTTAGGGTACCCCCCAACACACACCTGGTTCTGCGGATCGACGGAAGGGCGTTCACCAAACTCACCCGCCGGTTAGGCCTCAAGAAGCCCTACGACCGACGGTTCGCAGAAGCTATGGCCGAGACGGCGGTCCGAATGATTCGAGACGCGGGTCTGGGGATCACACTCGTCTATACGTTCTCCGACGAGCTTAACGCGCTCATACCCCGGGGCAACGTCCCCTTCTCCGGTCGGGTCGAAAAGTTGACGTCCGTATCGGCGTCCTGCGCCTCCACGTACTTCTTCCGGGCCTTACAGCGCCACGGGATAGATCCGACCGGCGAGACGGTGTCCTTCGACTCCAGGTGCGTGGTGCTCACGGACGACGACCTGGTGGACTACTTCAAGTGGCGTCAGGACGAGGCCTGGCGGAATCACCTGAACTCCTATGCGTACTGGGCGCTGCGTGAGCGAGGACTGAAACCCAAGGAAGCCGCCGAGCGGCTCCGTGGAATGAAGGCGCACGATGTGCACGAGCTGCTCTACCGAGAGTTCGGGATCAACCTCGGACGAACCCCGGCCTGGCAACGTCGAGGGATACTCGCCTACCGGGTGGCCGTGAACGAGGACGGTGTCCAACGCCGTCGGGTGACGCGGGATTGGGCGCCCCCGTTCTTCGATGAAAGCGAAGGGGAGCGCCTCATCCGCGCCTGTGCTTCCCAAGGGTACGTCTCCCTCGACCCGGCCCCCGATCAGGTTGAAGAGTGATCTCCGATGATACGCGGATAGGGGGCTAGCGATGATCACGGTACTGGTGCTCGGGGACGCTCACATTCCCGAGCGTGCGCAGGAAGTTCCACACACTCTGAAGCGAAAGATCGAGGAGCTCGCTCCCGTGGACGTGGTGATTTCACCCGGGGACTATACGACCGAGGACACCATAGAGTGGATAGCGTCACTCGGTGAAAAAGCCCTGATGGTGGTGGGGAACTGCGACTTCGGGCTCCCGCTACCTCCCAGGGTGACCGAAGATATCGGAGAAGTCAAGGTGACGGTAGATCACGGCAGCGGGGTCCATCCGAGGGGCGACCCGGACCAGCTCGCGGCGATAGCCGAGGAAGAGGGGGCCGACGTTATCTTCACGGGTCACACCCACAGGCCGGAGTTCAAGGAGCACCGAGGTGTGCTGATCGTAAACCCGGGGAGCCTTACCGGCGTACCGTCGGGTGGAGGTCCTAGCCCGGGTCCGTCGTTCATGTACGGCACCATCGACGGTAAAGAGGTGTGGATGAAGCTGTACATGCTCAAGGGTGATCGGTTGGAGACTGAGGAGTTCGAAACGGAGCTCTGACTCCCCGCCCACGCTCCGAACTGTCTTTTCCGCAAATAAATCGAGTTTTTGAACTTCCCGCGGGCGTTAACTCGATGTTGGATATTACGGTCTGTGTATGATTGTCGAAAAATTGTACGTAAATAATATTACGATTCTTCGACGATAATACGTTACACTTGCACGGACCATGCGATAACGCTCATGTAATCTATGCATTGGTACCATACTATTTACGTACTATCATTCAACTTCCATGCACGGATCATGCATAAACCGTATGAACCTAAAAATACAATTATGTTTCCATATTTCAACATAAAGGGCCTCCGGGACGTTGTCGGGGTATGTTGCTGTCCGAGAATCGGTGGAGCTCGAGACCGACGCGTTTTCGTCGGCTAGTGCCGTGGGAGGTCCCCTACGCGTAGAAGTACTCACCACGACGCTTCTGTTCACGGTCACGGTGACTGCCGGGCTTGTTGGCTCTCGGCCTCCGTGTCTCCGGGTCCCGCCTGAACGTCACGCCTAAGTTCGACAGAAACCTGTTCATGGCTTCCCGTTTACTCTCCGGCGGATTCGCACGTCCGTGCTTTCCTGGCTCGCCTTCGAACACCATCATCCTGTCACTGATGTAGTCTAGCAGGAGTAAGTCGTGGTCGACTACGATGGCGGCAGCATCCCGTGCTTCGATCACCCGTCTGATGACGCGGGCGGTGTTGATCCTCTCTTCAACGTCCAAATACGCGCTAGGCTCGTCTAGAAGGTACAGATCGGCTTCCCGGGATAGGGCGGCCGCCACGGCTACGCGCTGCAGCTCACCGCCGCTCAGCTCACACAAGGGTCTATCGAACAGGTACTCTAAGTCCAGTGGCTCCACGATGTTGCTCCGGTACCAGCTCGATCCCCACTCCGAACCGGCGGTCCTTCGTAGCACTTGCTCGACGGGTTCATCCGAATCCACCTCCAGGTACTGCGGCTTGTACGAGACCTTAACGTCGACATCGACTCCTCCTCCGGTAGGCTCGAGTACTCCGGCCAGGAGCTTAACGAAGGTCGTCTTACCGATGGCGTTAGGCCCGAGGGCTCCGATGATCTCCCCGACACGAATTTCGCCCGGCTCCACTTCGAGCCTGAAGTCGCCGTCGTATTCCTTGACGAGCTCGCCGTACTCCACGAGGGTGTCTCGCTCACCCGCCTCGGCCTCCGCCGGTTTCTCCGGGAGCACCACTTCCTCGTCCCGGAAGCGGACGTTCTCGGCCTCCAAGTAACCCTTCAGGTACGCGTTGATCCCCTTGCCTACACCCATCGGCTTGGACACCACACCGTACGCACCACGCTTTCCATAGAGGACGTGCACCACGTCGGCGACGTAGTCCAGTGTGGCTAAGTCGTGCTCGATGACGAGCATCGGAATACCTCGATCCTCGACGATCTCACGGAGTGACCGGGCCAGCGAGAGTCGTTGTTCGACGTCGAGGTAGCTACACGGTTCGTCGAAAACCAGGAAGTCCGCGTCTCGAGAGAGTGCCGCGGCGATAGCGACACGCTGCAGCTCTCCACCGCTGAGGTCGGAGATCCGTCGGTCGGTCACCTCGGTCAGTCCGAGGCGCTCGATGAGCTCGTCGACAACCCCGAGCTCGTCTACGTCCTCGAGGACGTCCTTCACCCGGCCCTTAACGACCTTGGGCAGGGCCTCGACGTACTGCGGCTTCATGACGGGTCGGAGATCACCGTCCGCGATACGTCGGAAGTGTTCCTGGAGCTCCGTGCCCGAAAATGCTCGGATCACCTCGTCCCAGTCGGGGTCCGCTTCAGGATCCCCTAGGTTGGGTTTGAGCTCTCCTGTGAGTATCTTAGCGGCGGTGGTCTTACCGATCGCGTTGCGTCCGATCACGCCGGTGACCTTCCCGGGTTTGGGAACGGGGAGCCTGTAGAGTCGGAACCCTCCCTCCTCGTACTTGTGTACGCATTCTTCCTCTAGCTCCTCGGGGAGGCGTACAACTTTGATCGCATCGAAGGGACACTTCTGGGCGCAGATACCGCAGCCGGAGCACAGTTCCTCGGAGATCACGGGCTTGTTGGTGTCCTCGTCGATCGTGATGGTCTCACGCCCTGTCCTGACCCCAGGGCAGAAACGTTGGCAGACGTAGTCGCATTTGGATCCTCCTTTGCACCGCTCCCTGTCCACGACTGCTACCCTCCTGCCGATCGATACCACCCCCGATTACCGGTTAATGAAGTACGTCCAAACTAGTATCCACGCCGAGAGGTACGCCCCTAGACCGTACGCTAACCAGCCCTTGGCGCCGCCGATACGCTCTCGCTCCAGCAATCGCTCCAGGACCTTACCGAGGGCGAACGGCAAGATCAAAAGGGCCATCACGAGCACGATAGAGTACCCCGTAGCGCATAGGTATCCGGCTAGGATCCCGAGCCCTTGGTGAACTGCCGCTAGCGCCAACTTGTATTCGGGCTCACCACTCAAGTCACCCACCCTCATCTCGCCATCTCGACGCCGGCGCGGGTCCGGTACCGATTTCTTTTTTGCCGTGATCGGAACCATCGTCGTGCCGTCAAACATCTATGGGGGCGATCCGTTGGAAATCTTTGAGCGCCCCGTCGAGGAGATTATGACGCCCGCTGAGGAGGTCATCACCGCGGAACCCGGCGAGCCGTTGTCGAAGATATTCTCGAAGTTGGAGCGCCACGGTGTGAAGGAAATACCCATCGTAGACGATGGTAAGGTTGTGGGGATGATCTCGTATTACGACGTGGTGGACGCTCATGTGGCGGACATCTCGAACGTGAGACCCGAAACCGTGATGATGAAGCCGGAAACGGTCACCCCCGACACGCTCATCGTCGAAGCTATCACCGAGATGATCGATTCGGGTCTCCGCGCCTTACCCGTGGTGGAGGACGGGGAGTTTGTGGGTCTCGTAACGGAGTACGACATCATCGACGTCGCGCGCGAGTCGGACGAGTTAACCAAGATCGACGCTCGGGAGGTGATGAGCACTCCGGTGATCACAATTCACGAGAACGATACCATCGCCAAGGCCCGAGCCATAATGCGCGATCACGGTATCAGCAGACTCCCGGTGGTCAACGACGCGAACAAACTCCGAGGAATCGTCACCACCACGGATATCATCCGTGAGGTCATCAAGCCGATCACCAGGCTCGGGAAGATGGACCGCAAGGGCGAGAAAGTGCCCGCTTTCGGTCATCCGGTGAAGAATATCATGAGCTCACCTTGTGTGCGAGCCGAGCCCGATGAGACCGTGGTTGACCTATGTGAGAAGATTGTGGAGCACGGTATCCGGGGCATGCCGATCGTCAATAAGCTCGAGGAGCCCATCGGAGTCGTGACGAGGCGGGACATCCTGCGCAAGATCCCCGAGCTGATGCGGAAGCGCGGTGTGTTCGTGTCGCTGAAAGGCGTAGACGACGTCGACGACTTCACCCTGGTGATCCTCCGTAAGTCGATAGCCGCGGCCGTTCAGAAGCTCGCCTCGATGCGCCCGTCGATCGAGGCTGTCGAGGTCCACATCAAGCGGTACCACGAGGAGGGTAACCGACACAAGTACTCGGTACGTATCCACGTCAAGGACGCACGGAACGTCATCTCGGTCAAGGCCCACGACTGGGATCTGATTATAGCCTTCAAGAACGCCATCCGGCACCTGGTCCGTGAAGTACTCGGGGAGGAGGAGAAGGAGGAGACAGTCCGGAGGAAGGAGGCCGTCAAGGCGAAGATCAAGAGAAGGACCGCGTGATCCGACGGTGATCCCACCGGGGGTCACACGGCCTGAAGGCGTGGTCCAAGGAGGCGATGACATCCTTCGACGTACGCGCCACGGCCCGCGAACTAGATTCCTTGCTCGAGGGGGCCTTGATAGACAAGATATACCAGGTAGGAGAGCGCGAGCTGAAGGTCAAGGTTCACGTCCCGGGCGTGGGCTCCCATTATCTGGTCTGGGAACCGGGGATGCGTGTACACCTAACCTGGCGCCCAAAACCCAGCCCCGACCAACCCACCTCCGTTTCCCAGGCCCTCCGAAACACCCTTTCCGGCGACCGCATCGAGCGCGTCACCCAGCTAGGTTTCGATAGAATCCTACGCTTCGACCTGCGTTCGGGCCGTAGGGTCCATGTCGAGCTGCTCCCCAAAGGTACGCTCGCCGTAACGGACGAGAACAACGTCATTGAGCGGGCTTTTCCGGCCAGACGGTTCCGTAACAGGGCCGTCGTGCCCGGTGAAGTGTACGAGCCACCCGAAGGCCCGCCCGATCCTTACGAGCTCGACCGTGACGCCTTCCTGGAACTACTACTCGAGGCCGACCGCGATCTCGTCCGGACGCTCGCCGTAGACGTGGGTCTCGGGGGCCTCTACGCCGAAGAGGTGCTCCTGAGGGCCGGGCTGTACGAGCGTCGGGAGTCCCACGCATCCGAGTTCGAGGAGGATGAGCTAGAGGAGCTCTACGAAACGCTCCGGGACCTCCTAGAGCAGATATCCGAGGGAGATCTACGGCCCACACTCTATAGGACGACCGAGCGAGATTACGTGGACGTCACGCCGGTGCCGCTCGAACGCTACTCCGATGAGCTCGAGATGGAGGAGCAGGACACCTTCCAGCGTGCCTTAGACGAGTATTACGTGACGAAGTTCCTGGCGGAGAAGGAACGCGAAGTGCGGGAGGAATGGGAGCGTGAGAAACGTCGCCTCGAGCGGACGATCGAGAGGCAGCGCTCGAGCATCGAGCAGCTACGTACAAAGGCGGAGAAACTCCGTGGGCGGGCCAACGCGCTGTACCTGAACTACAACCTCGTCGACGGGATCCTGAGCGAGCTCCGGAAGGCAGAACGCAAGGGGTACTCGCTGGACGAGATCAAGCGGAGGATCCAAGAGGCTAAGGGTTCCGGCATCGAGGAAGTGGAGAGGATAGCCGACATCGACGTTGAGAACCGTCGCGTGATCCTCAGGTTGCCGGGTGAGAACGGCGAGGTAACCGTGCCCGTACCGATCGACTCGGACGTTCACTCCACGGCTTCCAAGCTTTTCGATCGTGCGAAGGAGCTAGAACGTAAGGCCGAGCGCGCTCAGGAGGTTCTTCGAGAGCAGGAGCGCGAACTCGAGAAGCTACTCGAAGAGGGCCCACCCGAGGTGGAGCTCGAGGAACTGACCGTCGAGCTCACGAAGCGTCGCAAGAAGGACTGGTACGAGCGGTTCAGGTGGTTCATCTCTTCCGACGGTTTCGTAGTCATAGGCGGCTCGGACGCTCATACCAACGAGATCATACTGCGGCGCTACCTGGAGGAGCACGACATCCTCGTCCACGCTCACGTGCACGGAGCTCCACATGTCGTGATCAAGACTGAGGGCGAGGAGGTCCCGGAGACGACCCTACGCGAGGCGGCGATCTTCGCGGCTTCGTATTCCCGAGCGTGGCGTTGGGGCCTTAAAGCCGCTGATGTTTACTGGGTGACGGCCGATCAGGTAGACAAGTCCGCCGAGGCCCCCCACGGAGGTGCTATCATCCGCGGTAAACGTAACTGGTTCCGTCGAACGGAGCTGAAGGTGGCAATCGGTGTCCAAGAGGTGGAGGGTGGGTACAGGGTAATGGGCGGACCAGTCTCCGCCGTGAAGAAACACTGCATGACGTACGGCGTCTTGGAGCCTGGAAACGAGCGCAAATCCGACGTCGCCAGGAGGCTCTTCGAGCTGTTCAAGAAGGAGGTGGAGAACCTACGCCGTTATCTGACTGTAGACGACGTGATGAGGGCTATGCCGCCCGGAAACGCGAGGCTGTTGGAGGTAGGCTGACTCACCTGGCCTCGAGGGACCAACGGCCGCCATCGTGCCGTGCGATCACCGAGCAAACGTAGTGCTCGAAGGACGGTACCGGATCGCACTCCAGCGGGTCCTCCCGATCGAGGGTCATGTTGGGTTTCGACGGGACCTCGGCGTACTCCCCGTACACGGACAGTAAGTACCCCTCACCGTCCTTCGGCTTCATGACCCTGAAGTACACTTCCTCCGGTGCGACCCGTCCTAGCCAGAACGTTTCGCCGTCCGTGATCAGGGAGATCCTCGGTGTATTGTACTCGTCGTGTTCGTAATCCATCGCGAAGGTGACGGATACGAGCGCCTCCCTGGGTGGTACTCCCGACTCCAGCTTGTCCGCGATAGGATCTGTCTGGGCGCCGTTGGTGAGCACCAGGAACTCGTCGACGATCCGGGCGCAGGTGTAGGTCACGTACGGGTTCTCGGTGATGTAGCTCGGATCTTCAGGAACCACGAACGCCGCACCCTCACGGACCTCGATACGTCGATCCGAGAAGCTGCGACTGCAGACGCCGTATACGGCGATCGGTGTCCCGTCCTCCAGCTTCCCGGCGAGTAAAAACCGGCCGACGTACACGGTTCACTCACCCGCCAGCTCGTTACCGTGCGCGTCCACGGTGACTATTAGCGGGCCGAACTCCTCCACCTCCAGGACCCATATCGCTTCGGGGACTCCGAGGTCCAACCAGTGCACCTCTCGGATGCTTTTCACCCGCTCGGCAAGGAGCGCGGCGCACCCTCCCGGCGCCGTGAGGTATACGGCGCGATCCTTCATCACCTCGGGGGCGTCTGGACCCATGCCTCCCTTCCCGACGATCAACTTCACGCCCGCATCCACGATATCCTCGAGGTACTTCGCCATCCGCGTGCTCGTCGTGGGGCCTATCACCACCAGCTCGTAGCCGTCGTCGACGCGCCTGACCACGGGACCCGCGTGGAACACGGCGGCTCCTTCGAGATCTACGGGGGGTTCCTCACCTTCCTCGAAAATCCGCTGGTGGGCTTTGTCGCGAGCCGTGATTATGGTTCCGCTCAGGTACACTACATCGCCTACCTCCAGCTCGGTGAGCCGTTCCTCCTTCTCGAGAGGGACTTCCAGGTGGTGTTCGGTCAATCGATTACCCCCGCGGATACTCGCGTTGAGTGACCTCGAAGAAGCCGTCCGGGTACACGATCGCGGTCGCCCTCCGGGCCGCCCAGCACTGTACATTCACTGCCACCGGCAGCCCGGCCGTGTGGGTGTAAGCTAGCTCGACGTTGACCGCCAGTGCCGTAGTTCGACCCCCGAGACCCATTGGACCTACGCCCAGCCGGTTGATCTCCTCCAGTAGCTCTTCCTCCAGCTTCGCGATCTCCGGGTCCGGATTCCTGACGTTCAGTGGTCGGAACAGGGCCAGCTTGGCCAAGTGCGCGGCCTCATCGATCGTACCTCCGACTCCCACGCCCAGCACGATCGGTGGGCACGGCATCCCGCCGGCCTCGCGCACGGTCTTGATCACGAACTCGCGGACGCCTTCCAACCCTTCCGTGGGTAATAACCGAGTCACGGCGCTGGAGTTCTCGGACCCGAAACCTTTGGGCAGGAAGTGGAGCCTCAACTCCTCCCCTTTGGTCGGAAGGAACCGCACGATGGGTACACGATCTCCGGTGTTATCACCTGTGTTCTCCCTACTGATCGGATGGACCACGTTAGGTCGAAGTGGTATCTCCTCCGTGGCCCGCCGGATACCCTCCTCGATCCCGTCCCGGATGGTCCCGGCCAGCCTCAGCGGGAACTCGCGGCCGATCTCCGCAAAGACCGTGATCAGTCCGGTGTCTTGGCACATCGGTAGTCCTTTCTCCTCGGCGATGCGGACGTTCTCAAGGATCGCCTCCAGCATCATCCGGGCATGGTCGTCTTCTTCCTCCTCCAGGGCCCGTTCGACCCTCTCCAGCACGTCATCCGGAAGCTTAGTTTCGGCCACGCGCAACGCTTCGACTGTGGCTTCGGCTATGCTTTCGAGCAGCTCTCGATCCGAGTCGTCGGGCATGACCCCCACTCCCCGGCAAGTTTCGGAGTGTGCGGGCAGCTCGGGATCGTCTCCATAAAACTCGCTCGTTCACGGGAGCCACGTCCGCGCCGGCCACTGGACATACTTCCACACACGCGGGGTAGTCTCGGTCCAAGCAGTTGTCACACTTCACGGCGACGTCCTCGCGGATGAATATCCCGCCTACTGGGCAGGCCTCGGCACACTTTCCGCACCCATTACATCGGTCTCGGTCCACCACGAGCGTTTCGCACACCTGAACGATCGCGTGATGGGGGCAAGCCCGCGCGCACATCGCCCGCTCCGGGTCACAGTGTATACACTTCTGCGGCCGGCCGTCGACGATCTCTATGGCGCCGATCGGACACGCCTCCGCGCACAGAACGCAACCTATACAGCCGGGTAGACCGACCCAAGCCTTTACTCCTTCCCTTCGAGCTCCTTCCACTGCTCGTCCACCATCCTTTGGATCTTCTCTATGTCGTCCTCGCTCAGGTGTTGGAACCGCTTCTGACGCTTGAGGTACTCCTTCACCGGCTTGCGCTCCTTCGGACGATAGGTGATGCGGAACTCCCCGTTCTCGATTTCGTATAGCACCCACATCCCCGTCTCCACTGCCAGCTTCGCGATCTCGATAGTCTCCGACGAATCATGCCCCCAACCCGGTGGACACGGGCACAGTACGTGGACGTACGCCGGTCCTTCCACTTCCTTCGCCTTCTTGACCTTCTTGATGAGGTCCTGGGGATGGGATACGCACGCCGTCGCAACGTACGGCGCTCCGTGCGCGGCGATGATCTTCGGGATGTCCTTCTTAGGTCGCATCTCTCCCTTCCAGATCTTACCCGGCGGTGTTGTGGTAGTCGCGGCGAAGTACGGTGTCGCACCGCTCCGCTGTACTCCTGTGTTCATGTAAGCCTCGTTGTCGTAACAGATGTAGACGATATTGTGACCTCGCTCGATCATTCCCGATAGCGCCTGAAATCCTATGTCCACGGTTCCACCGTCGCCCGCGAGCACGGCAACGGTGACGTCCTCCTTCCCCAACGCCTTCAATGCGCGTTCGATACCGGATGCGACGGCGGCGGCGTTCTCGAACGCCACGTGGATCCACGGTACTTCCCAAGCGGTCTCCGGGTACGGCGTCGTGACGACCTCGATGCACCCCGTCGGCATGACTACCACGGTGTCTTTACCGAGGGCCTTCATGCAGAGGCGCGCGCAGAGGGCGGATCCGCAGCCCGCACACGCTCGATGGCCGGGAGCCATGAGTTCCTCCTCCGGGATGGGGACGCGTCTCTTGTTCCCCACGGATGGTCCCCCTCACACCTTCACGTTGATCCAGACGGGTTCGTCCATACCCTTCCCTTCCTCTGCCACCTTGATTATCTCGAGCACGTCCTGTGGGCGTATGTCGCGGCCACCGAGACCCGCGATGGTCGACGATACGTCGACGTCCGGTGCGTGAGCTTTGACGTCCGTCCACAGCGGCGGCATCGCCCCGTACGAATGTGCGCGATCGATAGTCACGACGCCTTCCTTGTCCTGGATTACCTCCACTATCCGGTCGCCTGGGAACGGGCGGTAAGCCTTCACCCTGACCAGACCCACGTCCGGGCGCTCCTCATCTATCACGTGCTTGACGGTCCCGCAGACGGATCCCATCGCGATCACCACGTAATCAGCGTCCTCTGTATTGTACTCCTCGATTAGCCCGTCACCGTAGGAACGCCCGAACTCGTCCGAGAACTCCCTGTTGACCTCTCCTATAACCTCACGTGCCTTTTCCATCGCATCGTGCTGCATCTTCTTGAACTCCATGTAGCTGTCAGGGCCACCTACAGGCCCTAGCGTCATCGGGTCTTCGGGGTCTAGGTAACAGTGGGTTGGCTCGTACTTACCGACGAACGATCGTACCTCTTCCTCTTCCGGAAGTTCGACGGGTTCCAAGGTGTGGGATAACGTGAACCCGTCCAGGCATACCATCACGGGTAAGAGGACGTCTTCGTGTTCCGCGATCCGGTAGGCTTGCACTACGGTGTCGAATACCTCTTGATTAGACTCACAGTACAGCTGGATCCACGACGTGTCCCGTTGCGCCACGGAGTCGGAGTGATCGCACCAGATGTTGATCGGAGCTGAGAGCGCGCGGTTCGCGACGGCCATCACGATCGGTAACCTGAGTCCTGAAGCGATGAACAGGATCTCGTGCATAAGGGCGAGACCTTGAGACGCCGTCGCAGTGAACACGCGGGCTCCAGTCGCCGAGGCACCGAGCACGGCGCTGATCGCGCTGTGCTCGGACTCTACGTGTATGAACTCGGCGTCCAGTTCCCCGTTAGATACGAACTCGGAAAGGTATTCTACGATGGGTGTTTGGGGTGTGATCGGGTACGCCGCAATGACGTCGACGTCCACCATCCTAACCGCTTCGGCTACGGCGTAATTCCCGTTGATCACATGAACTTCAGTCATCGGTATCTCCCCTCAACCCTCCTCCAGTACCATTTCGATCGCATTTACAGGACACACGCTTTCGCAGATTCCACACCCTTTACAGTAATCATAGTCGATAACGTAGCCATCGTCCGAGGGCCTAATGCACCCGTCCGGGCAGTACATGAAGCACAGACCGCAGTTCATACACTTCTCCTGATCTAGTACGGGCCTGAACACGCGCCATCTGCCGGTCTTATTCCTCTTGGTACTTCCCGGCTCTCGCACTACGGCCCCTATCGTAAATTCTTCATTACCCAACTGCCTTCACCTCCCGGTAGGCTCGTTCAACGGCTCTGACGTTTTTCTCGGCGATCTCTCCCGAGAAGCGTGCATGAATGGCCTTCTTCACGGCATCGAGAGTGAGGATATCGGAAGCCTTCAGATAGGCACCGACCATCGCGGTGTTCACGATAGGGACACCTAACTCGTCCAGCGCGATCTGGGTCGCGTCCACAGTGTAGACGTCGGAATCCTCGAACTTCTCCATGATCTTGTCTAGCTCCTCCTCCCTAGCGTTGATAACGATGAGACCGTCCTCCGGTAGACCTTCGGTAACGTCTACTACGGCCAGCAGGCTGGAGTCGAGTACTATCACGTGGTCCGGCTCGTATATCTGCGATCGAATCTTGATGAACTCGTCATCGATCCGGGCGAAGGCCGTCACTGGCGCTCCACGGCGTTCCACACCGAAAAACGGGAACGCTTGGGAGTACTTCCCATCCTCCTTCGCCGCGATCGCCAGGATCTCGGCCGCGGTGACGGCTCCTTGGCCGCCTCTCCCGTGTATTCTGATCTCGATCACGGTCCTAACCCCCTACGGGAAAACCTTGGGGTACGACCCCAACACCTTGGAAAACGGCGTTCTTTCTCGGAGTTCTGCCAACGCTTCGGACCCGGGATAGAGCATCCTGTGCCCCTCAAAGTCCAGGAAGAAAACGTAGTCTCCTAACCCTCTCTTCGCGGGTCGAGATTCGATCTTAGTGAGGTTGATACCTCGATCCGCGAAGATACCCAAAATCTCACGTAGAGCACCCGGACGATCGGTTACCGAGAACACCACGGATGTTTTGTCCTCTTTAGTCGGGGCTCTATCGCGCCTCGAGATGATCGCGAACCTGGTCTCGTTATTTTCCAGTCTTATCTCCTCCATTATGTCCAATCCGAACCGCTCCGCGAGCCTCGGTGGACCTAGAGCGTAAGCACCCTCCTTCGACGCCAGTTTGGCAGCTTCGGCGGTGCTCGCCGTGGGTACGAACTCGTGGTTACCGAGTAACTCTCGCAGCGTTTCCCGCGCCTGCTCATACGCCTGGGGGTGCGAGTAGACCACGGGTTCACGGTCGTCCGGTTCGGATCCGGACATCAGTGCATGCACGATCGGTAACACCAGCTCGCCGAACACGCGTACGCTCCTATGCAGGAAGTTATCCAAAGTCTCTCCTACGGATCCCTCCAGTGAATTCTCCCACGGAACTACACCGTAATCCGCCTCACCTCGCTCTACACGTGAGAAAACCGCGGTAATAGTCCTGGCAGACTGGAGCTTTCCGTTTCCCCCAAGTTCTTCCTCAGAAAACCGCTCAGCCGCCTCCTCTGTGAACGTGCCTGGCGGCCCCAGGTATGAAATCAGGGGCGGCGAGAAATTCGCACCCCCAACACCGACCGGGCTCCGGAGGCTATGTCTGCGGCGATCAGGGCTAGTCCCATCGAAGCCGACTCGGGCGGTAGCCCGGCGACCTTGTTAAAAGCCTTGCTCAGGACTCTCTCCAGCACCCCCATGAATTCGTCGTCTCCCGACAACGTACCTCCGATCCACGCCTCGTCGCAGTCGTAGACGACGCCTAACCCCGCCACCTCCCAAGCGACCAGCCGTGCCAGCCACTCCTTCTCTTCCTTGCCACACCTCTGGATGAATTCCTCTACCGCGCTCTCGGGATCTTCCCCGGCGCAGTTGACGATCTTAACGATCCCTCCGGTTGAAAACGCCCCGTTGGCCGACAGTTCACCCGCGTCGATCCTGCGAATGGCCTCCAAGTCCAACGGTCCCTGCAATACGCCCGGAGCGCCGAGGCACGCGTCGATTCCGCCGATTACTTCGCCGTCCTTCACTACCACGGAAACTGTGTTCGAGCTTGTGTCACACACCACGATATCCTTCGAGGAGGATAACTCGAGTGCGAGCCTCGCTGTTCCCAGCTTCTCACCGCTCGCTACGTGTGAGAACACTCGGAATGCCCCGTCCAGCCGCGGTAAGTCCCGATGAATACCCGGTGCTAGATAGGCCTCAACGCCGAGCTCTGACAGCTCCTCGACCATACGTCTCCCGGCGCCGAACTCCCGCCCCGCTCCGCTGGTATCACGTAGTCCGTATCCTACGCCGAGATCCTCCGCTTCCTCTAGCGGCGTGAACTCCGTGAGCGCGTCGCCCATCCCATAGTTCAGACAGATGCACTCGGCCTCCTCTACTGCCCTCCGGGCTTCGTCGGGGAGGGATCGGAGCAACCCACGCTCGGCCACCTTCCGTCTCGGTGCTTTGCCTAAAAACTCCGGGTCTCCTTCACCGTCGTACGCTGCAACTTTGATCCCCGAGGTACCGTGATCGATCCCCACGTACATTCTCGTCACAGCCCCGAAAGCTTAACCCTTCAGGACTGGAGTCAAACTCGTACGTTCATAGGCTCGTGAGACCCTGTCTCCGGGTCCACTTTAAGCGAGCCCAGCTGAACGACGCGAATCGTCCTGTCGCGGAGTAACCTGCCCTCGACTTTCAGTTCTCCGGAGGCGAAGTCGATCTCTCGAATCACGCCGATACCGAGCAGGTCACCGGCCCCGTCACACAGTCCTACCAGCACTCCCTGAAGTTCCTCCTCGTTGACTACGACGAACTCTCGGACGTTAAGCAGCCGCCTAAGCTCTCGGGCATGTCGGCCGCCGCGTCCCACGATTCGACCGGCTTGGTCTTTAACGACCAAAACAACGGCATCCGGTGCTCTCTCCGCGTGCAATATCTCGGGTTCGACACCGGATACCGCTTTGATCAGTGCGGATAGTTCACTCTCCTCCTCCAAGTCCACCGGCTCACCCGTTCCTATAAACGCCCGCTGTACGGAGACTTCCTCCAGGTCGAGCTCCAGGATCTCCCGTTCCTCGAAGAACTCGCGCAGTACGCGCTCTCTACGTCGAATACGGTCCTTCCGTTCGACGTCCTTCACGGCATCAGGCACCGCGAGGTCGTGCACCTTAATGTACTTCAAGGACTTCACCATACGCTTGATGTGTGACACCTGACCGTCACGGTCCAGGAACGCCACGTGTGAGGGTCTGATCGCATCGACCTTGTGGAGTTTAAGGGCTCTAGCAGGTCCGCCGTGAACCATCCCCGAGGTATCGATGAGCACGACATCCGTCCCTTCAGCTAGTGCGAGGTCTACCATCCTTCGAGTCCCTACGGTGGTCTGGAGTAGGTGACCCGATGGGGTGATCGACCCGACGAAGTACCCGTGTCTCATCTCTACCTCGGAGAGGTCGTGGACGGTATCCTCGACGATACCTAAGGAGACGACCGCCGGAGGCCCGACATCCGACTGCCCTACATCGGCGTCGACGATACCTACCTTGAGCCCGCGCTCCACGAGCTCGTTGGCGATGAAGGTAACTAGCGTCGTCTTGCCGGAGTCCTGAGGACCGATCACCATGCAAACCGGCGTTCCACCGTGATCGGCCAGCTCCTCGGCCAACTCTTTCCAGTCCGATGGTATTTCGACGCCGTCCTCTTCGACCGAGTAGCCGGCACCGGTTCCCAGGACTAGCTCCAGCTCGAGCTCCGAGTCGGTGGTGAGCGTCAGTCGCTCCCCACGCCTGATCACGAGTTCTTCGCCTTCACTCACTTCGGTACCTTTGTTCGTGGTCGCTTCACCTCGAATTACTCGCGCCCGGGACGGTCCGTCTACCCTGATCGAGCCTCCCTCGATCCGAACGCGCTCACGCTTCAACTTCCCTCCCCTCTCACCGCCATAAGGGACACCTGCTTGCCTTGAGTGATCTCCTTCAGCAGCTCTTCGGCAGTGCGTTCTTCCATCACCAATACTACCCGATCATCTACCCGCCGCCATACCTCCGCTTCACCCAGCTCGCGACCGTCCACGAACACACGTACACGATCTCCCTCTCCGATGTGGATGGCGCCGCCTAGTGGTTCCACGGAAACGGCGACCTTGTCCGGAGGGAGCGTGTGCGAGACCGGGGGCTTCGCACCCGCTACGAGTACCTCGACGTCGCCGTTTCGCACGCGGACTACGGCGCGACCTATCCCGGTCTCGCTCTCCAAATCTCGCTTGATCACTCGCTCAACTTCCTCCTTAGGAGTGCCTCGAGGGAACTCGTACTCGCGTCCCGCGATCCGTTCTTTGACCTCCATGGGCGCGGGTGGTTCTCCGGGGATATCCTTGATCTCGTTGGGGTTCTCGGGGAGCCTGTAAACCTTAGTTCTGGGGTTCATCGATGCTCGTATCCTCGCCCGGAGAATCCTCTCACCGATAGCGTCCCCGTAGGTCCTGGCGGGTATCGCGAACAAGGTGGCGATAGCCCACGCGATCATCTCCACGTTCGGATTTTGGTACGTGAGTGCCGTGAGTTCTTTGGGGCCGGCCGCGAACCCGGCGGTTAAAAGACCCATGAAGGCGGAGGTCGTCATTCGGATCCTCTCCTCCGCCACGTACCGGTAGACGGCCGCCGCGATGAACGATCCCGCGAACACGTAGAGACCTCGAACTACTCCGAGCGCTACGGCCCATGACAGGGACGAAATGTCGATCAACCTACTTCCACCACCTCATCTCCGAGCCGAACCGTTCCAGGCTCTACGACCCGGAACTTACCTCCCTCGCGGACCAGCGTTACGTCACCTATCTTGATCTCAGATGCTACCGGTTCTTCGGTGATGCAAACCTCGTACCTGAGATCGGTGCCGACACGGACGGTCTCCCCCTCCTCCAAGTTTACGGCGCCCCGCATCCTCCCCACGTTGAGCGAACAGACGCGAATTCCGTGCTTTGCGGCCGTCGCCAGGTAGAGATCGGTAGGATGTATCGAGGTTACCTCCGTGGGTCGTGATATCTCCACCCTAGCACACGCCGTCCCCGCCAACATCGCGACGTCTGCTACCACGTCTAGGCCCGCGTGCTCGGGGGTCTTGTTGCTCACGTTCCCACGTCTGACGGTCATGAGATCGTGAACCGAAACCTCCTCACCACCTACACGCACTTCGAACTCTTCCGCCGGTTCGATCCTTCCCTCCACGTTCCTAACCGTAGACGGGGCTTCTCCTTCGCGGATGAACGCCCTTTTAGCCGCGGGCTCCCCCATCTCGGGTGGGTCGGCTGGACCACCCAACTCCTCCACGGCCTCCCTCAGGTAACAATCGGCCCTCCACACGTGCTCCGCGTGTCCCGGATCACCACGGATCTCGACTACCGCGCCGGCGTATCCCGAAACGTAAAGTGCCGCCAGCACGTGCTCCGGCACGATCACGGATGGGTTGTCCGGACCCGGGGGCTCCGTGGGATCGGAGTGCAGCGTCACGGTGTCTTCCACCATCCTCACGTGTCCTAAGTCCGCGTGAACTCGACCATCCGGGGTTACGAACACCACTCCGGGACGTTCCTTGGGCTTGACCCGCAGCACGTCCTCCTCCGACATCGGTGCGTGACCGCGATCCCGGCCGTATTTACGTCTCAATTCTACCCACACTCCGCTAACCCCCGGGCGATGAAGAAGGCCACCACTCGGGAGACGGATGATCGGCCGGGATGACGCCGAGCCCTCACGTCATCCGATTTAAGCCAGCCTTCATGATGATCCGGGGTGATCGATTGCAGGTGGCTACTGACGTACATCTCCACTTCAATCCGGTGAAAGGTGACGGGTACAAGGTCTTTGAGAAGTTCCATCGGGCTGGAGGTACCGGGTTCGTATCTCCAGTTCTAACGCTTCGGAGCTATCGAATCCACGGATACGGTAGAGAGGACTTCGAGCGCGCCTACCGGTTACACCTCGAAGGAGTCCGGTACGGCAGGCTCGAGTATCCGCTGAGGGGATATGCGGCCTTAGGTTGGCATCCGGCCGAGGTGGCGACGCTGGCTGAAGAACATCCCGAAGAGGAGGTGCTGAACGTCGCGGAAACCGTGTGCGATCTCATCGAGAAATTCGCCGCCGAGTACGAAGAGGTAGTTGCAGTGGGTGAAGTAGGTCATCCGCATTATCCCGTGCCAGCCGAGGTGAAGCGTGTGTGTCACAAGGTATTCGTCAGGTTCCTAGAGCTGGCCAAAGATCTGGACCTACCGGTAATTTACCACGGACCCAAAGCCTCTAGGAAGCACTACATGCGACTGTACGAGTACTTAAAAGACGTCGGGTTCGACTTCGACAGGTTCGTGAGGCATCGGGCGACACCCGACGTCTCCGCGGCCCGAAACGTGGGGATATGGCCCTCAGTACCCGCATCTCGACGATCAGTGCGGGAAGCCGCGGAGCACGGTCCGGAGTTCATGCTGGAGAGCGACTACTTGGACGATCCCAGGCGCCCCAACGCCGCCCTACCGCTCCGTGCGGTGCCCAAGGCGGCCAGAATCCTCCGTACCATCGACCCAGACCTCGTGTCCGAGGTGATGATCGAAATTCCGGAACGCGTATTCGGGGTCGAGTTCGAGCCGTTGGGGTAGAGGGGGTAGGGCTCCGTGGAGACGTTCGTGCTGGCTCACAATTACCAGCGGCCCGACGTGCAGCTTATGGCGGACTCCGTCGGGGATTCGCTGGAGCTGGCCTTGGAGGCCAGGGAGATCGACGCTGATCGTATCGTAATGTGCGGAGTGGACTTCATGGCGGAGGTTGTGAAGGCACTCAACCCCGACCGTGAAGTCGTCGTGCCCGATCACCGCGCTGCGTGCGGCATGGCCATGCGGCTCAGGGCGAAAGAACTGCGAGAGTTTCGCCGCGAGCATCCGGACGCCGCCGTGGTCGTGTACGTCAACACGAGCGCCGAAGTGAAGGCTGAGGCCGACGTGATGTGCACTAGTGCTAACGCCGTCGAAGTCGTGTCCTCACTCCCCGAGGATAAGATCATCTTCGTTCCCGACGGTAACCTAGCGGCCTGGGTGCAGAAACACGTGCCGGACAAGGAGGTAATCCCGTTCCCCGAGCACGGTTGCTGCCCCGTCCATCACTCGCTGTCCCCTTCCGACCTACGCGAACTGTGTTCTCAACATCCGGATGCCGCCGTCGTGGTACACCCGGAATGCCCTCTTGAAGTATGCGCGATGGCGGACTTCGTCGGCTCCACGTCCCAAATACGTCAATACTGTGAAAAGGAGGACGCCAGTAAAATCGTAATGGGGACCGAGGAAGGTCTCGCCTTCAGGATACGTCGCGAAACGGGCACCGAAGTCATCGTTCCCGGCCATATGGTGTGTCCCGATATGAAAATCAACACGGGGGAAAAAGTCGAAAGAGTACTCGAGGCCCGACACGTCCCGGAACCGCTCAGAGTGGAGCTGGACCCCGACCTTATCTCTCAGGTCGAAGAAGTAGTCGAGGAGATGTTCAGGCTCACGAGGTGAACCGGGATGATCGGTAGGATCTTCCGTCGAGAGAGTAAGGTCGTACGGGACCGGCTGATGAAGATAAGGCAAACGATCGACGCGACCGAAGTAGATCCAACAGCAGTCGCGGAGACTATCGGGGGACCAATGGAGAGCAGCTCCCGCAGCACGGAAGAGGGCTCGGAAAAGGCGAGACAAGATGAAGTGGAGGAAGAACCGTCGAGGGAATCTCATGAGGAATCATCGGCCGAGGAACATAGCGGGGTCTCCGCCGAGGCGTTCCTGGAGATGTACTCTACGAGGAAGGGCACCGCGGCCGTCGTGGCGTACCCACTGTACGAGATATGCAAGACATTATGCCTAGCGGGAATCCTCCGCAGGAAGACGCGTAAGATACTGGAAGACCTCACGGCGGTCCGGCTCCCCCTCCTCTTAGCCTCTCACAACGCCGTGGGACCGACGAGCGACCTTCTCGAGGGTTTCCCCCCGAAGGCTTCGGGATATCAGGTAGCCTCACCGTATTCCGCCGATGCGCTTCGGTCTCTGGCACCCGAATCGATCGCCGTGATGGGATACAAAAGCGGTCACGTCGGAGCCGAACCCCTTCGAGGTTGGAAGCGAATGCCGAACGTGTGCTCGTGGGGTGTCGAGGCAGCGGTTGCCGATGAGCTTTGGGACCAAGCACCAGTCGCTGTCGCAGTCACCGACACGATCTCCGCACTCTACGGTGTGTACCTATCGTCGATGCTAGATGCTCCTGCACTAGACTTCTCTTATCTTTGGAAGTTCACCAAGGGGAAGCCGTTATGGAGGGACCCACGCGGTGGAAAGCACGCTATCCAGTGGACCCAGTGGAAGTTCCTCCGGGAACTGAAACTCGATTACCTCATCGTGGTAAGCTGTCTCAAGGATCGTCGGTTCAAGCGTGTGGTCCGTACCCTGGAGTCTGAGATCAAGGTCAAGATCGTGCCGATAGTCTCCGAAGATCCAAGAGAACTCGGTGAGCTCCTCCGCACTACTCTGGAGAACCAAGTCCCGATGGTCGGTGGCGAGGTGCACAGGACGTTTCAAGTGGAACCCGTGTTAGTAGAGTTCGTGAAACGGGCTATCCTAGCCCCTCTTCCAGTCTCCGACTTCAACGAGGCTAAGTCTTCCCGGTTTTACCCTCTGATAATAGACATCTCGATCGAGTGAGGTACGAATTCTTACACGTTCCAGCACTCTCGGAAGTACGAAGCTAAGGCTTCGGTGACTTTTCCACTCAGTACTCGGAACACTAGCGCGTCCCCTCGACGGACACACTCGTATCTCTCCCTTCGTCTTTCGGGTAACGGCGCATGGATCGTGAACTCCAGACACTCCGAAAGGGACCACCTTTCCGACTGTGGCTTGCGCAGTCGGGCTGTCCGGTTCAGCTTTCCTGGGTCGTTCACTTCGACGTCGGGCCACTCCGGAGACAGTACGAGTGAGCACGCTCCGGAGCGTGCTCGGAGGTTCAGGTAGGCGGCGAGCACGGACGTTGTCTGATCACCGAGTCCACACTTGATCATCGGGACGTCAACGTCGAGTTCGTACAACGCTCGGAGGCCAGGGCGGCCCCTGGTTAATTCCGAGACGTTGGTACCGTCCAGCACTCCATCCACACCTCCGATGGTTTCGTGTATCGCTTCGTAAATTGCCCGCTTGCACAGGTAACACGGGTGTTCGTCTCTACCCTCTCGGAGGACATCCTCCACGTCGGGGCGGATCCTGATTTGCTTCACATCCATAGGAGTCGGTGGACACACGTTCACTACGTACGGCAAACACGCCGTGCAGGCGACCACGTTTTTCCGTCCTAACGCCTTGACAGCAGCGTACAGGAGTACCGAGCTATCAGTACCTCCGGAGTAGGCTACCGCAACGCGATCGTACGTTTTCTTTATGTACGAGATAAGGGCGCGCAGCCGGCTCAGAAACGGTCTCACTGGACGGTGCCCCCCTGAGGATGTAGTGTCCACCGAGGGTGTAACCATGAAGGAAGTGTTGATCGAAGGGTTTAGTCCGGGGGACTCTCCGAAAGACGTTCTGGATACGCTATTCTCACGCGGTGTGAGGCCCCACGAAGTCGGTAAAATCTGGCTGGCCAACCGAGCCGCGCTGTGCCGAGTCGAGCCTCGTGCGGCTCAGCGTCTCCTAAGACATGCTGACGTGAGGGAGCCTACGAGGGAGGAATCGGAGGAGATCAAGGTAGTAGACGCCTACGTCAAGAGGTTCCAGAGGCTAGTCCAGCTGGAGCGGGAAGCCGAGATGAAGGCGATGGAAGAGGAAATCAGGAAACTCTCAGGCAAGGAGCGTGAAAAGAAGGGGAGGGCAGTACTCGGTCTGCGCGGTACGAGGGCAGGTCGGGAGGTCGGAGGTTACTACCTGGTGAAGTACGGCCGGTCTAAAGAGATAGATACGCAAATATCCGTGGGCGATCTGGTCCTCGTGAGTCGCGGCGATCCACTGAAGAGCGATCTCACGGGAACCGTCGTGGAGAAGACCAAGCGCTCGATTACGGTGGCTTTCGACAGTCCTCCACCCAAGTGGGCCGTGGGTAAGGGGATCAGGATCGACCTATACGCTAACGATGTAACTTTCCAGCGTATGATGGAGGCGCTAGAACGGATCAGACACGCTGAGGGTAGACTCCGAGAACTCAGGAACACGATCATCGGACTTAAGAATCCGAGCGACGCGGAGCCTATAGACGTGGACTTCGTCGATACTGACCTCAACTATTCCCAACGGGAGGCCGTAGAACACGCACTAGGGGCGCCGGATTTCTTCCTAATTCACGGCCCTCCGGGTACTGGTAAGACCCGGACAATCACCGAGGTGATCGTTCAAGAGGTCCGGCGTGGTAACAAGGTCCTCGCGACGGCCGAGTCCAACGTCGCAGCGGACAACATCCTGGAATATCTGGTAGAGCGTGGTGTGGAGGCCGTTAGGGTCGGACATCCGGCCCGTGTCTCCAAGAAACTGAAGGAGCGGACACTTAGCGCGATCGTGGAAAACCACCCACTGTACAGGAAGGCGGAGCGTCTCCGGGAGCGCGCTTACAGGCTCATCGAGAAGCGTGACCGGTACCAGCGCCCGGTGCCGAGGTGGCGTCGGGGGATGTCCGACGAGACCATACTCTACCTTGCGAGGGAAGGCAAGGGAGCCCGCGGGGTCCCACCACGCGTAATTCAGAGCATGGCTAAGTGGATCCACATCAACAGGAAAGTCCAGAAACTCTTCGAGGAGGCGGAGCGACTGGAAGAGCGTGCCGTCCGGGAAGTACTAGAGGAGGCTGAAGTCGTGGTCACTACGAACGCCAGTGCAGGGCTGGAGTTCCTCGAAGATATCGAGTTCGACGTCGCCGTAGTCGACGAAGGATCGCAAGCCACGGAACCTTCAGCGCTCATTCCGATCTCTCGGGCCAAGAGGTTCATCATGGCCGGGGATCACAAGCAGTTGCCCCCGACCATCCTCAGTGAAGAGGCCCAGCCGGAGCTCTCTCGCACGCTCTTCGAGCGTTTGATCGAAAAGCACCCGAAGCTCTCCAGGATGCTGAGAGTGCAGTACAGGATGCACGAGAACATCATGGAATTCCCGAACCGAGAGTTTTACAACGGGAAGCTCGAGGCCCACTCGAGCGTCCGTCGTCACACGCTCGAGGACTTAGGTGTCGGCGATCCCGAAGTCGGCAGACCCTGGGCTGACGTCCTACACCCCAAGGAGCCGCTGGGGTTCGTGGACACCTCGCGCTTACCCGAGCGTTTGCGGAGGGAGCGACGCCGTCCCGGATCCAAATCCCGTGAAAATCCGATGGAAGCCGCGATAGTCGCCTTTCTGTCGGAACAACTGGTTCGGCAGGGGTTGTCTCAGGAGGATCTAGCCGTGATCAGTCCGTACGACGACCAAGTGGACCTGATTTCGAAGTCCCTCGACGAACTCGGGCTCGGCGACGTCGAGGTGAACACAGTCGACGGGTTCCAGGGTCGAGAGAAGGAAGCCGTGATCGTGTCCTTCGTCCGAAGCAATCCTAAGGGTGAAGTAGGGTTCCTAAGGGACATGAGGAGACTGAACGTCGCGATCACCAGGCCTAGGCGGAAACTCATTTGTATCGGAGATTCCGGCACGCTTTCCAGCCATCCGACGTACCGCAGGTTCATTGAGCACGTCAAGAGAAGCGGCGCACTGATAAAGCCGAACAATCTGCGCGAAGTGGCTTCCTACTTAGACCTGGTCCGCTTAGCACCCGGACGTGCCAGGGGGTGAGTAGGATAGGCGAGATAGTAACGGAAATGTTCCAAGACGGGCGGTTGTTCCTGGGAATGGGCGAGTACGCTCAGACAGTGGCTTACGACGAGCTCCTCCTGTGGTTTGACGTGCTTTTCGACGACGAGCACATCCTAGACGAGGGAGATCGAGTCGAGCGGAAAGTCGGTAAGTTACTCACGGCCCTGTATTACGGGACCGTCGGCTACACCGTGACTGAGCACACCGACGAGGGTAACAACAGCTGGATCTACGTCCACGCCCACACATAACCCGATACCGCAAAACGATTATAGCTTGTTACGTGGCAGCCACGGGGTAACACGAGGGGTAGCGGCGTTGCGATGGAAGGTGACAGCAGCGCTCGTGGCCACCCTCGTGATATCCCCGGCACTCGTTCATGGATCGTTCGACCACCGATTCCAGAAGTATCTCCGCATGGAGAGACTACAGTCCGCTGTTAGTGACATCGACGGAGCTACTAAAGATGTTGCTACCGTACTCGCCTCATCGCCGTATTTGGCCTACAAGGCTGCCTTGTACGATAACACGCTCCGTGTTGGGAATGATCCGGGACGAGACCGGTTGGAGTTGCTTTCCGCTATCCGCAGTGCTGAGCACAAACTCGAGCTCGCTCGGCTGAAAATCCGGAAGGCGAGGGCGAAAGGTGTTACCGGTCTCGATCGAGCTGAGAGGAACGTCTCGCGGGCTCTTTCAGCGCTACACCGTGCCGAAGACCGTGTTGAGAAGCGTGCGCCCGGGGTCACGGACGACCTGCGCGAAATCGATGCTTTAACTCCGGTACTGCGGACGCTCACTGAACGGAAGCGGTGGCTGGTTCAGGAGATCACTTCGAAGCTGCCTAAGTTCAAGTACTATGAGTTGTCAGAAAACTTACTTTACTTACCTCCGTTTAACATCCTATTCCCTCTGGTCGGCGCATTCGGCCCCTGACGGGGGAATGACGGGTGTTCCACGGTGTGATCGCGGCCTTCACCACCTATCTAGGTGCCAGCGCGGCACTAATGCTCAGGTACCACTCCGTCGGTGTGTCGGAAGCCCTAACCTACGGGGCCGTTTACGGGATGGCCGCGGCCGCCATCGGAGTCGGCACAGGGGTAATGCTGACACGCGTGTTAGGGGCCCGTAAAAAGCGCCGTGAGGTCATTCGCACCGTGTTGGAAGGGACAGCGCTTTCCGGAGTCGCCCTCCTCGTCGGCCTTCTCGACGTGACCGCCGGGGCTATCGCGGCGTCCTCCGTCGCTCTGGTGTATCCATCTTATCGCATCTCACGTGATCTCGGCGTATCACCCTTCAAAATAGTCACCCTCCTCGCCGTGACATCTTCGGTGATCGTAGCCGCGCTGACCTCGTGGATGATCGTTCCGGCCTTCGCCGATAACCCGATCTACGCGCTTGCGATAGCGTTCTTCGTGTTCATCGTGGGGTTGAAGACGGGGTTAGGAATAGGGTTCGCGGGCTTCCAGTTACGTCGTGGGGCGATGGTTATCGCAGCGCTTTCCGGGATACTAATACCGGCGATAATAGGCCTGAGTCACCTGGTTTCCAAGTTCATGAAAACGGCGCTCGCCATGCAGAGGTACGCTCTCCTCGGTCACGCCTTGCTGGGGTTGTTTCTCATCGGATTGGGAATATTCATAGCCCGTAAGTGGGCGGTAGAAGGTTCAGCGAAGGATCTCTCTAAGCTAGGAGCATTCGTCGTGGCCGTTCCGTGTCCGATCTGCCTGACCGGAGTGGCCCTATCGATCGCCATGTACGCCGAGATAGGCGCCCTTAACGTCACCCAAGCCGCCTTGGTACTCTGGACTTGCTTCGTTTCGACGGCGTACGCCACCTTGATCGTCGCCGATGCGGTTATCGAGGTCCTCAAAGTTCCCCCGGCCGTGGCCCTTAGTGGCCTCGAGAACTTAGTAGGACTCCTTTTCGTGATCACGGGGATTATCGCGTGGGCCTATCCGTTATGGAAGCGAGCACCTAAACTCAAGCTGGCCCTTCCGAGCCCTTCGAAAATAGGCCCATGGGCGTTACTGTTCCTGGCTTTGATGGCGTTCGGGTACCTATGGGCGGTGCGCAAGGCTTCACGAGGAAACTACCCACCGGATAACCCGATCGACGATATCATCAGGGCGGTGATCGAATGGTTAGCATCGCGACGGCGATAACTCAGGCTCTGTACGTGGTAATGGAGCTGTTGTTTTACCCGACGATAGTACTGTTGCTGCTGTTCTTGGCTTACTCTCTGATGGAGCTGGCTATATTCCTCCGTGAGGTGGCCTACCGGCCCAGGTTTACCAGGAAGGATCTCGAACAGATCGCAGATAAGTTTCCGGACGTGAAGCGACTTCCTCCCCACTTCTCGGAGTTCCTGAGGAGAGTCGAGAAGATCGTCGAAAAGTCCGATTCGGCGGACGAGGCCAGTTTGAAGGTCGAAAAGGAGCTGGAGAACCTCGAAAACTTCCTGGCTAGCAAAGTCAGTAGGACGAGGATTGTCGTGCGTCTAGGTCCCATGTTGGGACTGATGGGGACGCTGATCCCCTTGGGACCGGGATTGGAGCAGCTGGCTAAAGGTAACATCGCGGGCTTAGCGACGTCTCTGATCACGGCGTTCGCGACCACGGTAGTCGGTCTGGCATCCGCTGGAGCTTGTTACGTGATCACATTGTTCAGATCTAGATGGTACCGAAAGGACGTCTCGGATCTCGAATTCCTGGCTGAGACTATACTCCAACGCGAGTTCGGGGGATGACGTTGCCCCGGTATCTGAGACGACGGCGTCGTAGGAGGTTCCTGGACGGCGGTGACAACGATGACGACCCACTGACCGGTGTCGCCAACCTGTTCGACGCGGCGATGGTTTTCGCCCTAGCGTTCATCATCACCATGTCCTCCAGCTACGGTCTCACCAAGATCCTCAGTCCGAAAACGTCGGAGGCCACTATCATCACCAAGACTACCACGGGTAAGGTTACCGTCACGAAGATCTACCGCACCCCTTCCGGACTCAAAGTGGAGCAGTTCAAGGAGGTCGCTAGGGCGAAACGCGGTGGTGCACAACTCGGTCACATGAAGAAGCTCGGCGGTGCGGTGTACAAGGCCGGTAAGAAATACATCTGGGTGCCGGGCTAGCGCCGGCGTACCGGCGGTACCGGGAACACCGGTAAGAGCAACGACCCACCACCGCCCGACTGAGGTGGCCGCATGGGGACTACCCGCGGATCCCACTGACTAATCCACGACAAAAGTTCCACCGGATCGGCCGGAATTCTTACACCATCGATAATGAACGCGTCCGTGGCGTTTTCTTCCCAACCGTAATTTCGATAGAACCATCTCAACCAGTCGGCCAGGTGCAAGTCGGGATCTCCGAAGTAGCGTTCCGATAGCCTCCTGAGGTAAGCGCTGATGACGTAGTCGCCCATGAGCTGTTCCGCGACCGCGCATGCCCCGTCTACGTACCGCCAGAACTCGTCCGGGTTACCGAACACCCGAATAGCCCGTCCCAGTGCCCAACGTGCGAACTCCACCGCGTTCTCCTGCCATGGGTAGTAAAACTCCTGGAGCACCGTCCTGATGCCGGCTTGTTCCCTCCATTCCTTAATCGGCGATGTCTTGACATGTGTGTAAAGGTCTAAGAGAAGATGACTGGCAATACCCGTTTCCGCACACCATAGGGCCACCTTCTCGTCGACCCCCTGAAGCGTCCTGGATGTCGTCCGCTCAACTATCACAGATGCGTAATCGTAAACGTGCGTGGGATCGTGGGCCCACCGGTAATCCACGTACCTCAAGTCCGAGTACCGGTCGTTGTAGGCCGCTGTGGCGAAGTCCGGTGCTAATGACGCGTACACGATCATCCCGCCGTATTCCGGGTTCTGTGGGTACGACGTCACCGCCAATAGGACTCCGTACACCAAGTGCACCGGACCCGCGGGCATCTCGGACGTACCCCCAATTGGGGGGATGATGTTGCCGGAACACATAATCTGCGCATCGTGCGGTAAGAGGGTGGGTCGAAAGCGAACTCCTCCTGAGTGCCCGTACTGCGGGGAGAAGAAGTTCGTGCGGATGGATCCCGAGGAGCGTTTGGGTAAAGGACCAGAGTGGTGGAAGGAGGCCGAACGGGAGCGGAGGGTGCGTGAAAGGCTTTGATCGATCGCCGACTGGCGATGGAGCTCGACGGGTTGGAGGGATTTCCGGAACCGAAACTATCTCTCGAGCAGTACGAAACTCCCGGGGAGATAGTCCGAGTACTGCTCTCGATCGCCGATCGGGAGTTCGGGCTCGAATGCTCGCGCGTACTCGACCTCGGAGCCGGTACGGGTAGGATAGGTATCGGTGCGGCGCTGGCCGGGGCGTGCGAGGTCACGTGTGTGGAGGTCGACTCGAAGGCCGTTGAGGTGGCACGGAGGAACGTGAAAAGGGCCGGCGTCGAGGACAGAGTGGAAGTCGTCGAGGCGGACGTCCGGGATTTCGAGCCCGAGGATCAGTACGACGTTACTATAATGAATCCTCCCTTCGGAGCCCAGCGGCGCGGCGCCGATCGACCGTTCGTAGAGGTCGCCCTGGAGGCGTCATCCGGTGTGGTCTCCCTCCATCGCGCGGGTACGGAAGAGTTTTGGAAGCGGCGTGCCCGTGAATTGGGGGCTACATGTGACGCCATCGGAGTAGTCCGATTCCCTATCCCTGCGATGTACCCTCATCATCGGAGCAGGATCCGTCACGTAGATGCTGTGGTTCTAGTCTTTAAAAAGGTCGACTAACGGAAGGGGGTTTCCCTTGGACCCCACTAAGGAGGTAAGGAACGCGCTGGTCCCCCACCTGAAGAAACTGAAGGACGAGCGAGTCGCGGTAATTTCGGATATCGACGTGGACGGGTTGGCGAGCGCCGCGATCCTCGGTCACGTGCTGAACAACGTCGGGGCGGACTTCGTGCTGTACTTCTCCCCTCCCGCTAACTTCGAGGAAGTCGTCTCCGGAATCGCTCCGGAGTGTGATGTGCTGATAGCCGCGGACCTAGGGTCTACCGGGGAGACGGCGATTCACGACGCCAAGTCCGAGGGGTGTCGGGTGATCGTCGTAGACCATCACCAGGTACTCGAGGACGTGCGACCCGACGTGTTCATCCACGACACCAGGCTCTGTGCGGCCGAGCTCTGCTATTGGGCCACGGTCGATCTGCACGAGCGTGACCTACGACTCATCGCCGCATACGCAGCCTTCACAGACTACGCCGAGGAGTACTCCCGAGTACTCCGAGAGACCCTCAAGATGTACGACCGGCGCAAGGTTTACACGGAGGCGAGCCTGCTCGACTACGCGCTGATCCGGATGGATGGTGAAGACCGCCGGGAGTTGGCGCTCAAGCTCCCGGAGACTCCCGTCTCCGAGCTGGACGAAGTGTATGAGCTCGCTCGCGATGCTATGGCAGAGGAACACGAGGTGCTCCGTCGGGCGAGGGAGGTGGCGGAATGCCTGAACGAAGTCGTCGCGTACGCGATCATGGACGACGTCCACCCCGCGATGACCGGAAGGGTCGCATCCCACGTAGCGGGCGTGAAGCGAAGACCCGTGGGCGTATGCGTTCGACGGGGAAAGATCAGCGCCCGGGTAGTCGAGGGAGAGGAAATCGACGTAGCCCGAGCGATCAGAAAGGCGGCGACCGAGGTGGGCGGAAAGGGCGGTGGACACGCACCGGCGGCCGGGGGCGTCGTCCCCGAAAGCAGGGTCGAGGAGTTCCTGAGACTGTTCGGGGAGGAGGTGAAGAGACAGGTCGAAAGCGCCCGGACGAGGAAGTCGTGAGACGCTACGTGGAGCCCGGGAAGTTCGTACTGCCCGGCGACAAGATAACCGTGGCGGAGGCGTTCTACCCTGGCCCAGGTACCTACGAGGATGGTGGTGTCGTTCGGGCCGCCATCACCGGGCGAGTGGAAGTGGATCTCGAGGAGCGTGAGGTTCGCGTCGAACCGTACGTGGACACACCACCGAAATTGAAACGGGGAGCCTCGGTGATCGGACGAGTACAGTCGGTGAAAGAGCAGGTCGTTCTCGTCAAGATATGCTTCGTGGACGATCGGACGGACCGTGAGCCCCCAACCTCCGGAGTGGGAGGGATCCATATCTCAAAGGTCAGAGACGCCTACGTGGAGGATCTGGCCGACGAGTTTCAGCCCGGAGACATCGTTCGCGCTCGAGTCGTGAGCACCAAGATGCCGGTACAGCTGTCCACTGTGGGTAAAGAATACGGGGTGGTCCTCGCGTACTGCACCCGATGTAGATCCGAGCTCGAAAAGGTGAAGGGTCGGACTCTCCGTTGCCCCGTGTGCGGTCACACCGAGACAAGAAAAGTTGCGGCCGGCTACTTGCGGGAGGCCGAGAGCGATGCCTAAGATGGAGAAGCGCGAGATAACATTCACCTTCCCCGACCGTGACTCCGCCCAGCGATTCCTCCGTGCCGTCGAAGCCACTCAGGCCCGAGGTGTAGACACCGTCGTGGAGCTTCGCGGTACCCGGGTTAAAGTGAAGGTATTCGGCCCGCATGCCGCGGTCAAAGCTCACATCCGCAAGTTGGGAGAACTTCGCAGGACCGTCCTGTCCGAGTCGGAAGAAGAGAAGCAGGTTAGGCTCCATCTGAGTACGATCTGCAGGGAAGCCGGTGCCCCGAAGATACCATCCGAGCTACTGCGCGACGCACTCCGCCGCCGGGGCTACCGGGTGAGGGTTCGTGGTCCGTGGATCACCACGAACGCGCCCATGAGTGAGCTCCGCGAGTTCGTTAGAGAACTCGCCGAGGCTTACCGCGAGGCCAGGTTTTACGCGGCGTCGGAACCCGTGCGTCGAATGCTGGCCATCCTTTCCCACGAGTACGACGTCGACCCTATGGACCTGGCCTACGAGGCCATCGAACGGGGAGTACTCCGGGAGGGAGAAGATGGACGTTGTGAGCTCCGGGAGGACCCGAAGTCCACGGAGCGCAAATTAGAGGAGATAGCGTCCGAGCTCCGGAAAGCCCGTAAAGGTAGGGGTAAAACCCTGGAGGACTTCCTCCATGAACCCTTGTGACGGGGTGAAGGTGCCGTGAAACTGCCCGAGGTTGAAGTTGTCGTTAAGAAATACGATAAAGATGAGGTCCTACTCGAGCTGCCCGGTGAGGACCACACGTTATGTAATCTCTTAAGGTGGGCCTTAAACCGGCAGGACGGAATCATCGCAACTTACAGGATTGAGCACCCTATACTCGGTAAAGAACACAAAGTCGACGAAGAACGGTACGTACCGCCGAAGATGCGTATACGGGCTGTCGATGAGGACGCCGACGCCAGAGAAGCCCTCGAGCGGGCCATAGAGGAACTGCTGGAGCTGGTGGAAGAAGCGAAGGAGGAGTTCTCGGGGGCGCTGGAGGAGAAGGAAAGTTGAAGCTCAGAGAGGTGAAGCCCGAGATCAGGGTGTTGGGAATCGACGACGGCTACTACGGTCCCGAGGACGATAGGGCACTCGTTGTCGGTGTCGTGATGCGTGGCGGACAGTGGATCGACGGCGTGATGAGCACGGAGGTCACCGTCGACGGTCTCGACGTCACCGATCGGATCGCGGAGATGGTTAACAGATCAAAACACAGGCCTCAACTGCGCGTAATCCTGACCGACGGAATCACGTTCGCGGGGTTCAACGTTCTGGACATTAAAAAGCTACACGAGGAAACGGGCCTACCCGTGATCTCCGTGATCAAGCGCCGGCCCGACGTGGCCTCCGTGGTCTCCGCTCTGAGTAACCTGGACCGCACCGAGGAACGCCGGAAGATAGTCCTCAGGGCCGGCCCGGTTCACAGCGTGAAAACACGTCGGGACGAGCCCCCAGTCTACTTCCAGTGCGCCGGAGTCGAACCTGACGTCGCTAGAGTAGTGCTCAAACGCACGGCGACTCGCCACCGTCTTCCCGAACCTATCCGGGTCGCCCACTTCATCGCCACCGGAGTGACCAAGGGGGAATCTTCCAGCGATGCCTAAGCGCGCTGGCAGGGTGACTATCGGCCTGTACAATTCCTACGACCCGCGGCGCTTCCACGAGATACACGCCCGGACGATCGCCCGGGCAGCACCGCTCTGCGTGGCCTTCGACTTCAAGCTCGCTCTCTTCGGGTTCCCACTCGACGATCTGGGCGTGGAGACTCCGCACGAACTCGCCGAGTACGTCGCCGAGGAGACCACTATCGGCGCTTCGGGACGTGAGGTGCTGGTGCTGGCCGAGCGCAACCTGTTGGAGGTTTACGACTACCCAGTGCGTGGCTTCCCACCTCAACTCGGTACGATCGTCGGGACGACGTGTCGTCCCGACGAGCGGAAGGCCATCGAACCCGAGGACGTGGTTCGAGAAATCCTCCGGCCCCGATCTGTAACCCTGGTTTTCGGCCTAGGACGGCGTGGACTGCCCGCTGAGGTACTCGAAGCGTGTGAGTACCACCTCGACATCACCGGCCGTAGGATCTCCCTCGAAACCGCCACGGCCATCGGGGCTGTTACCGCCGTTATCGGGCACTTGATCAAGAAGGAACTCGGAGAGTGAGCAGCAGGTGAGTGCTCCCACCGACGGAGCTACCGTTATGGTTTTCATAACGATTTGGGCCTTGGTGGGCCCGCCGGGATTTGAACCCGGGTCACGGGGTGTCTTCGACCCGCCTCGTCGCTCCAGGGGTCTCCCCACCAGGTCCGGCACACCCCATGGAAGTCATCGGCGGGTCCCTGGAGCCCCGCATGATAGACCTGGCTACACCGCGGGCCCGTTCCCGAGGGTGGGCGACATAGGACAGAATATATAAGGGTTACGTGCGCCGACGCCGATCGGATGACCGGTTACCTCATACTTAGTGCCTCCTCACGACGCGTAATTCCTCGATGAAATCAAGCCGATTCTCGCATATACGTACAGCCGGTACCCCCTCCGTGGTAGCGAGCGGACGTTATCCTAACCTTAACATGAACAACAGAATAATCCCGTTCAACTCGACTTCGAATCTTACGAGCAGCCGCCCGAGCGGATCACCGATGTTGGCAAGATCGTGTTACCCATCCGACCACGTTATTATCATTGAGGAAAGCCGTGGTAACTTCCCGAGTGAATGCGACCGACCTCATGATGACTACTGTTAAGCCGGGAATTTTTTCGGACGGGAAAGGCCGTTCGGGGGTGATCTAGGTTGCTACACGCGGACGTATTGAAGGTCCTCCGTAAGCAGGGTTATGGTCTAGTCGGGAAGCATTCCGCGGTCAAGCCGTGTCACTGGTGCCGGGAAGCGATTAAGAACGGTAGGCACTGCTACAAGGCGAAATTCTACGGGGTGGAGAGTCATCGGTGCCTTCAGATGACTCCTACGGTAGCTTGGTGTCAGCAGCGCTGCGTGTACTGCTGGAGACCGGTCGAACTCACCGTAGGAACTCACGATGTACCCGATCCGGACGATCCCGACCTGATCGTAGAGGAGAGCGTAGAGCAACAGCGACGCTTCCTCCAAGGGTACGGGCACCTCGAAGGTGAAGCTCGTAAACGCTGGAAAGAATCCCTCGAGCCCAGACACGCCGCGATCAGTCTCGCAGGTGAACCCACCCTGTACCCAAGAATCGGCGAACTGATCGACGCTTTTCATTCCCATGGGTTTGACACTACGTTCCTGGTAACCAACGGGCTGCGACCCGACCGAGTGGAGGAACTGGAACGTGAGCCGACACAGCTGTACGTGTCCTTGGATTCACCGAACGAGGAGCTACATCGTCAGATCAATAGACCTACGATTCCGGACTCCTGGGACCGGATCATGAGGACGTTGGAGTTACTGAATTCCCTCTCCTGCCGGACGGTGATCCGCATCACTGCGATTAAAGGCTGGAACATGGAGGGGACCGCCGAGGAGTTCGGTGAACTGCTGGCCGACGTCGAGCCGGACTATGTCGAAGTGAAGGCGTTCATGTGCGTGGGATGGGCGGCCTTCCGGATGTCGCCGGACAACATGCCCTCGCACGAAGAGGTACGGAAGTTCGCGGCGGAGATCGCGGAGCACGCGGGATTCGAGCTAGTCGACGAGTCACCACCCAGCCGAGTGGCGCTTCTGAGCTCCTAGCTGAGCTCCCGGCCTCCCGCATGCGACAATCGTTATTGAACCAGTAACGATTACGGCGGAGGGGGAAGAAATCGATCACTCCTCGGTGGACAGTGCGTCGTCCCCACGCTCTCCGGTGCGCGCGCGGACGGCGTCCTCGAGCGGGATGACGAAGATCATACCGTCGCCGGGCCTGCCCGTCTTCGCGTGCTCACAGATGACGTCGATGACCTTCTCGACGTCATCCTCGGTGGGAACGGCGACCTTCAGCAGGATCTTGTCGAGGAGATCGGTCCGGTACTCCTCGTCACGGTACCGGTGTACGATTCCCCGCTGCCGACCACGGCCCTTCACGTGAATCACGGTCATACCAGGATAGCCGGCCTCGTCCAGCGCCTCTTTCACATCGTCCAACTTCTCCGGCCTGATGACGGCTTCGATCATGTACATCGGGGTTCACCCCCAGCTCGTTCAATCCCTGGTCTCCATGTACGGGTAGGCGCTGACGCCGAACTCGGTCTCGTCCAGACCTTTCTCCTCCTCTTCCGTCGCTCTCAGCCCGATCACCTTGTCGATCACGTAGAAGGTCGCAAATCCTGAGCCCAGCGCCCAGGCTATGCACACGAGAGCACCGACGATCTGCGCGGCTAGGCTCACACCACCGGCGCCGCCTAGAGCTTCAGCTCCGAAGATTCCGGCCGCGATCGCTCCCCAAACGCCCGCGAATCCGTGTACCGGACACGCGGCGACCACGTCGTCGATCTCCAGCTTCTCCAGCAGTCGGAACGCCGGCTTGATGATCAGTCCCGCCACGATACCCGTGAGCAGGGCTCCAAACGGACTCATGATGTCACATCCGGCGCAGATCGCGACCAGTCCCGCGATCAGACCGTTGGCTGCCCAGAGTGGGTCGAACCTCGTCGTGAAGGCGGCCGCCGCGGCTCCACCACACATCGCGAGTGGCCACTAACGAGCTGATCCACGACTCGTTCGTCGGGTCGTAGAGCACCGCCGAGCTACCTACGTTGAAACCGTACCAGGTAATCGCCAGGAAAAGCGCTCCCAGGAACGCCTGCGGGATGTTGTGCCCCGGGATCGGCACAGGCTTGCCGTTCTTGAACCTCCCGATCCTCGGACCCAGCAGGTAGGCGGCGGCCATCGCCAGGAAACCTCCGATCGCGTGCACCACGGTCGATCCGGCGAAGTCGTGGTACGGCTGTCCGAAGACCTTGGCGAACAGGCCGGTGTCGCCGCCCATCCAGCCGCCGCCCCACGTCCACAGCACGAAGATCGGGTACAGTAGCCCCGTGATTAGCACCGTCATCACCAGGCACGCCTTGAAGTTGATCCGCTCGGCGACGGCTCCCGAGACGATGGTCGCCGCCGTGGCGCAGAACGCGAACTGGAAGAAGCAGTACGCTAGGTTGTAGGGATCGGCGGCCTTCATCGGATCGGCGCTCCACGGGTTCGCCGTGAACATGGTGGCAATCCACTTGCCGATGCTCTGCGCGTAGTCCGGGAAGGCCAGTGCGAATCCGAAGAAGATGAAGACAATACCTCCGAGCGACAAGTCTAGCAGGTTCTTCATCAGGACGCTGACGACGTTCTTCGTCCGTACCTGGCCTGCTTCTAGGAACATGAAACCTAACTGCATTCCGACGACTAACACGGCTGCCCATACTAGGAAGAAGATCGCACCCGGTCCTTGGGCACCCCACGTCGCTAGCACATCGTGCACGGCCTTAGCTATGCTTTCGGCCGCCATTGATTTCCCCCACTTTTATCCGGCAAGGCTTTCCGGCAAACTCCTGCCGCCTTTCGGCTCCCCTTTTAATATCAGGTGAGCACCTGCGTCTTCGGTCACTGATACCCAGCGGTCCGGGGTGGACGCCAGGTGACTCGCCCGTCGGATCTATTGTTATGGTTCTCGTAACAATTAGTGGTGGTGGGCCCGCCGGGATTTGAACCCGGGACCTCGGGGTTATCAGCCCCGCGCTCTAACCTGGCTGAGCTGCGGGCCCTCCTCCCAGCTGCTGGCCCTCCCCTTACGAACTTATTAATCTTTCGGGCCGGTGCTCCGGGGGCGGGGCCGTCCGATGTGGTAATTGTAACGTTTCTCGTAACAATTAGTGGTGGTGGACCCGCCGGGATTTGAACCCGGGGCCACGGCCGCGCCAAGGCCGCGCTCTGCCAGGCTGAGCTGCGGGCCCTTCGTCCATAGGCACCCGAACATCAAGGTGATAATAAACATTTCGCCCCTATCAGGGGTGGGTCAGGAACCAGTAGCCCGCCAATAGCAGTGCGGTGATCGCTGCTACCGCCAGTAGCCCCTTCAAGGCTTCACTCGGCCTGTAGAGTAGTGCCAGCACCCCTCCGACTATCATCCCTACGAGATGGCCTGCGTGCGCCACTTGCGTGACGACCCCCGATTGGATCACGAATAGAGCTAGTGCCGCGTAAAGGACGGCGAATAACGCCAAAGGCATCGGGATGAACAGGAACATCATCATACTCATCGGTCTTAGCATCGTGAGGCACCCGAGTAATCCGAAGATGGCCGCGGATGCACCCACTACAGGAACATCCGGCGTTAGCGCAGTCTGCGCCAGTCCACCCATTAACCCGGACAGTAAATAAAGTACGAGGAACTCTGATGTAGAGAGTACACGCTCTAGTTGCACTCCGAATGTCAATAATCCTAGCATGTTGAACAATAAATGGATGAGATTCGCGTGAAGGAACATGTAAGTAATCAAACATTCAGGATGAACCGTGATGTTGTGGAGGTATAGTCCGTAGCTGTACAGTACGTCAGGTCGGATGATCCCATCCGGTCCTACGCTGAGCACGTAGGCCAGGACGTTGAGTAAGAACATCAGCATCGTTAGGGACATCTCACCCGTCCCCCGGGGGTAGAGCGTTGGACGTCGAGGAGATACTCCGAGACGTTGGCGTGGATCCCCGCTACGTCGCGATTTTGGATGATACTGTGGTCGCGCTGAACCCGAGGAGGGCCGGTCTCACGGTCTCGCGGCGGGAGGAGCTGAGGAGAGAGGGTATAAAGGTCGTCCGCTCTAAGGTCGTCGAGCGAGCTTCCTCGAGATTTCACCAAGTCGTGACCGATTACGACCTATTCGAACCTCGGGAGGAGGTCGTCGTCGGCTTCAGTGGCGGTAAAGACAGCGTTACATGCCTCCTCATGCTTGAGCCGTTAACCCGACGGCTGGGGCTTCGTATTCGACCGGTCCTTGTAGAAACTAGGCTCCATGGAGATCCCATCTGGGGCCGTGAGGGTCGGGAAGTCTGCGAGGAAATATGCAGGTCTCTCGGTTTCCAACTGGAGTACGTGGAACCGAGGGAAGACGTCGGCGAGCTCGCCGAAGAACACGGTGAGTCTCCCTGCCTGATTTGCTCCTTGATTCGCCGTCGAGAGCTTCGGGAACGTGGAGATAAGCTGGTGTTGGCCCATACCTTGGACGACGCTATCGTCACCGCCATGGCTTCAGCGATCAAAGGTGAAGGGCTGAACATCCTGCGACCCGTTGAGGAGCTGGGTGGAATGAGATCCGAGTATGTGGACTACGACTTCCCGGAAACCACCATAGTGCGTCCGATGATCCGCGTTCCGGAGGTCTGGACGAGGCTGATACCGGGAGAAGTAGGTCTCCCGATTTTCGAGTCCGATTGCCCGTACTCCAAACCGTACGGGACCACTTTACGCGGCAAGGTGGCGCATGGTCTGGAGTGGTTGAGGCTCGAGGTTGGCGCGGACTCCGTGGAGTTCTTAGACCGTCTTTACAGGTCGTTCATGAAAACCTTAGAAGCCACTCGTGGATGAAGGAGACGATGTCCTTGAACTCCTCCTCGTCGATCTCGTAGTTCTTCGGTGAGCCTCCGATGTTCTTCCGACCACCCCAACCCTCGCGGTGATGCTCGTTCAGGTACTCGAACAACTCCCGCAGGTCGATGGGTAATTCGGGATCGGCGAGCCCCACGGTCACCCGCTTCATCACGGGAGAGTAGAGGACCACTAGATCGTACCCTTCACGGTACAGATACGTGAAGGCGTTCTGCGCCTCCGAGATAGCCGCGCACCACCTTATCCTGTCGTTTCCCACCTCTACCTCTCCCTCCTCGATCACTTCCGTACTCTCCTCGGCCTCCCGTACGGACTTCCGGAACTCCTCCAGCCACTTCGATGCTAGCTTCTCCCGATACTTCTCATCGTCCACAACGCGTTCTACGGTCCTCAGGGCTTTCTTGAACGTCTCCTTCAGCTCTTCCGGGTTGTCCGGGTACGGCTTCTTCACTACCTCGGCCACGGCTTGCATGATCGCCAGCGCGTACTCAGCACTCTCGAGCTCCTCATCCGACGGATAGTGTTTCCCGAACCGGTCGATCTTGTCGAGCACTTCGACGTCCTCCTCTGGGAGTACCGGCCCCTGCTTCAGCAGCAGCACCGCGGCCACCATATCCGCATCCACCGGCGGCTCGATGACGACCTTTCGCACCAGCGGAAACTCGGTATGCTCTTTCACGATCTCGTAAGCCTGAGCCACAGCCGACGGTTCCTCGGACAACTGCCCGTGATGATCCAGCACGAACATACCGAGTTCCCGCCATTTCTCGCGAGACATTACGTCTAGCAGCTTCTCGTTGGCAGACGGCGTCTCCACGAACGCGATGTAGGAAGCGTTCTCGTCCACAGTGGCGATCGCGCGGATCACCTACCGGAGACCCCCGCGAGGTGCAGCATCAGCCCTATGACCCCTTCGGATTCCAGCACCTTCCGCCCCTCCTCTGAGAGCCTGTAGCGTCCGTCCTTCCGTTCGAACAGCTCGGTCTCTGTGAACCGGCCTACCTCTTCCTCGGAGAACTCAGCGTCAGGACCCTCCTCCGCGATCTTGGACAGCACTCGGATCGTGGCTTCGTCCAACTTCTCCGTCAGAGCTCGCGGTACCTTCAGTTCCTCGATCAATGCACGGATGGTCACGTCGTCCGCCGGAACCTCCGCGCGACACGCGTAGAACTCGGTCTCACGGTATTCTCGGGCTCTATCTATGATCCATCCGAGCACTGGGGTTTGAACTCGACCAGCGCTCAGCCACGTCATCGGCTCCAGCTTGACGTTCGGATCGACCGGCTCACCGTTGACGGACGCGCGTACACGCACAAGCTCCGGTCGCACTCCGTTCCTGTCTCCGAGCTTCCTGTTCGGATCCAGAAGCGTCGCGGTATACGTCACGTCGCCGCCACGACTGATGCGAGTACGCACCACGTACTCGTCGCCTTCTCGGCGCAGTCTCACCGACCTGGACCTGACCGAGGAATCCTCGTCGAACGTGCGCCGGAAATCTACTACTTCTACCCCGCTCGGGATGTCCAGCCTCACCTCGATCCTGGAGCCCGATGGGAGCTCTCCTAGCTTTATCTCGAGGTGCTTGAACACGTCCCACAAGTCCTGAGATAGTGAGAACCCGATCCATCTGTCGGCCACTCGCCGGAGAATCTGAGCCGACACACGGCCTGCATCGACGTTCTTCCAGCTCTCTTCCTTCAGTGCCTCGGAGATGCCGCGTCTAGTGACCTCGTGGAACTCAGTTCGGTACACCTGGGCCGTGGTCCAGCCCAGGTAGTTGAAGACGTCCCATCCGATCTTCTCTCCCTCGGTGTCCGGGTCCGTTCCGATGAGTATCACGTCCGCCTCCGAGGCTAGTTCCCGGATCGACTCTAGAAGCGGGGTCTTGAGCTCTACTTCACCGCCGCAGTTCGGACACTCTTCGGAACCGACCACCTGCTCACCACACTCGCTACACCTGCCCAGGACGTCGTACATCGGCACCCAGCGTTCGTCGATCCGGAGCACACCGTGGACTCCGGGCTCTTCGACCAAGTCGGCGACGTGACCCTGTGTGGCGACGACGGTGAGATGAAGACCGTCCGCTGCAGCTTCGTACGCCACCCCTCCGTTCAGTCTGCGGCGTGACGGGCGCTGGGAGAACAGCGAGGCGATCATGCGGGCCTTGTTTGGAGATTCCACGATCATCAAGGCTGAACGGGCGAGTCGACCGGTTTCCTCCGGTTTCAGCTCGCCTGCGAGTACCTTCCGGACTCGTTCCCGGTCTTCGTCCACCTTCCTCACGAGTTCCTCGAGTTCCTCGTCCGAAATTTCCTTGAGCTCTAGACCGATCTCCTTCATGTCCAAAGACTTCGGGTAGGACCTCCATTCGAACTCCGAACCGTAGGTGTAGGACATGCGTCGGATCAGACCGTTCAGTGTCCGAAGCTCGCGTTCGTCCTCGGGACATAGGACGAAGGACAACCCGAAGGTCACTCCACCGGCGAAGAGACGGCTAACTCTACCGCTGGCTTGTATGTACGTCCGGAGGTCGGGAACCTCCAAGTAGGCTTCCTCGCCTTCTTCGTACACAGCGACCGTCGTAGCTTCTTCGGCCAGGGCCTTCACCCGGTCAGGGTCGCCCAACAACCGAGTCAGCTCTCGCACACCTTCGGCTAACGTTTGAACGTGCCGTGCCAGCCACCTGTCGACGTCGAGTTGCTCGGCGATATCTTCCGGGTCTCGCTTCGCGAGTTTCATCAGCGTATTCAAGGAGAGCGGTTCCACGGCCTCTTCCAGCCGCTCCCTGATCCAGGTCCCGCGTCTGATGATCCTCCACAGTCGACCCGCTACACCCTCCAAGCGACTCCTCGCTCTGCGATCGTCCAGCAGTCTGGCCAGGTTGGACAGGGCCGAGGCTACGTATGTCGGGTCCTTGAGGTCTTCCTCGCGCGGAGTCAGCCTTATCCGCTGTCGGGGGACCCCGTAGAAGACCGCGTACCTGGCGGCTTGTGGTAAGTCGAGACCTCGAACTATCACGCCGTAAGGGCTGGCTACGGCCACCAGAACGTCTACGTCCCCTTCGGAGAAGCCGTCGATGGCCTCCTCCCGCTCCTCGGCGGGCGTTCCGGCATGAATCGCTCGAGCCTCGATCCCTGAAGACCGCAGGTGCTCCGCGAGCTCCTCCACGATCTCTCTGGCTTTCTTCTCTCCCGGTAACCGCTGTGGGACGAAGATCAGACCTCCCTTCACGCCGGCTTTCCGGACGATCCGTTCCACGGCTTCCGGGGACGGCTCGGAGATCACCGCGATGTCCTGAATGTTACGGAGACCCTCCCCGCCCGCTCCGACCTCGAAATCGAAGAGCTCTCGGACCACGGCGAGACGTCTGGAGGGGGCCGCGGCTCCCGTCGCGCTCATGAACACGATCCGTGCGAGATCGCGCTCTTTTTTAACCCGCTTCAACAGTTCCTCGAGCTCCTCGATCTCGCGCTCGACCTCTCGGAGTTCCTCCCGGACACGCTCCGCGCGCTTGTCTCCGCGGTCTTCCAACGACCGAAGCCAATCTCGGAGTGAGTAGTAGCGCCGTCGGAGGGTAGCCAACCTGTACGCGCTATCGATCTCCTCCTGCTCGAGTCCGGCGACGCGGAGCACGCGGTCGACGTTGCGTCCGGTACCCCGGATGATCGCGTCCACGTCGTCCACTAAGATCAGATCGAAGTTCAGCTTCTCGAGGTCCTCCACACGGTGAACCAAGAACTGCGCCGTAGTGATCAGAACGTCGAAATCTCCGGAAGAGATACGTTCTAAAGCCTCTCGTTTAGCTTGGGTGGGCATAGCCGCGTGATACGCGACTACATCGACGTCCAGTTCGGCGTCGCGCGCGAATCCCTTGATCCTATTTTCGACCTGCCGGACCAGAGTTGTGGTTGGGACTAGGTAGTACACCCTGCGTCCGGCATGTCCGAACACCGCCGCTACTAACGAGCCCCAAGAGGTCTTGCCGGTACCGGTCGGGGCCAGTATCGAGAAACTGCAACCTTTAACCAGTCTCCGCGTCCATACACGTTGTGCCGAATATAGTCGGAACCCGGTAGCCCGGTCGAAGACCCTGTCGACGATCTCGGTGAACAGTTCCGGCCAGACGTACCGACGGAAGAATTCCTCCACCCGATCCGGTGAGTAGCGTTCTACCAGGATGAACATCAGTAAAGCCTCTCCTACGTACCCGTGACGTTTTCTGGCTTCCTTCAGTACTTCGCGTAGCGTCTCCGTATCGACCGGAAGACACCGCTCGCAAATACCTATCCTGGAGGTGAGCCGGACGGACGAGCAGTCACCTCCGCACAGGACGCACGAGGATCCGAAAATCGCCACCGGCTCGTTAGAATCGGTGTTCCCAACGTCTCTGCGGCGTACTTCATCTGGCTCCATTTCGGTTTCGACGACGCGATCCGCTAGCTCCTCCAAGTCAGCACAGTCGTCCAGGATGGGCTCGACTAAATCCCGGAATCCTTTCGGAACCATGTCCGCGGCACGTTTCAGCACCATCACCTGCTCAACCCCTTCAGCGCTTCCACCAGCCGACTGAGCCGCTCGTGCCCGCTCCGTAGGATGTCGTTGCAAAGGGCGACGACGCTATCCCACGCCTTCTCGCGCAGTGTCAGTTTCCCGTTGACTTTGGCCGGAACGTCCATCCGCTCACCGCCGAGGATCTCTACGATCACCTTTGAACTTTTGACCGAACGTATGGACGACGCCTTGAACCCGGCTTCTGAGGCGATATTCCTCAGCCGAACGGCCGCCTCCAAGTCCCTACACATCACGTGGAACAGGGGTGGCTGGGCTTTCACCCACGTTATGCCTTCCTCAGGGGCTTTCAGCACGGCTTCACGAACTTCCTCCGGCTCCGGTGGCTCGTGCCACTTGGCCACGAACTCGGACCCTATCTTGTCACCTACCTCTGGCTCATGGAGTACGACCACCCGGCCGGAGCAGCTGCTGGTCGTACAGTACTCTTCGAACGAGTTGAGGGTCTCTAGGACCGGAATGGCGGCTTCGTCCACCTCTCCCCGCTCTATGGCGCGTTCCAGCTCCTTAAGCCTCCGTCTTTTTTCACCCTCCCAGTGCAAGGGTCAGCGCCGCCTGAGTTCCTCACTTATCGGTGTTCGGTCGCCTCGTCATCCCCGGAGGGTGTAGAAAGGTGTTGGTTCGGGTGTGGGGTGGTCGCGTGAAGGACCTACGCAACTGTAAGCTCTGCGCCTGGGAATGTGGTGTCGACAGGCTCGAGGGGGAACGCGGCGTCTGTCGCGTCACCGAACCTGTCATCGCCGCTAAGCAACTTCACCCGGCGCCACCGGCCAGCTATACGGTGTTCATGGCCGGATGCAATTATCGGTGCCTCAACTGTCAGAACTGGGATATAGCTCATTATCCCGACAACCCCGAGGGACGGGCCCTGGGCTATCAGGATCCCAAAGAGCTCGCCGTCGAGGCTGTGAACATGATCGAAACGAATCAGGGTCGCATGATCGGGGCGGACAGGATATTCTTCTCGGGCGGCGAGCCCACCATACACCTGCCTTATATAGAGCAGGTCGTCGAGCATTACCGGGACACGACGGACCTATGGAAGGTCAACTTCGACACGAACGGGTTCGCGACGCGCAAGAGCATGCGTCGTATCGTTAAGTTGGCGGACTCGATCACCTTCGACTTCAAAGCGTACTCCGATCCCCTTCACCGGGCCATCACGGGAGCCCGCGTCGAGCCTGTCTTGCGGAACCTGGAGTTCTTAATCCCCAAGTATCTGGATAAAATTTGGGAAGTTCGGATCCTTCTAATTCCGAAGGCCCACGATACGGAGGAGATTAGGGCGATGTGCGAGTTCCTGGCGGACCTCGACGAGTCCGTTCCGGTGTGCTTCCTGGCGTTCAGGCCTAACTTCGTCCTGGAACGGCACCCCGGAGCCCCGAAACGCTTGATGGAGAGAGCCGTCGAGATAGCCAGGGAATGCGGGTTGCACGCGACGTGGTCGGGCATGCCGGGTATAAACGGGAGCGTGCCGCCCGAGGTCGGAGAGTGCGCCGACAAGCTCCTGAAACACTACGACGGTCGCAAGGGCGCGGCCCTGATGGGTGGTTACGCGAGGGTAACGGGCTGCAGGAACCACCCGAGGGATTGCTTGGCGTGTGACGACATGGCACGGTGTCCGATCAAGCGGTATGTGGCCATACGGAGGACGTAGTATCTCCATACGACCTACAATTGAGAGGCTCCTCATCCCCTCCACAACTTGAACTCTTCGAACCGCTCTCGGATCCTACCTGGGATCCCGGGAGGGCTCAACTCTCCGAGATAACCCCGGTTCTCGTCGTCGAGGTGCACCTCTTCCCGGAGCTCGGCCAGCTTCAGAAACTCGCAGAGACCAGCGTTTCGTACCACCGCATCCCGTGGTCGCAGTGTCACCGACCACACGTAGTACACCTTGAACGCGGTGTCCGGGAACATACCACCGCCGAGGTCCACGGCCAGCACGTCACATTCAGGTCCGCCTAGTTCTTCGAGGACACGTTTGAGGGTGTCGTATTCCCTGGCGTCCCCTTTGACGAACGTGAGCTCGGGATGACTACGTTCCAACTCTCGCATGGCCTCCTCGGCGTCCTTACCGTAGTCCACGGCGACGACACGTCGGGGGGAGCCGGTGAGTATAATCCGAGTGGCGGCGCCCCGGTGGCATCCCAGCTCTACCACCACATCACCCTCCTCGACGACTTCTCCCAGAAGCCGCCTGTACTCCTCGACGGACTTCACTAGAGCTATCAACGTGCAGTCCCTCCACGATGCTTTTTTACGGACCTAACCGTCCACGGGTTGGGATGATGACGGTTTCAGGCTCCGAGTACGGCCGGAGATGCGGAGAACTCCCCGCGCTGATTCGAGGGGATGGGGAGGGCCATGGGGTCCGATCAGGGCAGAAGGTGAGGAAACCGGCCCGCGCTACCGACCCTTGGTCACCAGTGCCACCGCCTTCCGCCCGTTGGCGCCCACTCTGAACCGCTCCTCAGAGATCACTTCGCCCCCCAGTTCACGACGCAGTCTCCTAACCATTCGATCGTAGTACCGGTCGCCGACGGACACTCCCACACCGTATTCACCCAGCCTTATGGTGCCGAATCCCACGCCGTCCACGTTCTCTCCGTGGGCCAGCCTCGTTAGAATCCCCCGGACCGTCGCGGCGCTAGGGGGGATACCTTCGGGTACCACTTCCTCGATCTCACGGAGAGTCTCCTCCACTAAGCGCTGGGCGGTGCCACCTACCTCTAGCTCCGAAGTCTCAGCTAGGTCGGCCCGCGTGGTCCGATAAATCTCCACCAGGCTGCCGTCCACCCACTCCCGGAGGAGTAGTTTCGCGGTCGTTCTGAGGTCTTTACCCAAGCGTTCTGAGATATCCCGGAGGATCCTCTCCGGATCCATCGATTCATCGATACCGAATTTGTCGGACAGTGCCCCTGGATACTCGCGGACGACGCGCTCGATCACGCCTAACGCCGGCTCTACGGGATCCTCCAGGACGTCTGGATCCAGCGCCACGGCCTCGGCCGCAGCCTCGTCGGTCGGGATCACACCCGGCGAGTCGATGACCAACAGTTTCCTACCACCGCGTACCCACTGCTTTCCGCGGGTGTATCCCGCACGTCGAGAGGTTTCTGCGGCACTCCTCCGGGTCAATGCGTTAATTATCGTGGACTTACCGACGTTCTGAAACCCTACTACACCCACTCTCACGGTCTCGACGTCTTCCGGCGCTACCTCGTAGATGGTCCTACGGAGGTGCCGGAAACCCATGCGCTCGCGTGCGCTTACGTACACCGCAGGTACGTCCTCCTCGAGCTCCACTTCCTCCTTCACACGCTCGGTCTCGGCCCGGGGGACCAGGTCGGCCTTGTTGAGCACGACCACCCGGGTGAAGTCGAACACGTCCTCCAGTCTGGGGAGCTTTTCCCACCGTGTCTCCTCCGGATATCGCACGTCTCGAACCTCCAACACCACGTGCGATTCGGAGAGCACTCTCATCACGTGCCTGTACCATTTCGGTGGCATGTACCGCCACTCCCGAGCGGTTTTTGTATCCGTTAACTCGACCTCAACACGGGGGTGGGGGCTATTAAATCCGATCTCCGGGACCTCGAGACGCTCCAACGGGAGGTCGAACCGGCGACCGATGGTGCCTTACCCAGGTACGTCGACGAACGGATAGTCCGGGAGCTGTACGAGGACGGAGAGAAGTTCGCGGCCTTCGGCGCGTATTACCGTCGCGAGAAAGGTTGCAAGGTTATGAAGGCGGCCGTGGACGCCGGCTTCGTGTGCCCGAACAAGGACGGCAGGATATCCCGGGAAGGGTGCCTATTCTGCCCGAAGATGGGCAGGACGATCATCACTCCCAACGTGGACCCGCGTAAGAAGCTCGAGGAGCAGGCTCGTAAGCAGATGGAAGTGTTCCGCGAGAGGTACGGTGCCGAGAAGTTCCTCGTGTACTTCTACCCGGCCACGAACACCTACGCGCCTCCCGACGTCCTGGAGGAACTGTACAACCGTGCCCTGGAGATGGAAGACGTCGTCGGTCTATCCATAGGAACACGACCGGACTGCTTACCGGACGAGGTCCTGGACATCCTCGAGGGCTACGTCAAAGAAGGTTACGACGTCTGGCTCGAGATAGGGGTTCAGTCTTACCACCATCGCACCTTGCGCCGCACGCGGCGCGGTCACGGACTTGCCGAGGTGATCGACGCCATCACCCGGGCCAAGGAACGCGGGATCCGAATAGTTAACCACATCATCTTCGGGCTTCCCGGTGAGACCCGAGACGAGATGCTTGAGACCGTCAGGGTCCTCTCGGTGCTCGGAGTGGAGGCCGTGAAGCTGTATCCGCTGGTCGTGCTAGAGCGTACCGATCTGGAACGTATGTACTACGATCGCCGCTACAAGCCGCTGAGCTACCGCGAGTACATCAGGCTCCTGGCCGATGCCCTGGAACGTATGGCGCCGACCGTCCTCATTCAGAGGCTCTCTAAGGACAGGGCACCGGACGAGGAGAGGATCGAGCCCGAGTGGGACCTGTACCGAATGCGGGTGATCTCCGACGTCCGTAAGGAGCTGGCCCGGCGCGAGTCGAGGCAGGGTGAACTGTACAAGGTGGGTCTTAGCGCCGAAGAACTCGTGCCACTGGTTAAGGGGGCTACGGGCGCCGAGAGATCCGGGGTATCCACGTGAGCGCGTCCCACCCCTTGCGTTATTTGTTACGACACCCGTGACGATTACGGGCGGGCGGCGGTGGGTGGGCTATAGCCCGCCTTCTGTAGCCTTAGACGGCGGCATTCACCTCAGCGGCCTACCATCCCCCTCCGGCCCGGGAACTCATCGGGGGCATCACCCTCGTATCATCGGGCTCATTCGGCCTCGCCCCCCGCCGGGCGGCCCGTTTCACCGATCCCGCCGGCGTCCTCTGCGGGTTAGCTCGGGCCCCGTCGCCGGGGCCCTTCTCGGCCCGCCCACGGCGGGCCTCAGCCGCGTCATCGCCATCCGCCGACGGACGTGTCGTTTCTGTGGCCGGTCCCCGGCCTCTCGGCCGGCCCCCTCTCGGGGCGGCGGGCCCGGGCCCGGGGGCGGAGCTTCCTCCCCTTAGCGGCCCCACGGCCGTACCCCGACGGACCCGCCTTCATTGCCTTGCTCCGGCGGGTCCTTCCTCGGGGCGGGGGAGCCGCCAGCCCACCCACCGCCGCCCGGCTTTACGTCCAGTTGACGGGATATAATGATTTCCCCAATCCGGACGTCGCGGGGTTCTGAGAAACGACGGGCCCATGCTGGGATTCCCACCGAGAACTCCTTTCGAGGTTCGACCTACATCGGAACCGGTGTGCAGGCCGTAGCCCGCACGCATGCACGGAAAAAATAGATCGTAGAAGGGGCGACAGTGCCGGAGTCGCACCCTAGATCGCCAGCCTAGCGCCTATGAGCTCGTGACGTCTCGTCTCTCCTAAACCTATTTCTTTACGAACGCGACTGGCCGACCGAAGGGAGGTCGTGTGAAGGTCAGTGAGATAGTATCTATGCTAGCCAGGATACTCGCTGAGCACTACCGGTCCGGGGTCTCCCTGAAGGAGTCGTTCTACCGGGCTCTCGACAATCCGTTCTCCATTCCCAGCCATCGGGCTAGGGCCATTCACCGTCGACTTATGGAACTCGGCAAGCGGTTGGGACTCTGCGAGGAGATCCTCGATGACGTCATTCAATCGGGATCTTTCGAAGATCTTGGTCCGGAGCTGAAGGGAGTTCTGGTAACCGCAGCTGACGAGATGCTGTTCGAGGGAACTAGTCCGGCGTTGGTAACCGACGCTGCGACGCGGGTAGCTAAGGAGCTAGTCAGCGATAGAGTGGCCGACTTCGTGCACGCCGTATGTTTCGACCTCGAGAAGTACGACGTAGACCGGCTGAAGCGACGCGGTTACGATGACCTTTGCCTGCGGCACTACTTCCCACCCGACTTCGTCGATTACGTCCGCCGCGTGCTGCCCGAGGACGAGATAGAAGACTTCCTCCGAGCGTGCAACAAACCCGCGGTAAAGTACGTCCGCGTGAACACACTGCGGGCGGACGTAGACGAAGTCCGCGAGCGCCTGGCGGAGGAGGGTGTGCTGACGGAGCCGGATGAGCACATACCGGACCTGCTACGTGTAGTCGAGGAGGAGATACCTATAGTCAGAACTGAGGCGTGGAAGGAGGGTCTGGTGTTCACTCAAGATAAGGCCTCCGCGGCAGTCGCCCACGTACTCGATCCACAACCCGGGGAGTTCGTAGTCGACCTCTGCGCGGCTCCCGGCGGAAAGACGCTCCATGCCCTCTGTTTGATGGAGGGCGAAGGAGAGATCCTTGCGGTCGACAAATCCGACTGGCGATTGGACGCTATGCGGGAGAAGTTGGCGTGGCAGCGTGTTCCCGATGGTGTCGTCGAACTCCGATGTGCGGACGCTCGAGAGATACCGGAGGAGCTGGATGAAGAGGCCGACCGAGCCATTGTCGATCCTCCATGTTCCGGTATGGGTTCCGTCCAGAAGCGACCGGAAACCAGGTGGAACGTCACGAAGAAACGTGTGCGACGTTACGCTAAACTCCAATCAGAATTGTTGGAAGCAGCGATAAAGACCGTTCGACCTGGAGGTATTGTGGTGTATTCAACATGTACTTTGACTATTAACGAAAATGAAAACGTGATCCGAAGAGTCGCAAGACGGTACGATGTGACTATTGAGAAGGTGAACCTTCAATTCGGTAGGAGGGGATTAGTTCCGGGAACCCGACGGTTCTACCCTCATACCGACCGATGTCAGGGATTTTTCATCGCAAAATTAAGGAAGAACTAAGGCCGATACTGACACCAGCTCAGTCCACAGAGGCGAACGAAAAGGTTAATTATTCGATTTCAGTCTACTATAAGTGCGGGGGAATGTAACATGCGAGCCCTAGCACTTCTAGCGTTGGTCCTTGCGGCGGTGGGTGGCGCCGCGGCTGAAGAAGCACCGCTATACGGAGTGCTGACGCACCCGTGGACATTCCAGCTCTCCGCGAACCAGGCCAAGCAGATACCGAAAGAGTACGTGATCTCCGTGGAAGCACCGGCCGGCGCTCAACTACCGCTAGGTAAGGCGTACTACGGGGTGTTCGTAGCCGACGGGAATCACGCCGCGTTGATTGTGGATCTAACTCCGGCGGTGACGGGAGAGACGGATGATGCTGTAGTGGTGGACCCCAACGCGATGTCAGGTAAGCTTCCGCCGGCCGTGAAGTTCAGGCAGTGGAAGCCAGCTCATCTGGCCAAAGGGGCTCTCCTGGCCCTATCGCTGGAGACCAAGCCGCTGCCGGTAGGTCTGTCGCTCAAGATGGTCGCTCCAGAAGAACTGACGATTGAGGTCGGGAAGTTCCAGGTGAAACTCAACCGGGAGCTCCTAGAAGGCCTGGCGCGAGTACTGGCTACGCACGAGTACGGTCACCCCCACGGTAAGAAGAAGACTCCCGTGGGGTACCTGCAGGCGCTCGTGTTCAAGTACTTCGTGAAGGCGTCGGTGACGGGAGCCGAGCCGGAAGAGCTCCAGAAACTCGAGGTCAGTGAGGAGGAGAAGGAAGGGGAGGAAGAGAAGGAGGTCGACGAAGAGACCGGGTACGCGCTCCGTGCGTTCCTAGAAGTGAACGAGCAGCAGGGTCTGACGGACCTGAAGGCGGAGTTCAGTGTTGACAACCTCGAGAACTTGATCGGTGAAGCCGTGACGGTCCTGCAGGATGTCCTCAGCAGCCCCGAGGCGCAGCAGGCGGCAGCCACGGCGGAAAGTGCGCTCAAGAAGTTCGTTCAGGTACCGGTGGCCGCGGTGTGCTTGCTCGGGATCGCGCTGGTGGCCGTCCGACGCCGATAGGGGCTTTCTTTCCCCAGGTCGAAATTGTTACGGGCTCTATAACATACGTCTATGCGGTGTCCGGGAGTGGCGCGACCGTCGCCCCGCCGGTATCGGAGGCGGTAGCGCCGAGCGAATGCCTCAGCTATGAAGGGAAACTCCCTCGGCTGTCGCACGCACGGCGGCCCACCGAATATGTCCGAAATATTTTTATAGTTGGAATCCGACCGCCCACGACGGTGGAGCGGCCGCAGTCTAGTCTGGTAGGACGCGGGCCTTCCGAGCCCGTGGCCCGGGTTCAAATCCCGGCGGCCGCACCAAGCCTCAAATCGTTACAAGAACCGTAACGTTTTCCCACTGGATGGGTTTGGGGATTTGGGGAGGGGGATTAAGCGGCTTCCTCCGGATGCTGTCGCACCTCCGGGGCTTCCTGAAGCACTTCGAACGCCCTGAGTAATTCCTCCCCGGCCTCCGTGATCTTCCATCCACTCATCATCTTGGTCCGTCGCAACAACCCTACGGCTTTCTTAGCTTGGTCCAGCGTGACGTCGGCTCTCTTCAGTAGGGTCTTCGGGAACTTGGAGAGCTTCTTCGCGCTAACACCTTCCCTCTTCAGGTCGTATACTGCCTTGAGGAGACGAGTCGCGACCGGTGTAATTGGGTGTCGGAGCTTCAAGATTTCCATCGTCTGACCACGGTGTATCGCCGTCTTGAGGTGTTGGCCGGCTCGCGTTAGTATTACCCCTCCCGTGAGCAACTCTTCGACTATACCTCGAGACTCCAATTTCGACAGTGACTCCAGGACCTGGTGCTCTTCGAGCCCGTACCGGTCACAAACGTCCTCGATCAGTTTCCCTCTGTCGATCGACCCGTTGGGCATGCGGTAGATCAGCTTGGCCTCGTCTCCGGTTAAGAATGGGGCTCTCTCCACACGACGCGCTATCTTGGCGGCCATCAGCCCCTTCGTGGTGATAGCGGCTTGCGATACCAGACCGGCCCGGTGGGCCTCCTCCAGCCACTCAGGAGAAGGCGACTCGAAACCCATCGACACGGTGACGGCTTTGACACCTTCCGCTCGCACCGGCGCGCCCAGGCCGTGAAGTAACCGTTCTCCTTCCTCGGTGAGTACCCATATCGGCTTGCCCTTTTCCTTCCCGTAGTCGCAGACGGTTTTCTCCACGAATCCGTGCGCCTCCAACTCCTTGAGGTCCGTGGTGGGGTCGGGATCAGCCTCCCCGTACTCCTCTACTAGCACCCTCTTGATTCTCTTCAGGGTAGGAGCCACGTTAGGGTTCTCGTCTGGGCGGTACAGGTGGTCGATGATCTCCAGAAGCCTCAGCTCGCTTGGACGTATGCTGATAGGTGGCACACCCGGGAAATCTTCTCCCACCATCTCGTAGGCTCGGAGGACGTGCTCACCGGCCCTCGTTAACGATCCCTTCCACGCGTATCCGAGCCGCTCGAGGCGCTCCATGTCCTCGGGTTCTTCTCCCTCACTCACGGCCTTTACGTCCTCCATGATCCCAGGGGACAACACCAGGTGCATGGCGGGAATCGCCTTTTCGATCGCGTACTTGACCTCACGGCCGAGCGCCGTTAGAGTGTACGTGCGGCCACCGTCCGCGGGTGGGGAGATCACCAGCAGCCGCATCGCCTCGAGCGCGTGGAAGATGTTATCTGGAATGTCTATAGTTTCCCGATATCTGATGAAGGTTTTCAGCGTTCCGGGTCCTGGTGGTAACCTGGCTATCCGTCCGGCTACATCCTGAGTGACGTACAGTTTCGGAGTCGCCTTGAAGTACGCCTCCAACACCAGCTCGCCGGCTTTTGTCAGTTCGCCATCCTCCGACAGACCACGCTCGCTCAGTAGTTCCTCCCAACGCTCCGGCACGAAAGACAGGGCCGCGTGTTTCAGCGCCAACACCGTGTCCGAGCCGACCCATCGGTCATGCGCCCATTCTTGGGGTGGCTGCTCCAGAATATCGACGGCCTCAGCTACCGCCTTCGCAGCGGTCTTTCCGGCGTCGGTTAGCTCCCATTCGTTCGGTCCGACTCGCTTCATCAGACCTTGAAGCTCGAGCTCTAGCAACCGCTGGGGGATGATTTCCGTGACCGCCTCGGCCTCCTCGGCGATCTCCCTGGCCTCCTCCCTGGTACCGAGTTCCTCGACCGTAAGCAGTACTTCCGCGTGGTCCTTCAACAGTAGCATCGCCTTCCTCCCTATTGCTCGGCTCCTACTTACTCATAAAAACGTGTCGAGAGTTCTCTGGCGGCCACGTTTGATCACCTTCAGAGCGGCTTCACCCACTGGATCGTCCAACTTCTCTCGCAGGAACTCCCACACCTCGCGCGGATCGTCCGTTGAAAACACCTCTTCGGCGCGTCGTACGGCTTCCCTGATCACCCACGCACCCAACGGTGCCGAGTACTCCTTCCGAACGATCCTGATCACGGTGATTCCGTGCTGTTTACCCAGCTCGGAACACCACTCTAGGGCCGCTAATCGGGCCGCGAAGTACGCACCTCCGGTTTCGCGGGGCTCCTTGCAATCCTTCACTTCCGAGTCCCTAAGTACAGCGATCCGTGTGCGATCGGACCACGGCGCACCTGGCTCGTAAGCTTCGACGAGCTCGTACGACAACGGTTCTGGGCGTAAAATCACCCACATCTCGTTACCGAACACTTCACCCGATAAAACGCGGTACTCCGAAGACACCGGTAAGTCTCTGACCTCCCGTGCCAGGTGTTCGGAGACCATCGAATCCACCGCCGCGACGCTCCATCGGGTCGGCACCATCCGGCGGTCCCTGCCCAACAATCCTAACGACAACGCCCGCGCGATGTACGACTCGTCGTAGCCGCGTCGGTAGAGGCCGACGACGGCCTCCTCAGCTTTGACGTCGTCCTCGTGATAACGTTCCAAGTCGCGAGGGACCTTCGGTGTCCCGTCGAGTTCGAGCTCTCCCTCGACCAAGGGCCCGATGAATGGGGTGGTTCTGGACGCGCCGCTAAGCCTCCGTCGGACCTGCAACGTACTCTCCACGGGTCTCACGGAAATCGACGACTCGATCTCGGGGTCCGACAGGTCCGGCGGGTTCCGGACATCACGCTTCCCACGGTATCTGCGGAAGGTGAGTGCTCTAGTCTTCAGGGCCTCTTCGTACGGGAGGTCGGCCAGGACGCCCCCTTCATCCGGCGTGCGGTGTTCTCCGACTCCCGGCGCGGCGATAACCCGCGGGTACCCACGCCACGAGACGTGGGCCGTCACGGTGTAACCATCGACGTTCCGACTCGAGAGCCTGGCTCGGACCTCGTTCAGTGCGTCCAAGAAGGGGCAGCGGTCGCGCCCACACCATCCGCGGCCCCTGCATCTCGGGCAGAGTCCTCCCAAAGGACAACCCCCGATCGCAATGAATTATAATCGAATTGACCTTAGGGGAGTTCGACGGGGGACGGTCCCATGGCCGTGGAGAGAGTCTCAACGGGTATTCCGGGGATGGACGAAGTCCTCAACGGGGGGATCCCGGAGCGTAACGCCGTACTACTGACCGGAGGTCCGGGAACGGGTAAGACGATATTCTCACAGCAGTTCATCTGGGCAGGGCTGGAAGAAGGTGAGCCCGGTGTCTTCGTGACGCTCGAGGAGCACCCAGTTCAGGTTAGGAAGAACGTGGAAGGGTTCGGCTGGAACTTCCGGGAGTACGAGGAGGAGGGCCTCCTAGCCGTCGTGGACGCGTTCACGGGCGGCATAGGCAGGGCGAGCGAGTACGAGAAGTACGTCGTGAAGGATCCGACGGATGCCAGTGAGCTGATCGGAGTGATCAGGCAAGCCGTCAACGACGTCGAGGCCAAGAGGGTGGCTATAGACTCCGTGACCCCGTTATACATCGATAAGCCCAGTGTGGCGCGTCGGATCATGTTCAGGCTCAAACGGATGCTCGCGGGGCTAGGGTGTACCAGCATCCTGGTTAACCAGATCGCCGCCCACGAACGTGGCTTCGGAGGTCCGGGTGTGGAGCACGCCGTGGATGGTATTATCCGGCTCGATCTCGACGAAGTAGAAGGAAGACTCTGGAGGTCGTTGATAGTGTGGAAGATGAGGGGAACTGCACACAGCATGCGGCGTCACCCGTTCGAGATCACCGATGAGGGGATTCGGGTGGACCCGGAGAAAGTCTTCGTGAAGGAGCGTGGCGAGGTGCGGGAGGTGGAGGATTGAAGGACCCGCGCTCACTGCTCCGACACTTCAACTTCGCGATCATCGTGGTGCCCGCCGAGATGTTCGGAGAGCGAGCTACAGCGTTCCGGAAGACCCTGTACCGACGGGCTGCCGAGTCATATCTCGAATACGAGTTGATGCCGGACTACGCCGGATTCGAACGAGTCTCTGTCGACGTCATAGTGAAGGACGTTTGTGATCGGATGTTGGGCGAAGCGGCGAAAATCGAGGTCGAGAGTGACAAAATCGTTGTAACGGTAAGAGGGTGCCCGATCTCGCCCTTTTCGATGCTCAAAAAGTACGAGTCCCTGTCGGATAGGACGAAGCGGATCATCCAGGACTCCATAAGGAGGTATCCCGCATGTCCGGTGGTCAACCTCATAGATGAACTGTGCCGGCTGGCCGGTCACGACGTCGAGATACTCCATGACACGGGGGACGTGTGCTCTCGCCGGTGCACGATTACCGTGCTACCCCGTGGGGATAGAGAACCGAAGCAGTGCGGCGATTCCCCCCAATTCCCGTAGCCTCTCGCCCCACTCGTGTTCCGTGCTTACGATGAGCACCTCGGCCCCTGTACGCTCCGCGTACTTGACGGCGTTCAGGACGTCCTCTTCACCTTCCACCATCGCTTCCCGGAACTTCTCGTCCGCCACCAGCAGTACGTCGATAGCTCCGAACTCCGCGGCTTTGAGACACTCTCGGACGCCGTACGCTACCTTATCATCACCCTTACCGATCCTCTTGAACACTTCCTCGAGATGCTTTACTTCCTCCGCGACCCTAGACTCTTCGACGGCCCTCTCTACCGCTCCGCGTCGGATCATCTCGATGAGCCCGGCCTCGCCCGCCGAACCAGTATCCTCCACGTGGGCTGGGATATCCCGCTCCTCCCGTAAGAACTCTGCGAAATCCGACTTCACGAACCCCGGGCCGCCCACGACGATGTGTTCCACTCCTTCCTCCTCGGCGATGCGCTCGATCTCGTCGGCGAGTCGATGGAAGAACTTCCGCATCTCCGCCCTCCGGTCGCCGCCACGCTTCCCCGGTACGTTATGCCGAACCCGAGCCACGACGTCTAACCCGTAGTCTCGGACTATTCCGATGGTCCCCTCACCTGTGTCCACGGCCACGAGCATCACGGGTGGTCGCGACATCTCAGCTTCTTCGATGCGCTCTAGGTCTTTTCGTTCCCATTCGTCCTTTACAATCTTTATTCGTTTCCCAGTCGTAACATTAACGGTATGGTGCGATCCAGACTCGGGACCGTGCTCTATTACACCTTTGATTCGCAATCTGTTCGCGTATTTGTCAAACTCTACATCTTCTACTCGGACTCCTAGGTAAACCGGTTTGCGTTCTCCTTTATCTCTCCTAATAGTTTCAGCCCTCTCATCTTTAACCCGTCGTCTTTCCAGTGCGAATACTAGATCGCCCTTCCTGACAACATGGTATAAGTGCCACAGATCGTCCAACGTTTCAGGAAGTACTTCTATGTATCCTTTATCCAGATCCTTTTCCACCACCTTCATTACTATCCCACCCCCGCTCGCGTAATATCTCTTTGAAAACTAGTAGGTACTCCCGGCCTAGCTCCCTGGCCTCGCGCTCCGCTGAGTCTAAGAACTCCCGATACGCTTCGAACCCGACTTGAGAGTACTCCAAGGCCTGCAGGGCCATGTCGAGAGTGTCCGCGAGCTTGGCAGCCTTCGCCTCCGGGGATTCACGTCGCTCGAACTCCCTCCAAAGATCGAGTAGTTCCTCATCGAACACGCATTCGGCGGCTTTTTCCTCCGCTTCGCGCTTGGCATCACCGAACACCCGCGATGCCTCGACATCTAGGTCCAAGGTGAGGGCTTCCGGGAGATCGTGGATCAGCGCCATAACGACAGTCTTGTAAGGGTCGACGTCGATCCCTCGCTCGGCCAGTCGATGGCAGATCTCCCAGGCCAACATCGCCGCACCGAAAGAGTGTTCCGCGACGCTTTCCACGGAGCTTCTGGGGATACCCCGGACTAACCACCCCGTCCTGAGTATGCGCTTCAATCGGTAAACCGCCTCCACGTCCAAATCACTATCCCCGGGTGGGCCCCTTGCGGAGGGAGTATATCGCTGCTGTGGAGCTTTCGAGCTCCGTGGTGTTTGGGGTGGTTGCAGGCTGGATCTTATCCCAATACGTGCAACATAGACCGCTCAAGGTGTTGCTCCCGGTTTTGGGAGTGATCCTGGGGTTCTTGGCAGGTTTAGCCCGGGTTGTGCGGGGGGTGAGGGGATGAAAGAGACCTCCGTGAAAGAGGTTCCGGAGTTGGACTCGCGGGCCTTTCGTATCGCCGTGTTGGGGCCTGAAAACGCCGGCAAGTCCACTCTGGTCAACGCGCTGATGGGTCGCGAGGTCACTGAGGTCTCCGAAGTCCCCGGTACCACGAAGACGGTCTCCGGTTACCGTTGGACGTCCCGCGAGTTCCCCCTGTACGTGTTCGATACCGTCGGACTCGCCGACGAGCGGGGTAAGCGAAGTAAACGAGGTGTCCGTGCCGAGGACGTCGCCGAGAAGCTCGGCAGATACGATCTGGCGCTGTTCGTGGTCGACGTCACGCGGCATGTAGGTCCCGAAACGCTCCGTGCACTCCACGTGATCAAGTACGCCGCCGACCTCGAGACGCTGCTCGTCGCGAACAAGATCGATCTTCTCGACCGCGGGGAACTTGAGGAACGGTTAGAACGCATCAGGGAGCGTACTGGTCACAGACCCATCCCCGTGTCCGCCCTTACCGGCGAGGGTATCGGGAGGCTGCTCAGGGAGATCGAGCGTCGGGTTCGTGAGAAGCGACGAACGCTACGGGCCGCTCCGGGGTACCGGTAATACTATCAGCACTGGCCGGCGCGGATCGCGGTGAAGCCGGGGGGCGGCTACAGTTGACGGTGCTACGTTCGATCGATGAGCTTGCCGAGCTCAACCCGTTCGCCGTGGTAGGTGCCGGGGGCGGCGGGGAAAAGTTCGCGACACTTCCCACGGTCGAAGTCGTTGGGATTATGGACGACGACCCGAGTAAGGTGGGAATGGAGATCGCCGGAGTGAAAGTTACGAACGACTTCGATGAGGCCGTCGAAGGGGCGTCCTCCGTGGCGATTATGCTTCCGAAGGGTGCGGAACACAGAGCCCTGGAGCTGGCCGTGGAATCCATCCGCCGCGGCCTCAATGTAGTTACGTCCTTCAGGTCACTTCCGCTCGAAGACTATCCTGCGCTAGTGAAGCTGGCCGAGTCGAAAGGCGTCAAGATCCTCGAACTGAGCCCCAGGCTGGACGTCGTTCGTGAGGTAGCCGGGGACGCCCCAGAACGCTGCACTGAGGTGGTACCCAAGAAGGACAGGCCTGAGACGGAAATACCGCGCGTGTTCGTGGGTGGGACCTCTCAAGAGTGTGGTAAACGTACTACGACCCTCAAGTTAGCGGAAGGACTCGAGGCGTCAGGCTATACCCCCGCGACGGTGGCCACGGGAGAGTTCGCAGCGCTCGAAGCGGACGTGGGGTTCCGGGCGGGTTCTCTCTCCGTCATGGACGTAGCCTCCGCAGTAGCCCACGCCGTCGACTACGTCGCTGAGGAGAAAGACGCCGACGTGATCATTGTAGAGGGACAGTCTTCACTCACCGAGCGTCGTAACCCGCATCCACGGCCCCTCTACTTAGGGATATTACTCGGGTGTGCTCCGGATGCGGTGGTGGTATGTCACCGTCCGAACCACCCGTTCCGGTACCCTCGTGGGGTTTTGGCCGAAGTCAATGCCCTCCGGGTTATAGTCCCCGACGCGGACCTCGCGGCGGTGTGCGTGAACCCGAGAAACTTGGAGGAACCCTTCGAGACGTACGCTCGTAGACTCCGTGCTAAGATATGGCGGGCTACGGGAGAGCAAGTTCCAGTGAGGAACCCCGTCGAGGAATCCGAGAAGCTGGCACGGGACGTGCTCCGCACTATCGAGGGGGCCGGTCGGGGCGGGGCACGATGTTAGGGTTCTTGAAAAAGATCTTTGGCGAGGGGGAGAACTCGAAAGGCCCCATGCTTGAGGACTTCCTGGAGGAGGAAGAGGAAGAGAGAACTCAGCACCCCAAAGTTACGATAATAGTATCTCGGGTTCAGGAGCCGTCGGATTTGGAGGAGTTGATGAATGAGCTTTACCAAGGGAACGTGCTGATACTGGATGTCAAACCCCTCCTCGATCGCGATGGTCATGAGGATATTATCCAAGAACTCAAACGCACCGCGGTGAGCCTTGGTGGATTCGTCGGGGTTATTAAAGACACCGTGCTGCTGGTCACTTCCGATAGTGTTGACATCGAGAGGCGGGGCTGATAAATGGCTAGATCCACGATCGTGCTGATCGGTGGCGCTTCGGGCGTTGGGACGTCCACGATCGCTCGTGAGGTCGCGAGGAGACTCAATATTACACACCTCATCGAGACTGATCACCTTCGAGAGGTTCTCCGGGGAGCGATCGACAAAAAGTACGCTCCTGTGCTCCACATGTCCTCCTACAACGCCTATCGCGCGCTCAGAATTCCCGACCACATGGTTCCCAAGAGGTTCCGAGACCGAGTCATCGCAGGTTTCGTGGAGCACGCCTCAATGGTGAAGCCCGCCATCGACATGGTGATCAAGAGGGCTGTCGAGGACGCTAGTGACTTGGTGATAGAAGGCGTCCACCTCGTACCGGGCCTCGTGCGCCCGGAAGACTACCAGTATGCCGACGTCCACATGGTCATACTCTACGCGGACGAAGAGGAGCACCGTGAGCGGTTCGTGAAGCGTGCTATGGAGAAGGGTCGTGGAGGTCGACATCTCGAGTACTTCCGCCAGATCCGAATTATCCATGACTTCCTCCTCGAAGCGGCGGACGAGCACGGTATACCCACTATCAAGAACGATGATATCGACCGCACGGTCAGCGAGGTGCTGTCCGTAGTCCGAAGCGTCAGTGTAGTGATCAAATCCGTCCATAGTCTGGAAGATTCCGTCCGTGAGGCCGAAATTATACGGGAGAACAATTGTAGGTTAATAGACATTGGTTTTCCCATCCCAGGTAAGCGCGATGTGATCAAAGTATCCTTCCGAAGGGACCCCGTGGACGAATGGGAAGAAATTTTGAACAACGAGGAATCGCGGCAGTACTTCAAACATCTCTACTCTGCGTCGAATAACGTGCATTATCATAAAATCTCTGCTCCGGACGAGGAGTCACTGCATCGTGCCATCGAGAAGCTTCGAGAGGAGGGATTTAAGGTAGAAGAGCTACGGCCGGGGGACGTGTGCGAGGTTGGGAAAGAAGATAGGGGAGGATAACCGCGAAACCCATGAAATGAAGTATAAAATGGAGTTATCCGACTTGGAGTGTCCAGTGTGTGGAGAAAAGGCACTGATGGTACACGGAAGAGTGGATGAGATACCACACTTCGGGCGAGTCCTCGAGCAGTTCATCCACTGTAAGGCGTGCGGGTATCGGCACTCCGATGTTATGTGTTTGGAGGATCGGGAACCTGCGGAGTACCGGTACCGGGTTAACTCACCCGAGGATCTTCGCGTTCGAGTGGTTCGCTCACCTTCGGGTTTCGTTGAAATACCCGAGCTCGGGATCGAGGTCAAGCCAGGTCCCGCTGCTCAGGGTTTCGTGTCCAACATCGAGGGATTGCTGAGGAGGATCCGAGAACGCGTGGAAACAGCCGCCAAGTGGGCGGATAAAGAGGAGTCCAAGAAGCGGGCGGAGGAAATCCTACGCAGGATGGACGCGGCGGTTTCAGGAGAGGACGAGATCACGATCGTGCTAAAGGATCCTTACGGTCACTCGGCCATCGTTCCCGAGGAGGACGACAAGCTCGAGGTGCGGGAGTTGGACGAGGAGGAGGCCGAAGAGCTCCGCAGCAGGATATTCCGCCCGCTGGTGCCCTCCGGGGAATATTCTAATTAGGACTCGAACCGACGGCGGCGTTGAGGGAGGGTCCAGGCCCGAAGTAGGAGGGTGAGAAGGACCATGAACCTACGGCCCCAGCGTCGGATGGCGGCCGAGATACTCAAGTGCGGTGTTCATAGGATATGGATAGATCCGGAGAGGCTGGAAGAAGTCGCCCGAGCCCAGACCCGGGAGGATATCCGTCGGCTCATCAAGGAGGGGGCTATCCGGAAGAAGCCGATCAAGGGACAGTCCCGGGTGAGAGCCCGGAAGCGGCACGAACAGCGGAAGAAGGGGCGCCAGCGTGGTCCGGGTCGTCGGAAGGGAGCGAAGGGTGCACGGATGCCGAAGAAGCGCGCGTGGATCCAGCGAATAAGGCCGATCAGGCGCAAGCTGCGGGAGCTCCGAGACTCCGGCAAGATCGACCGCAGCACGTATCGGAAGCTGTACATGATGGCGAAGGGAGGATACTTCCGCGACACCTCGCACCTGTTGGCGTACATCGAGGAGAACGACCTGTGGAAGAAGTAAGGGGTGATTGCGTTGGCCACGGGTCCCAGGTATCGGGTTCCGTTCAGAAGGCGTCGCGAGGGTAAGACCAACTACTACAAGCGACGTGAGTTAATCAAGGCCGACGCTCCGCGCCTAGTGGCCAGGAAAACGCTCAACCACAACATCGCCCAGATCGTCGACTTCGCCCCACATGGTGACGTCACACTGGCATCGGCCCACTCCATCGAGCTGCGCAACAAGTTCGGCTGGAAGGGACACTGCGGAAACACACCGGCGGCCTATCTGACGGGTTACCTGTGCGGTCTCCGAGCGCTTGAACGGGGCATCGAGCGAGCGGTGATCGACATAGGACTCCACCGACCCGTGCGGGGCTCCCGAGTGTTCGCCATGCTGAAGGGAGCCCTCGACGCCGGCATGGACATACCGCACGGGGAGGAGGTGCTCCCACCGGAGGACAGGATCCGTGGTGAGCACATCGCCAACCTGGCCCGACAGATCAAGGAAGAGGACCCGGAGGAGTACGAGCGCAGGTTCTCCAAGTACCTCGAACGTGGTCTGAAACCGGAAGAACTCCCGGAACACTTCGAGGAAGTAAAGTCCAAAATCGAGGAGGAGTTCGGCGGCGCGTGACGGGGGCGATGCGAGCATGTCCGTTCCACCACATCTGGAGGAGTGGGAACCCAAGACCAAACTAGGTCGCATGGTCAAGGAGGGCGAGATCAAGACTATCGACGAGGTGTTCGCTCAGGGTTGGAAGATCCTAGAGCCGGAGATCGTGGACTGGCTGCTGCCCGATCTGGAGGAGGAAGTACTCGACGTCAACATGGTCCAGAAGATGCACAAGTCCGGCCGTCGAGTGAGGTTCAGGGTCACGGTGGTAGTAGGAAACAAGGACGGATTCGTAGGTGTCGGGCAGGGTAAAGCTCGAGAGGTAGGTCCCGCGATCCGTGCCGCGATCGACCGGGCTAAGCTAAACATCATTAAGGTCCGTCGCGGCTGCGGTAGCTGGGAGTGCGGCTGCGGTCGACCGCATTCCATCCCCTTCGAGATCACCGGCAAGTGCGGCAGCGTCCGCATCACGCTCAAGCCGGCTCCAAGGGGTACTGGGCTCGTCGCGGGCGAAACCGCGCAGAAGGTCCTGGAGATGGCCGGCATCGAGGACGTCTGGACGAAGACCACGGGCGGCAAGGGCAAGGGTGAGACCAGGACCACGATCAACTTCGCCAAGGCGACGTTCGATGCGCTGCGGAACCTGATCTACGTGAGGATGCGCGAGGAAGAGGCCGAGCGGCTCGGAATCGTGAGCGGCAGCGCCGAGGGGGCGTAAAAGATGGCGGCTACCGGCAAGATCGAGCTGAAACACGAGACGGCGAGCGAGGCGGCGGCCCGCCGCGCGAAGGAGGATATCGGGGTCAAGGTCAGCCCGGAGGCTCGGGAGTACGAGCGAGCCACTACCCGGCTCGCGGTCGTCCGGGTGCGCGGTCCCGTCGGCGTACGTCGGGATATCGAGGATACCATGCGGATGCTGAAGCTGCTGCGGCGCAACTGGTGCGTGCTGATCGACGATCGCCCGAGTTACCTGGGTATGCTGCAGAAGATCAAGGATTACGTGACATGGGGCGAGGTGGAACCGGACACCGTGGCGGCCTTACTGAAGAAGCGGGGAGAGCTAGAAGGCGGTCGTCCGGTAACCGACGAGTACGTGTCCGAACACACCGAGTACGACAGTGTAGAGGAGTTCGCACGGGCATACTGCGAGTTCGAGGCGGAACTCGATGACATCCCGAAGCTGAAGCCGTTCTTCCGCCTGCACCCGCCCCGCGGAGGGTACGAAAGGGGAGGCATTAAGAAGCCGTACACGCTCGGTGGCGCGCTCGGCTACCGCGGGAAGGCCATCAACGACCTCCTGGAGCGGATGATCTGAAGGGGGCAATCCACGTGGTCGTGCGGCGGAAGAAGAAGTCCCCGAAGAAGTACCGTGGATCGCGGACCCACGGTGGAGGCAGTCACAAGAACCGGCGTGGTGCCGGTAACCGCGGCGGGCGCGGTATGGCCGGATCGCACAAACACAAGTGGTTCCACGTCATCAAGTACATGCCGGATCACTTCGGTAAGCGGGGGTTCAACCGTCCACCCAAGGTGGTTCGGGAGCCCAACACCATCAACGTTGGCGAATTGGACGCCCTGGCGGACAAGCTCTTGGAGGATGGGATCGCGGAGAAGGACGGCGATAAGATCGTCATCGACGTTACCGACGAGCGACTGAAACCCTACGGCGGCCCCTTCGACAAGGTGCTAGGAGGCGGTCACGTCAAGAGGCCGCTAGTGGTCGTCGCTCCCGAGTTCACCGAAAGGGCCGTCGAGAAGCTAGAGGAAGCAGGTGGGGAAGCCCGGGAAGCATAGTGCCCGCCGGTTTTTTCAAGGCTCGGCGTCCCAGTCGCCACCAAACGCTTCTGGGAGGAGACGACGTTGGCGGATGACTGGCTGGAGAGGTTAAGGCCGATCCTGGAGAGGCTCCCTGAGGTTAAGGTTCCGGACAGGCACGTACCTTTCAACGAGAAGCTGTTCAAGTACACAGGAATACCGCTCATCCTTTACTTCATACTGTGTGAAATTCCGCTCTATGGTCTCTCACCGCAGGCTGTGGACTACTTCGCGAATTTGCGTGCCGTCCTGGCCGGAAACTTCGGTTCGATCCTCACCCTGGGTATCGGTCCTATCGTTACCGCTTCGATCCTCTTGCAGCTCCTCGTCGGAGGCGACCTAATCAAGTTGGATCTGACGAATCCTGAGGATCGAAGACTCTTCCAAGGTCTCCAAAAGCTGCTCGCGATCGTCCTGTGCTTCTTCGAAGGTGTGATGATGGTGTTCAGCGGTGCCGCGCCGCCGGCCGAGCCGAGTATCTTGCTCGAAATCCTGCTCATCTTACAGTTGGCGCTCGGTGGCATTTTGGTCATCTTCTTGGACGAGGTCGTCAGCAAGTGGGGTATAGGATCTGGTGTCGGACTATTCATCGTCGCTGGGGTTTCGTCACAGATTATCATCGGAGCGTTCAACCCGCTCCCGAGCCCGCAGCAGCCCGGGCGCCCCGCGGGTGCCGTCTGGGCGTTCCTGTACTCGGCGATGCAAGGGACGCCGGATTGGACGCTACTCGCCCCAGTCATCGGGGCCATCATCACGTTCCTCATAGTGCTTTACGTTGAGGGTATGAGGGTCGAGATCCCGATCGCGTTCGCCGGAATTCGGGGTGCTCGAGGCCGCTTCCCAGTCCGTCTACTCTACACGTCCAACATCCCCGTGATCCTGGCCTCGGCGCTGTTCATGAACGTTCGACTGTGGGCGCTGGCTTTCCAACGGATGGGTGTACCGATACTGGGGAAGCTCGATCCGCGCGGTCAACCGATATCCGGACTCGTGTACTACCTATCGCCCCCTAACAGTATCGTGAAGACGCTATCAGACCCCTTGCAAGCGCTGGGCTACATGATGGCCATGGTGATAGCGTCCGTGTTCTTCGCGGTCCTGTGGGTCGAGTTGACCGGTATGGGACCACGTGAGATCGCCAGACACCTGCACCGCGCTGGCCTGCACATCCCGGGCTTCCGTCGAGATATCAGGGTGTTGGAGAAGCGGCTCCAGAAGTACATCTACCCCGTGACCGTGATGGGTGGAGCCTTCGTAGGATTCCTCGCCGCGGGTGCCGACTTGATGGGCGCGCTGGGTGGAGGTACAGGCGTACTCCTGACAGTATCAATCCTCTACAACATGTACGAAGAGATCAAGCAAGAGCGCCTCATGGAGGCACACCCCGTCGTGCGGAAATTCCTCGAAAAGACCTTGAGGTAGCGTAGAGGGGTGGATTTGGATGGGTTATGTGATCGTAGCGACGGGAGTACCCGGAGTCGGAGCCACGACCGTTACCACCGAGGCCGTAAAGGAGCTCGAGGGTTACGAGCACGTTAACTACGGCGATGTCATGCTCGAGATCGCCAAGGAAGAAGGCCTAGTCGAGCATCGCGACGAGATCAGGAAGCTCCCCGCCGAAAAGCAGCGCGAAATCCAGCGCCTCGCCGCACGTAGGATCGCCAAGATGGCCGAGGAGAAGGAGGGGATCATAGTCGACACGCACTGTACCATCAAAACACCGGCCGGTTACCTGCCGGGTCTTCCGATCTGGGTCCTCGAGGAGCTGCAGCCCGACGTCATCGTTCTTATCGAAGCCGACCCCGATGAGATCATGATGCGGAGGGTGAAAGACTCAGAGGAGCGTCAGCGTGACTACGACCGGGCCCACGAGATAGAGGAGCATCAGAAGATGAACCGAATGGCAGCGATGGCTTACGCCGCGCTGACCGGGGCTACCGTGAAAATCATCGAGAACCACGACGACCGCCTCGAAGAGGCCGTACGTGAGTTCGTCGAGACGGTCCGATCCCTCTGACGGGGAGGGAGACGTGCACGGACTCACTGAAGGCCTTGCGCGGCACTTTTACCCACTCGTCGACCCGTTTATCCACTACTTCGGTCCCGCCCTTGGGATGCTGGTGGCTGCGGCTCTTGTGACGCTCTTCATCGACATCGTTTACGAACTCGTGATCGGGAGGGAAGAGCTGGAGCGAGTCCGGAAAATGGCTGACGAGACCAAGAAGTACCAAGAAGAGCTCCAGAGGGCTAAGGTGTTAGGTGATGTCAAGAGGATGAAGGAGATAGAGGAGAAGATGCGAGACCACTCCCGAGAGTTCCTAAAGGTTCAGTCCCAGCTGATGAGTAAGCAGATCAAGGCCATGATCATCACGTTCCCGCCTATAATCATTATTATATACACCCTCGAGTACCGGCTGGCCCACTGGACGGTGAAGTTACCCTTCTACGTGCCGGGTGTGGGGGATACCTTGGGCCCCGTGGGCTGGTACATCCTCTGCGCCGTCACGGTGTCGTTCGTGCTCAAGCCCTTGGCGGAAACGGCGGTAAAACGCTTCGGAGGTGGGTGAGACGACGATGCCAGCCCCGAGGTACCGGTCCAGGTCCTGTCGACGGGTGTACAAGCGCACCCCTGGAGGTAGGACCGTCATTCACTTCGAGAAGAAGATCCCGAACTGGCCCAAGTGCGGAGCCTGTGGTCGCCGGCTGAACGGCGTGATGCGCGGTCGTAACGTCGAGCTCAAGAACGCACCGAAGACGCAGAAGCGACCAAACCGTCCCTACGGTGGCGTCCTGTGCCCGGAGTGCGCTAGGAAGCTCATCAAGGATAAGGTGAGGTACAAGTTCTGGGAGCGCAAGCGAGAGCAGCCGTGGCTGCCAGTACTACCGGACGAGGAACCGCCGGAGCCCGAGGAATGAGGGGTGTTTTCAATCAGCGTAGTCATCACCATCGGCGGCCTCCCGGGATCCGGCACCACCACCATGGCCCGGCGGCTCGCCGAGCACTACGGCCTTAAGCACGTGTACGCAGGTAAGATATTCCGAGAGATGGCCGAGGAGCGAGGCATGGACCTCGAGGAGTTCTCCAAAGTCGCGGAGGACAACCCGGACATCGACCTTGAAATCGATCGGAGGCAGCGGGAAGCCGCGGAAGAGGGTGACGTAATACTCGAGGGACGCCTAGCGGCCTTCGTTGCGGCCGGCGAACTGGACCATGTGAAAGGTCCCGACCTGGCCACCCTCAAGATATGGCTCAAAGCTCCGTTAGAAGTGCGCGCCGAGCGGGTAGCGAAGCGCGAAGGGATCGACGTGGAAGAGGCTCGCCGACGCATTCAGGAACGGGAAAAAAGCGAGTTGAAGCGGTATAAGGAGATCTACGGCGTCGATCCGACGGACCTCTCCTTGTACGATCTCGTCCTCGACACCTCCCGATGGTCCGAAGACGAGACGTTCTCCATTCTCAAAGCGGCGATAGATCCGCTGCTGGAGCGTGAGGATCCATGACCGAGGTAGGAGTGATAGGCGGCACGGGTTTCCAACCCGGTCTGCCCGAACGCAGGCGGACGGTGTTCACACCCTACGGCACTGTACGCGTGGACATCACCCGGGTCGGAGATCATCGAGTGTACTTCATAAACCGGCACGGTAAGGGCCACGATCTGCCCCCACACCGTATCAACTATCGAGCCATCGTGTGGGCGATGCGGGAGCTCGGCGTGAAACGGATATTGGCGACGAACTCCGTCGGCGTGATCAACTCCGACGAATACGAGCCTGGAGACATCGTCCTTCCGGTGGATTTCCTCGACTTCACTAAGCGCAGGCCGACGACGTTCTACGACGAGAAGGTCGTTCACGTCGATGTCACCGAACCCTATTGTCCGGAGCTACGTGAAGCGCTACTGAAGGCCGCGGACGACCTAGGGTACACGGTCAAAGAAGGCGCTGTATACGTGGCCACCGAAGGACCCAGGTTCGAGACGCCGGCCGAGATCCGTGCCTTCCGGAAGCTCGGCGGTGATATCGTTGGAATGACAGGATTCCCGGAGGTCGTGCTCGCCAGGGAGCTCGAGATCTGCTACGCCTCCGTGTGCTTGTGCACCAACTATGCCGCTGGCATCGACGATCGCCGCCGCACGATCGATGAGGTGTTCGAGCTGGTCGAGGAGCTCAGACCGAAGGCGGTGGAACTAATTGAGCGTTGCATCGAGTACATTCCACCGAAACGATCGTGCCCCTGCTCCCAAGCTTTGGAGGGCGCCGAGGTATGAGGTTGAGGGCTCTGGACCTCATTCCTGACGACTTTAAGGTCCGCCCGTTGGCACTCCGGTATCTCAAGAGATTGGAAGACGATTACCCGGACATATTAGAGGATGTCGTACGCGAAGCCGTACGCATATCCGAAGAGGAAGGACACATGGAGATAAGGGCTGAGACATTGAGGAAAGCGTACGCGCGCGTCAAAGGCATCACCCTGCGGGAGGCTCGCCGCGAGTTCTTCCCGAAAGCACTTAAGTGAACTCGGGACGCTCGAGGTCCGGCGACCCGCCGGACGACGATGGGCGGGTGGAACCCGCCCGGTACAGGCAGCCGGCGGGGCGGAGATGGTCGTCCGACCGGACGGTGACCGCCCCGTCCTTTGGACCGGGCACACCCGCCGCTGTTACCCCGATAACGCTTCCAGGGCGTCGTGTCAGAGCGGGAGCACGTCGGCCGCTCCCTTGAAGTTCTTCTCGCATTCGTCGCAAGCTACGCGGCCCGTTAGACTGACTACATCGTAACCGGACGGAGTCAGCCGTGCGTAGTACAGGTCGGGTTCCTTCCCCAGCGTCCATTTCACCATCTCTCGTAGGAGGTCTCGGAGGTGGTCCCTGAAGACCTCAGCGTCTTCCCGGACGATGTTGCGCACCTCCAGAGAAGCACCTACACATCCGCACGGTAGCGCGAAGATCGTCAGCTGCATCACGTGTACCGGTTTGCCCAGCAGTTCTACGAGCCGCCGCTCCAACTCACGCCGTAACTCGACCAGTCCTCGCTGGTTCAACTTCGGCATCTTCTAGACCGCCCAACGGCTCTACGGCCCGCTCAGCAAGCTCGGCACAGAATCCGCACTTCGAACACCGACGATCACACCGACCTACCCGCTTTAGGAACCCATCCAGCTCCCGGTTATCCACGTGATACAGGTGCCGGAGGACGGTCGGACAGTCGAGTATGTCGAGGAGATTGCCGTCGTATCGGCCCCGCAGGTAAGCCCGTACGGCCCGACGTATCCACGTGATCGAGTTCGCACGTCCCGCGATTTTGAACGCCCTTACACCGAGATCCATGTAGACGCTCAGGTCTTCAGGTCGCACAAATGGTGACTTGATTATCAGCGTCGGGTTGTTCACGCGCTCGGAGATGCAACGTACGAAGTAGGGATCTTCCGCCACTTCTTCGCCGGGCCGGGTGGCGTGGGAGAACAGACAGAAATGTGAGGCCCGGTACGGGCAGTCGGGTAAGCACCCTTCGTTAACGATGATCCGGAGGCGTGCGGAGACCTCGGACGCTATCGCTTCGATGGTGTCGAGGCGTCGGTTCACGTTCGTGTCCAAGGTGATCTCCTCCACTCCTATTTCATCGAAGTACCGGGCGCGCTCGGGTGTGTTCACCTCCACTACACAAGAGACTGAGACGCGGAAGCCACGCTCCACCGCGGCGTGGATCATCAACGGATCGGAGAGTACTAGACGTTCGATCCCGGCGTCGTCGAGATCGTCGAGTGTCCGCTCGAACTCTGCGAAGGCGTTGCGAGAGCAGACTACATCCGCCGTGCAAAGTGGGTTGATGACGGCTTCCGGTTCCACCGAATACGAGTGACAAACCTCTGCGAGCTCGGTCGCCGTGTCCGTGTCGACCTGCACGGGTGTGGCGCGTCCTGTCCCGGCGATCGGGAGGCCGAAGTAGACTGTTTCGATCCGGTCAGTCGGGAGCGACCGTAGAAGTCGGTCGGTGAGGGCAGGGTCTCCGGGGGAGGGAACGGAGAACACTGCCCGTCCCCGGAGGATTGGTGGTTCGGGAAATGAAGAAGAGCGTTTTTTATTTCCGACCGAGCTTCGGGTATTACTGCGAGTTAACGGGACGTGGTCTCCCTCATACCCAGACGCCGCAGGGCTTCCTCCGCTTCGCGCTCCATAGCCTCTTTCACCGACATCTCGTGAAGGACGTGAGGTGGAGAAAGGGCCGCCGTCAGCAACCTACATCGCGCGTCCATGAACACGGTCATGGCTCCGGATCCCGGAACCCCTAACCTCCCTCTAGCGATCACTACGTCGGCGTCCGACACTTGAACTCCCATGATCGCCTTGAAGATGGCGGGACACGGCGTCGCGTCCGCCATCTCCGTCGGTACTCTGATCATCTCGGCTTCCGGCAACCCGAACCTGCGGAGGACTTTGTTGACCGCCCGGAGCTTGTCCTCGTTACCCGTTACCACCGCGAGCCGGTCCGCCGAGGTCAAGTACTCGCGGAGCCCTTCGACCTCCCGCTCCTCGTCACCCCGGCGGGTGCCTTCCCAGGACTCCCACCAGGCCTTGAGCAGCGTCTCCTTCAGCACACGGTCATCGCCCCGGTCCTCTCGGCTAGGCGCTCGGCTATCCCCGGCATGACGGCCGTCACGAAGGCCGCGTCTGCTTCCTTCACGGCCTTGCGATCGTCCCCAGCCATTGCGTGTACCGTGGCGTCGAGCTCCTCGTCCAGCAACCGTACGGTGGCCCTCTCGACCCACGCGTCCGGATCGCTTATCAGCACTTCGGACACGCCCAGCTCGTCGAGGGTCAAGGCGAGACCCCAGGCCGGGAACCTCCCACCCAACAGGGCGACGGTATCGGCGTCAACTTCCGATGCGACCTCCTCGACGGACCTGACCTCATCGGACAACTCGCGGGCGGCGTTGGACCGGAGGGCGGCTACCCAGTGGACGTCACCTATCGGGATGCCGGCCACGTCTCGCGGGTACAGTAAGTTGGATCCCAGGAAGAGAGCGGCCCGCGTGATCCCTTCGAGTTCCTCCCAGCCGGCCGGCACCTTGGTGTTCCCGTACCGTGAGCCCAACGTCTTCCGCATGATCGCGAGAACCTTTGGGAGTCCGAACTTACCGCGTCGCGCGGTTCCGGGCTCGTACCCGACCATGTATCCGTGGTGATTTTTGGGGAACCCTGAGAGGGCGCCGTTCAAGCCTGCTCTCAGTCCCACGACGAGTTCGTCCTCGTAAGCCCCGTTGGTCAGGACGACCTTTCCGGGCGCGAATACCCTGCACGCTACTACGGCCCGTCGGAAGGCCGAGAGTCGATCTTCGGCTCGGTTGAACGGACCTCCTTCGACCGCTAGGTAGTCCGCTTTCACCTCCTCGACGGCCGCTTTGAGGCCGTCGGCGAACTCGTCCTCGCCGTCCGCGACGTGCAGGATGGCTCCGACGCCCGCACCCGAGTGTCGAGCCGTTTCGGCGACGCGCTTCATCTCATCGAGTGGAGCGGCGTGGGCTTCCGCGTCCTGTCCCCCTTCTCCCGTGACGTTCACACAGATCGAGGCCGCCAGTTCCGCCCATTCCTCCAGATCCTCTCCCTGCTGCCTCTCCTTGTCGATCAACCGCCGATGTATCCTACCTCGAGGGCACTCTTTGAACGGCGGCCCTTCCAGGTAGCAAGTTCCCTCACACGCGGTTATATCTCGCGGAAACCGCATCGGGCCGTGAGCTCCTATATGATCCACGTCCACCGGCACGCGAACGTTCCTCACAAGGCGACGGAACAACTCGATAGGCCTCATCCCGTAGTTCTCGGCGACGTCCGCCACCGCGTACGCGCACACGTGGAGCGGTAATCCCATCCGGTCCGCCAGGATGGCGTTCGCAAGGAGGACATCCGGGGAGTAATCGGAGGCACAGGGACCTACGGCCAGCTCGATCAGATCGCAGCCCATCGGAAACGTGCGCAGATTGTCACCTAGGGCTTCGAGTTCCCGATCCGTGAGTTCTCCCAGGTCCGTAACCACCTCATCGACGCTTAGCTTCCCCTCGTAAGCCAGCCGCTTCAGCTCGAGCGCTGCGTCGAGCGATTCACAAGCTTCGTGCAGGAGGTCGAGCAAGCTCGGTCACCCCTGAGCTCGGGCTTGAGCCCGAACCCCTCGATGAGCTCCACGACCCTATCCAGGTTGCCGGTCCGCGGGTTTCCGACACCCTTAACCTCGTGCGGATGGTTGTCCGGTATCACGGTCGCCAGGTTGTCGGCACCCGCCATCAGTGCCACCTCGACTTCCTCCGGTCCCACGGTCGGTGTGGGGGCGGTGATCATTAAGTCGGGGTACATCAGTCTGGCTACGGCCATGACCTTCGCCTGCTCCAACAGCGGACAACGGGGCACGTGTTCCATCAGTGTACCGGGATACGGGTTGAACCCCATAATGGGTATTTCCGCGAGGGTTTCGAACCTCGCGAGGAACTTCAGATGCTCGGCTCGGTCCCTGTAGTCCTCACCGATTCCCACTAGGAGGCCGCTTGACAGGTCAATGCCGTATCGACATACGGTCTCGCACACACGGACGCGCTCCTCGAAGCTGTCTCCGGGTTTCAACCTTTCGAACAGCTCCCTATTAGTGGTTTCCAAATTACAGCAAATGGTTTCCACGTCTAGCCTCGCGAGCTCCGCTATGGTCTCTTCGGACAGGTCGTGGCCGAAGTTGATGAGGAGCTCCAGGTCGGTGTTCTCCTTCACCGCCCTAGCGGCGGTCACGGCCAGCTTACCCCCGTCTCCGCGATAAGCTCCCGAGCAGCTGACGCGTGGGATTCCCGATTCCTCGATGGCTTTCGCGGCCTCTGCGATCTCCTCGTAGCTCCGTGTGAATCCCTCGAAGTAACCCTCCGGGGACGCGCCCGCGGCGAAGCCGCAGTACGCACATCTCGGCCGGATGCGGCACTCGTTGGTTACGTGTATCGTTGACGTGAGCTTCACCAGCTCTCCGCGATGGTGGAGTTTCTCGCTCAGGGCGGCTCGGAACAGGTCGTGTACCCTAACCGATTTGGCGGAGAGTAAGCGAACGATGGCCTCGGTATCGGCCAACTTACGATCCGTCCTGACTTCGCGCAGCGCGTCTTTGAAACGCACGATAATGATCCCCCACCGGATGCTCGGGCGACCTCAGCTCTACCCGCACCCGCAAGCGTTTCGAGAGTTCCTCTGCGAGCTCCTTCAACCCGGGCAGCTCGGTACGTGCATGAGTGGCGTCCACACAGGTCACACCGAGCACACGGGCGACGACGGCCGTTCGGTGGGTTAGATCACCGGAAACGACCGCGTCAGCGCCCTCCTTCGCCGCGAGACGAACGAAACGGTCCGTGGATAGTCCGAACCCGGAGACCACGATCACGCGATGTATGCGGTTTTTAGTGGCGACTACTCGTATTTCCGGAGGGTTGAGAGCGTCCTCCACTCTCGACAACAGATCCTCGAGCGTGCCGTCGAACCTGCCTTCGGCGGCTAGCGGATCCGGCTTACGGACATCTTCGAGCCCTAACCACTCGGCTAGGGCCTCCGCGGCTCGAGCTGCGTCCCAGTTCGAATGGAACACGATCACGGGGGATCGTACGCGTTCGAGCAGAGGTCCGGGGACGGGATGATGGGATATCACGAGTGTTTCGGGGGACAGCCGACGGACGAGCTGAGGTGTGAGGTCTAAGCATACCACTACACGGTCTACAGAGTCGGAGGGATCCCCCGCGACGAGACCCACCTCGTCTCCCTCGACGGCTAGATCGAACGGTGCCAGTCCCTCGAGAACTTCCAGAACGCCTTCAACGCTCACGGATTTCGAAGAGGATCTCATCAAGGACTTCCCCGATGACCTCGTCCGGGTCCGAGGAACCGGTGAGCTGCGATACCGTCACCGCCGGTTTCTCCCGAGCTCGCTCGACCCCCTCTTCGGGTCTCCTCAGTCTGAAGGTCCATCGTTCGAGGTTAACAACACCCGGGACGGCGTAAAGGACACCGTAATGGCGCTCCAGCCTGTTCGCAGCCTCACGTACGGTCCTCACGGAGAGCGTGAACGTGCCGGAAGTCTTGGCCTCGAACGGGGCGTCGAACAGCCGGAGCTCGTAGGATTCTTCCCCGGCCTCCAGACGCTCTTCGGTGTCGTTGTACTCCTCGATTCGAGGGTCGTTCATGTTCCCGGCGGGATTTTCTACCACGAGTACCTCGGGATTCAGCCTACGTAGCACCCGGGGGTTCGTTCCGCCTAATCCCGTTAGGTCTATCACGACATCGTAGCGGCCGGGAGGAGGTACTCGACTGGCCCTGAACCTCACACCCGGGGGTAGGATCTTCCGAAGCGCGGGTTCGGGATCTAGGACGGTGATTTCGTGCTCCTCCGAGAGGAGCTCCGCCACGAAGATTCCTGTCAGATATGCTCCCAACACGAGGATCCGGGAACCTTCCGGAACAACTTCAGCGATTTCCTCGGCTTTAGCTAACCCGATCTCCTTGACGACGTCCCAGAACGGACGTGACCGGACGGTCTCCGTGAGATCGGTTATTCCCGGTTCCGGTTCCTTCAACGAGCTCCCCTGGAAAGAGACTGTGGGGGAAAGTAAAGGGGCTTACTCCGCCTTCTTCGAGTACTTCTCCAGGACCTCTAGGGCCTTCGGCAGGATCTCCGTGTCCGCCAGCGGGCCGAAGTTCATCGAGTCGGCCGTGTTCGTGAGCGCCGCCGGGTCCAGGGCCTCCTCTAGCTTGTCTAGACCCTCTTCCTCCATGAACTTCGCCATCATCTGCAGTGCTTCTACGGCCATGTTCTGGGTGAAGTCCACGGGAGCTCCTAGGATGTCGGTACACGCATCTCGGAACGTCAGCAGGCCGGCGTACACGATCGCCGTGACGGCGCTGGCCATGTCGCACACCGGGCCCAGCAGGTAGCCCGGGACCTTGAACGCCAGTCCGCGGGCCTTCTCACCCAGCTCGTAGACGGCCTCGACAACTTCCTCGTCCGCGTAACCTTCTGCCACGAACACCTGACCCTTGTGCTCCGGCACGGTCGCCGGGTGGTAGGAGGTTACCTGCAGATCATCGCGGCCCATGTCTTCGAACATCTCCTTGAACTGTCGCGTCGGGATCGTACAGGTGTTGGCTACGATGCAGCCTTCCGGGATGTCGTCGATGATCTTCTTGAAAATATCAGGCTGAACTCCGCCTTTCGGCAACCAGGAGATGATCATGTCCGCGTCCTCGACGGCCTCCGCGTCGTCTGTGGTCACGACGATGTCGAGCTTGTCCTCCATCTCCTCGGGGCTCAGGAAGTGGATGGCTCCCTTGGGCGGCTTCGGGACGTCATCGGCGATGTCGTTCACGTAGTCCCGTAGCTTCGGCATCACGTCCTCGGGGTTACCCTCGAGGTGCGCCTTGATGAACTCGTCCAGATCCACGTCGCAGTCCTCTTCGATGTCCACGACCGTGAAGCCATCGGCATCGAACACGGGGTCGGAGAGGACGACCTCGTCGACGCCCGCCAGGTGCTTCAGCTCGACGGCGTACGTCACGCTGGAGTGCGTGAGAGCGGCCTCTTTGATGCCGGTCTCATCGGCCACCTCACACGCACGCTTGAACGTCGTGATGCCCGTCGCGGCGTGGGTTCTCCAACATCCGGCGCCTAAAATCGCGACTTTGTTGATCTCGACCATGCGTGGGCACCCCGTGTTAGGGTATCTTTACCAATGCGTCATCCCTCCGGGTGGTGAGATTAATTAGCGCACCGACTGCTCCAACGGGATAACGGTTAAATACACGTCATGAGGGGGACCTTGGGTGCTCAGGGTCGCAACCGCGGAGTGTTTCACCCACGGTTTCGTCGGTCGTGAGATTCATGCTTCCGCGAGCGGGTATACAGGCGAGTTAGGATCCGAGATACTGGGCACGGAGCTCGAAGGAAAGGTCTCCGTGGTGGCGGCGTGTTTCATCCCGACTGTGTCCGGACTGAGATCCCTTCTGGGCATAGACCCGCCGGAACCCGATGAGGTGTCGAAGTCGGGTGCCAAAGCTTACCGGGAGGAGACCGACCGGAAGGTAGCGGTCATGATGGCCAGGGCCGTCCGTGAGCGTACCGGAGCGGACGTCGGGATCGGCACCACGGCGGGTATCGGCAGGGGTGCGATCTGCCTCGACGACGGCGAGATCACGCTCCTGGGCAGGACGGACGTGCACGCTAATTTGCTGAAACCGGATGAGAGAATTAGGAAACGACAACTGCAAGGAATAAAACGCTCCCTGGTGATGTTCCGGGCGTACTTCCGGTGCGAGCTGGACGAGCTGTTGGAGGAAGAGTGGGTGGAAGAAGTTACTCGGGATCTTCCATGAACTTTCGCTTGCTCAGGACCTTCCCGTCAGGCGCGTGCGGTGTCCGGAGGACGGCATCGTTCGACTTCTCGAGTTCGCGCGCCTCATCGGCGAGCTCCGCCGCCTTCCTCATCATCTCATGAGCGGACGCCACGATCGGTACGTAGCGCTCCTTATCCTGCTCTACGAAGCATCCTTCGACGGAGACGTCGGCGACGTTCTCGGCGATCTCCAGGGCCGCCATGGCCTTGACCATGGCGTACGGGTTCTCGAACTCCTCGCGTTCCAGCAGGGTGTTCCTATCGATAACCAACTTGGGCAAATCGTTCTCGGAGATTTCGTCCTCCTTGGCCTTCTCGATCAGCTCGTCGAACGCCTCCTGGACTACTCTGAACACGCCGGTCGCCGCGAGTACCTTCATCAGATCGGCGTTATAAATCGCCATTTCGACGGGATCTAGAAACTCCCGCCTAGCTCCGAGCATCGCGTCGGGCTTAACGAGGATGTACCCGAGTCCTTGCTCTTCCATCTCGTCCTTCACCTTAAGGCCCGGAGCGTCGCCGATGATGACAGCGGGGTACTCGGAGTCCGCCAGCATTTCCCTGGCCTTGGAGGGGCCCGGAGCGGCAGGGTTCGGACCTCCGTACACTATGAAGTCCGGCTCGAAGTCCTCGGCTATGTCGAGCGCCATCTCGACGGCCGCTTCCACGCACTCCGGATCCATCTTGACGGACGTGCCGACCACCCGGAACTCCACGTCCTCGCGGTCGGCGCGCTCGTCTAACAACATGTCCATCATCATGGAGGTGCCTAAGTTCCCGCACTTGATGAAGATCGCTTTAGCTACGGTCATCGGTGTCTCCCCCATCCGTCGGTTCCCTCACGATCTTATTACTAAGACGTCTCGATTGCATACCAAAACGATTATTATGGGGGATCAGACGCGTGGAACCGGACGAACTCATCGAGGAGCTCGAGCTCCGCAAGCGTCCCCGCGGCACCGTTCTTTTGTGCGGCATAGGCAGGCTCGGTTTCCGCGTATTCTTGAGATTGCTCGAAACTCATCGAGGAGGTCCCAAGAGGATCGTATGCGTCGACGGCCAGAGGGTCGAGCCGGATGATATCATACACCTAAGACATGGAGCTAGAATTGGGGAGAACAAGGCGGAGTTCGCCGCGCGACTGGGGCGTGTTCATCCCCTCAGGGAGGTCCATGCGGAGCCCGAGTTCGTGACTGAAGAAAACGCCTCCGAACTAGTCGACACGTGGGAACCGGACGTAGTCGTGATTACTATCGCTGGAGGTCGTACGACCCCGGTTACCGCCGCCCTGGCTCGAGAAGCACGGCGGTTCGGAGCAGTTACCGTGAGCACCGGAGGGGTGTTCGGATACGGCAGTGAGGAGGTGCGAGTCGTACAGCTCGAGGAGGCCGAAGGGCCCGTGGCGAGGGAGCTCAGGGAGTACGGGGCACCATCCGATCACGTGTTGGTTACGACCGGGCGGTACATCCGGGATCCGGACCCTATCCCACCGATGGTGCTAGAACGCGTTGCGGATGAGCTGACCGAGCTAGCCTTGAGAGCTCTGTCGAACCCGTCTCGGGGTGACGACGATTCCTAATATCGCTGCGATCAAAACTCCCGTGACCACCGGGAAAGGCACCGGTGGTATGCCCACCGAGAAGGATCCCGTGGCTTGAACGTCCACGGCTGAAGCCTCGATGCGATACAGCCCCTCCGATTCGGGTACGACCGTCAGTGTCGCCTTGCCCTCCTCGTTGGTCTTAAGTACGTGTTCTTCCTCGCCTTCTGGTCCGACCACCTTTACCCAGATCGGGGAGAAGTCCGCTATCGGAGCTCCTACGGAGTTCACCAGCCTTAGGACGACCTTGACGGCTTCGCCTACACCTACCAGTGTCTTGTCCAGAGTCAAGTGTATCTTCCATCCCGAAGGTAGTCGCTTCGCCGCCCAGAGAATAGCGTAGATGAACGTCTGTACCATGTCGGGGTCCTTGTCCTTCCGGCCCATTATCTCGGGGTGCACGCTCATCACAACGAACCGGCCTTTCTCGACGCCGTCTACGATCCACCGACCGGCCACGTAGGCCCATCCTTTCACGTGTTCCAGGTACTTCATTACGCCCTGAACGTCACAGTACGCCTTAATCTTGTGCAGCTTCTTGTCGATGTAGTACTTTATCGTGTACCAGCCTCGCTTCCACTCCATGCCGGGACCGTTGGCGTAGTACATCCTGATGACTCTACTTTCGCCCTCCTGCACCAGCGGGTTCGCAGGGTGAGGTAGCAGCAACACCTCGGGGAGCGCGTGCCCTTTCAGTCCATCGACGCTCCATACGCACGGGAACGCCCTGATGAACGTCGTCGCACCGGCGCAGATTCCCACGTACCCGATCCCGAGATGCAACTGGGCCCACCTGAGGAGATCGTCCCAATCACTGCCCCAGTGCTCCTCGGGCCTCCACCCTCCCGGAACGTAGACCACGTCGATTCTATGGCCCGTCACCGGGTCGACACCGGTGTACAGTATCCGACGCCACCTCGAGATGTCCTTGACGGGTATGAGTTCGATTTGCTCCTTGACCGGCACCTCGTCGAGGTGGGAGTTCCACCACTTAACGTCCCAGACGCTCGTCGTCCAGCAATTCGTCTCCGGGTTCGGGTCGGTGTCCAGACCGGGCCCCGTCCACGTTGCCACGTACACCGTCGCGGAGGCCGGCGTCGCGAGGACGAGGAGAGTGAGGGCCGACGACCACCGTAACACGGGGATCCCTGCCCGTACCGGTCCGAGGGGCTGATATCCCTTTTTCGCATACCGTTGACGTCCGAAAGGTGGTCCCGTCAGAAGAAGATGACGTTATCGGACTCCTTCACCCAATTCACCAAGTCGTGCATGGTGGCCAGCTCGACGCCCTCGATGAAGTCTTCCTCGCTCAGCCCGCGGGCTTTGGAGCAGGGTCCGCAGGCCTTCACTTCAGCGCCCTGCTCGATGCACTGTTCCAGGAGCTCCAAGTAGTTGGGAACCTCGTCAGGATTTTGGCCTTTCTTCCCTAAGAACACCCCGTCTTCGATTAGGAATATCTTGACTTCTTCCCCCTCGACAAGGGCAGTGAGAGCGAATCTCAGCGCAGTGTATGCACGTTCTTGACCGTATGGAGCCTCGGAGATTACCACTGTAATCACGTCTATCCCCTCGGGTGTCCCCATGAGATCCCGTGGATAAATGTTGCTTGAAACCATTCGAATGACGATTACGAACTTCAATAGCTACCCAAAAATAATAAATATAAGTGCATGTTGATCGGCGGGGGTGCCGAAAGTTGGTGGAGATCAAGGAGATCGGCGAAGTTTCCACGGAGGAAACATCACCGGGAGCGCACTCGCACATCACCGGTCTCGGCCTCGATGAGAACCTCAAGGCGAAGCCCGTCGGAGACGGTTTGGTGGGACAGGAGGAGGCTCGTGAAGCCGCCGGAATAGTCGTCGAGATGGTCAAGCAGGGTCGGCGTGCGGGTCACGGTCTCCTTCTCGTCGGTCCGCCCGGCACGGGTAAGACGGCGATCGCGTACGGTATAGCCAGAGAACTCGGTGAAGACGTTCCGTTCGTATCCATCTCCGGTTCCGAGATCTACGGCACGAACCTCAGCAAGACGGAGTTCTTACAGCAGGCGATACGGCGGGCTATTGGTGTCGAGTTCACGGAGACGCGGGAGGTGATCGAGGGGAAGGTCGAAAGCCTCGAGATCGAGCGTGCTAAGCACCCGCTCTCCCCGTACATGGAGGTGCCCAGCGGGGCCATCATCGAGCTCAAGACTCAGGATGACCACCGAAGGTTCAAGGTACCGGAGGAGATAGCGATCCAGCTGGTGCAGGCCGGTGTCCGTGAGGGTGATGTCATCCAGATCGACGTAGAAAGCGGTCACGTGACGAAGCTCGGACGGGCGAAGGACGCGCTCGAGGAGGAAGAGGAAGAGCTCCTAGGAGTCCACGCGGTAGAGCTCCCGGAAGGTCCGGTGCAGAAGAAGAAGGAGATCAAGCGCGTGGTAACCCTGCACGACCTCGACATGGCCAACGTGCGGGCCGGTCGACTCCTGGGCTTCCGTGAGGAGGAGATTACCGACGAGATCCGTCAGAAGGTGGACGAGCGGGTCCAGAAGATGGTCGACGAAGGTGAGGCCAGTTTAGTCCCGGGAGTACTGTTCATAGACGAAGCGCACATGCTGGACATAGAGGCGTTCGCGTTCTTGAACAGGTCGCTGGAGGAGGAGATCGCCCCGATCCTCGTGATGGCTACTAACAGGGCCATGGCGAAGGTACGCGGGACGGATGAGGAGGCCCCTCACGGGATTCCGGGCGATCTGCTGGACCGCATGCTGATCGCGAGAACCAGGCCCTTCGAGCGTCACGAAATCCACGAGATCATTGGAATCAGGGCCCGAGTCCAAGATATCCAGCTGACGGACGAAGCTCATGAGTACCTGACGGATCTCGGCGAGGAGAAGTCCATACGGTACGCGACGCGACTCTTGGAGCCCGCTCGAATCGTGGCGGAGAAGGAAGGGTCCGAGGTCGTGGAGAAGAAGCACGTGGAGCGTGTTGAGGAGGTTTTCACCGACGTTTCGGACAGTGTCGAGTACATGGAACGCATGCGGAGGGAGCTGCCAGTCATGAAGTACCTGACCGGCTGATCTCCTCCGACCGAATCGGTTTTTATCACGGGCGATGTGATCCCCCGGGGACGTCGAGATGGCCGAGCACGAGCTACGCGTTCTCGAGATACCGTGGGTGGAAAAGTACCGGCCTAAGCGTCTGGACGACATCGTCGACCAGGAGCACGTGGTCGAGCGTCTGAAGGCCTACGTGAACCGCGGCGACATGCCCAACCTGCTCTTCGCGGGTCCACCTGGAACCGGCAAAACGACGGCGGCTCTGTGCTTAGCGCGGGAACTGTTCGGTGAGCACTGGAGAGACAACTTCCTCGAGCTGAACGCTTCCGTGTCCGCGGACACTCCGATCCTCGTGCGGAGGGGCGGCGAAGTCCTCCGGGTGACCTTCGAGGACCTCGACAGCTGGTACTTCGGGGATCGTGGCGGCGAGTACGTGGACGTGAGCGATTTGGAGGTTTTGACGGTCGATAGGAACTTCAGGGTGACTTGGGCCCGCGTTTCCAAGCTCATCAGACACCGTGCCCGTAAGATCCTGCGCGTCCACCTCGAGGACGGAACGATCGAGCTCACGGGTAACCACGCGGTGATGGTACTGGACGAGGGCGGCCTCCGGGCGGTGAAGGCATCCGAGATAGAGGAAGGCTCGTTTCTACTCAGCTTCGTCGCGGAACTCGACGAACAACCCACCGATGGCGGCACGGTGGTCACGTCGGTCGGATCCGGATCTCGGGTCTCGGACACCACCTACGAGCTGCCCGTGGAGGTTCGGGTCGAGCTCCTACGTGAGTTAGCCGATGACGGCGTGATCGAGGCCTCGGAGGACGTATCGGTGGATCTGGCGTGGCTGGCCCGGATCTCGGGTGTCGAGAGCCGTGTGACGGACGACGGTGTTGAGCTGGTTTGGGAGACCCGTACGGGCGACTTGTTACCGGCCGATCCGGTTCTGAAACTCGTCGAAAGGCTCGAATCTGACCTCGTGGACGATCTCGAGTCGTGGGTGTTCGACGGTCGGGTATCGAAAGAGGCCGTCCGAAAGGTCCTCTCCTCGGTCGATGCGAAAAATCTCCGTGGGGACGCTAGGAGAGCGTACCGGATGCTCAGGACGCTCGTACGATCGGACGTGCACGCCGTTAAGGTCGAGGATCTGGACGTCATGGACTACGACGGCTACGTCTACGACGTGAGCGTACCCGGCAACGAGATGTTCTTCGCGGGTGAGGTTCCGGTCCTGCTGCACAACTCCGATGAGAGGGGTATCGACGTAATTCGGACCAAGGTGAAGAACTTCGCCAGGACCCGGCCGATGGGAGGGGCCCGGTTCAAGATAATCTTCCTCGATGAGGCGGATAACCTGACCAGGGACTCGCAACAGGCCCTCCGTAGAATTATGGAGATGTACTCCGACGCGTGTCGGTTCATACTCGCAGCGAACTACTCTTCCGCGATCATCGACCCCATCCAGAGCCGGTGTGTAGTGTTTAAGTTCACCAAGCTACCCGAGAGCGCCATCAAGGAGCGGTTAAGGAAGATCGCTGAGAGTGAAGGAGTCGAGATAACGGAGGACGCCCTGGACGCGATCGTTTACGTCTCCGAGGGCGATATGCGGCGTGCCATTAACGTACTCCAAGCTGCCGCGGCGCTCGGACGGGAGATCGACGAGGATACGGTGTTCCAGATCGCGGCTACGGCTCGCCCCGAGGAGGTGCGGGAGATGATCCACCACGCCTGGAACGGGGACTTCGAGCGGGCCAGAGAACTACTACACGAGCTCCTCACCAGGTACGGAATGTCGGGAGAGGACGTCGTCCGTCAGGTACACCGGGAAATCTTCGACATGGACGAGATACCGGAGGAGGCAATTCCGGAGCTTGTGAACGCCGTCGGTGACTTCGAGTACCGCCTGATCCGCGGCTCGGACGAGCGGATCCAGTTAGAGGCCCTGTTAGCCCGAATTCACGCACTCGGTAACGAGTACTCCGGCGGGTAGCACCGTTGGTCCCTTGGGTTGAGAAGTACCGACCTAGGTCGCTCAAAGAGCTGGTGAACCAGGACGAGGCCAAGAAGGAGCTAGCCGCATGGGCGAACGAGTGGGCGCGCGGTAGTATTCCGGAACCGCGGGCCGTGCTACTTCATGGACCACCCGGGACCGGAAAGACGAGCGCCGCGTACGCCCTAGCCCACGACTTCGGCTGGGACGTGATCGAACTCAACGCGTCGGACAAGCGCACACGAAACGTGATCGAGAAGATCGTGGGCGGCGCCTCCACCTCACGCTCCCTCCTCCGAATGACCAGGGAAGCCGGGGGAGATTACGAACATGTGGAGGGTCACTCGGACAGGGTTCTAGTCCTCGTGGACGAGGTCGACGGGATCGATCCCAGGGAAGATAGAGGTGGGGTGACCGCGCTCACGCGGGCCGTACGTCAGGCCCGTAACCCCATGGTCCTCGTCGCCAACGACCCGTGGGTGTTACCCAAGTCCCTACGTGACGCCGTTCGGATGATCGAGTTCCGCCGGCTCCGCGTCAACGACATCGTCGAGGCATTACGTCGCATCTGCGAGCGGGAGGGTATCGAGTACGAGGAGGTGGCCCTGCGTCGGATCGCGAAGCGTGCCAGGGGAGATCTTAGGGCTGCGATCAACGATCTGGAGGCGCTCGCAAGGCCCACGGGTAGGGTAACGTCCGATGACGTGGAAGCGCTCGGGTGGCGTGATAAGGAGATCACCATCTTCGAGGCTCTGGGTAGGATCTTCAACAAACCGCCCAGACAGGCCAGACGCGCGCTCTGGAACTTAGACGAGGATCCGGACGACGTGATCCTGTGGATAGCTCAGAACATACCTCGAGCGTACCGAGATCCGGAGGAGATCGCCCGCGCGTATGATTACCTGTCCAAAGCCGACGTATTCTCGAGTCGTGCGATAGAGACCGGGGACTGGAGGTTCAAGTACGTCTACGCCACCGACCTCATGACGTCGGGTGTAGCCGCGGCCCGGAAGGGTAAACCACCGGGGTTCGTTCGGTTCCAACCTCCCAAGATCCTGCGGAAGCTGGGGACTACCCGCAAAGAGCGTGAGGTCCGGAATTCCATAGCGAAAAAGATCGCGGAACGCATGCATGTGTCCACACGCCGTGCCAAGATGGACGTGATTTCAGTGCTCGAGATCGCGTTCCGGAAGGTCGCGGACAATCCCACCGATCGCGGTTTGGAAATCCTAGGAGGGATCGCCGGCTATCTAGAACTCTCCAAACGGGAAATCGGGTTCCTCTGCGGCGATCCACAGGTGGCTCAGCGGGTATATCAGCGGGCGTTGCGCGTTCGCGAGAAGCTGCGGAAGATCCGCAGAGAGCGGGTGAAAGGTGCGATGGAGTCCATGCTCGAGAGAAAACGTGAAGAATCGGAGGTAGAAGAGGAAGCGAAGGAGATCGAGGAAGCCGTAGAAAAAGCGGAGGAAGAAGAGGAGAGAGAGGAAAAGAAGAAGGAAGGAGGAGGTGAACAGAGGACGTTAGACGCGTTCTTCTGAGGTTTACCCGAACAGTGCACCGAGGCCCGCTGCCGCTTCCTCTTCCGCTTCTTCTTCCTCCTCTTCCTCTTCTTCCTCTTCCGCTTCGGCCTCTTCCTCTTCCTCCTCTTCGGCTGGCGCTGCGGCCGCCGGTGCGGCGGCTGGGACGGCGGCCTCTTCGATAGCCTCGTCGATGTCGACTTCTTCTAGGGCCGCCACGGTCGCCTTCAGCCTGGCGTCGTCGACATCCACACCTGCGGCCTCTAGGACCTTCCGTAGGTTGTCCTCGTTAATCTCCTGACCTGCGGCATGAAGCAGCAACGCCGCGTAAATATACTCCATTCGCGGAACCCCCGTCGCCGTTTTCTCGCCGGACGGCCTCTGTCGACTCAAAAAGGTTTACGGGAGGCGATACCGTGTCCGGGAACCCGTTTCGGAAGATGCCCGAGGTACCGGACCCGGAAGAGCTGATCGACGTCGCCTTCCGACGGGCGGAGAGAGCCGCTGAAGGCACCAGGAAATCGTTCTACGGTACCAGGACACCGCCTGAAGTCAGGGCCAGGTCCATCGAGATAGCACGCGTCAACACGGCGTGCCAGTTGGTGCAGGACCGCCTCTGGGAGATCGTGAGGAAGACGCCCAACCTCGACGAGCTTCACCCGTTCTACCGGGAGTTGGCGGACGCGCTAGCGGGCATCGACAGGCTGAAAAGCAGTCTGGCCGACGTGCATACGGTCGCCAAGATAGCCAGGTTGATCCGGGAGGAGTACACTCGGAAGATCAAGAGGGCGAGGGACCCCCGGACCGCCGCGGAGTTGAGACGTCAGGCGTTCGGGAGACTGGCTTCGACGATCCGCAGGAAGGTTGGAGACGCGCTCAGGTTCCTCCGGAAGGTGCAGCCGAAGCTCGTAGACCTACCCGCGATCGACACCGAGATGTTCACCGTGACCTTAGCGGGGTTCCCCAACGTCGGTAAAACCACCCTTATGACGGTGCTCACGGGCTCGAGGCCGGAGATCGCCCCGTATCCCTTCACTACCAAGGGCATCCAAGTAGGCTACATGGAGCGCCCGTACCCCGTGCAAATGCTCGACACACCGGGTTTGCTGGAACGACCGGAGGAAGAGCGCAATCCGGTCGAGCGACAGGCGATCGCGGCCCTAAAGCACGTGACGGACGCCGTGCTCTTCCTGATAGATCCCACCGGAACCTGTGGATATCCAGTGGAGGAGCAGCTGGAGTTGCTGGACCGCGTCCGGAAGGAGTTCGACGTACCGGTCTACGTGGTGCTGACGAAAGCCGACCTACGGGATCTGTGGGAGGAACCCGATCTCGAAGGGGAACCCGTTTATAAGGTCTCGGCGACGGAGAGGACCGGACTGAAAGAACTCCGCGAGCTCCTGAACGATCTGGCGAGGGGGCACTACAGTGGGCGTGATCGAGGACATGATGAAGGTCGGGATGAGGAGCGCTAAGGCCGGCCTCGAGGCCACGGAGGAGTTGATAAAGCTCTTCCGGGAGGACGGGCGGCTAGTAGGGTCTATCTTGAAGGAAATGGAGCCTGAGGAGATTACGGAGCTACTGGAAGGGGCTTCGAGCCAGCTTATCAGAATGATAAGATCGCTACACACGCCCGCCGTGGACGTTTTCGAACGTTCGGGAGAGTTCGTCATCGTCGCGGAGGTTCCCGGCGCCCGCCCGGAGGACGTTCAGGTCAGAGCGGGTGAGAGGTTCGTGGAGATCACGGCTAACATCCCGAAGATGCGAGAGGGTGAGGCCAAGACGCGGGAGCGCGTGACCGGCGAGGTCCGACGGAGGATAGACTTACCGGAGAAAATCAACCCGAGCGCCGTCAGTGCGAAGTGCGGTCGTGGTCTCCTGATCGTGAGGGCGCCGAAGGCGGAAGCCAGTGAAATAGAAGTGAAACCGATGGAGGAAGAGTGACGGCGTTAAGATCCGGCTCAGCCCCGGGTTCTCTCCTCACGAGCGCGGCCATCCGGACCCTCCTCATCGCCGGTGCCGGTGATGAGCTTGATAGAGATCGACGGTTCCTACGGTGAGGGTGGAGGCCAGATACTCCGAACGGCGGTCGGGATGTCAGCGCTGACAGGTGAACCCGTCCGGATATACAACATCCGGGCCAACAGGCCACGTCCCGGCCTCTCACACCAGCACCTACACGCAGTGAAGGCCGTGGCCGAGATCTGCGATGCGGAGTGCGAGGGACTCGAGATAGGTTCGACCGAGATCGTGTTCGAGCCGGGGAAGGTGAAAGGAGGGGAGTACGAGGTAGATATCGGTACCGCGGGTAGCGTGACCCTACTGCTTCAAGCCGTCAAGCTCGCGGCGATAGCCGCCGACGGGCCCGTGGAGATGGAAGTGCGAGGCGGGACGGACGTCAAGTGGTCACCGCCCGTGGACTACGAGATCAACGTCAACGCACACTACCTAGACCGCCTCGGTTACCGGTACGAGCTCGAGGTCCTGCGACGCGGCCATTATCCTCGGGGTGGAGGGATAGTCAGGGCCAGGATGGAACCCCCGAAGCGGCTGAAGCCGCTGGAAGCCGTGAAGTTCGGCGAGCTGGAGAGCGTTCGAGGGATCTCCCACTGCGTGCGGTTACCACCCCACGTGGCGGAGCGTCAGGCCAAGGCAGCTTCGGAAATTATCGAGAGGGAGCTCGGGATCAGACCTGAAATCGAGATCGAGACGTACCCTAAAGGCCGCGATCCACACCTAGGTCCCGGCAGCGGTATCGTCTTATGGGCGGAAGACGATCAAGGGAACAGGATCGGTGCCGATGCGCTGGGTGAGAAAGGCAAGCCCGCGGAGGTGGTGGGACGAGAGGCCGCGGAGCAGCTCGTGCAGCGTCTTCGCACTGGAATGGCCCTTGACGAGCACATGGGAGATCAGATCCTGCCATTCCTAGCGATCGCCGACGGTGAATCGGTCTTCGGTGTAACCGGTGTCGATCCGCACCTCCCGACGAACGCGTGGGTGGTGGAGAAATTCCTCCCCGTGAGCGTCGAAATCCGCGGGAAAGAGGGGGAGCCCGCGACAGTCGAAGTTCGGCCCGAGGGTTGAGCGATGTTCACATCCGACGTAGACGTGTACGCGGAACTGCGCAAAACGGCTCCCCACTACTCCAAACAGATTTTTCTGCGCTTCGGCGTGAACTGTTTCGGAAGACACTGGACACGTATTCGGTCCGAAGCCCGCGTGCCCGCGTCAGTGGCTAAGCGGGTCCACCAACGGGGTGAGGAGTTAGCCCGCGAGTTACTCCCTCTCGGAGAAGAGTTAACAGCTCACGACCTAGGGACCCTCGGGATCATCCACGACGACTGGTTCTCCCTGGGTAGGGAAAAATTTTGGAGGTCCATGCTTATCGATGCAGTGAGGAAGCATCCGCGGATCTTTCACTCGATAGTAATCTTGGCGTCGCGACCCCCCTCCGCTTATCGGGCTCGAGAAGTACTCCGACCTGAGTCCGTATCCGGCCTCACCACCAAGATGATACTACGACGAGCCGAGAGGTGGCGCCGCTCGATGAGGGGCCGGTCCGGTTGCCGGTCGGGTTAACCCCCGTCCTAATCCTGGCGGCGGTCGCCTCACCGGTACCGCCACCTCCGGAGATACCGCACGAGACGTCCGTCATCGAGGGCGTGCTTCTGGGGATCCAAGACGGCACCGCCATCGTGCGGTGCGATGGTGAAGTGCTCCAACTCAAAGTCGATCCCAGTGTACGTGCACGTCTTTCCGACATGGTCGGACAAAAGGTCAGGTTGAAAGTCGTAGATGGGGTGATAGTGGACGTCACACCGCTCGCTACGC